>JANXWJ010000299.1 GCA_025351185.1 Candidatus Nanopelagicales bacterium
GGGGAGAACCCGCCCGGCTATGACACCGGTGACGCCTACCACTACATCCTCATGCGGATCCTCATGGCGGCGCGCGCCTTCGACAAGCAGGCGATCGACGGCCCCTACCTCCAGATCAAGGACGTCGAGGGCTACACCCGCGTCGCCGGTCGCAGTGCCGCTCTCGGCTTCGACGGGAAGTGGGTGCTGCACCCCGGCCAGGTTGACGCCGCCAACGAGGTCTACTCCCCTCGCCAGGAGGACTACGACCACGCCGAGATGATCCTCGACGCCTACGACTACTACACCTCCGCCGAGGGCGGCGCCCGCGGAGCCGTCATGCTCGGCGACGAGATGATCGACGAGGCCAGCCGCAAGATGGCCCTCGTGGTGAGCGCAAAAGGCCGAGCAGCCGCTATGACACGTACGCAGGAGTTCACGCCCCCGGCGTGAACTCCGTGGAAGCCACGCTCAGACTGATCGTGCGGTCGTTTCCGGGGGTCAGAAACAGCCACACGATCAGTCTGAGCACGGGGACTGGTGGCCCACGCGGCGGTTCGGTGTGCTGCGCCTGCGTTGACCTGGCAGGGTCTGGTTGTGGCCAACTCGCGTGACTCCTTCGACGTCGTGGTCGTGGGCGCGGGGATCGTCGGGGCGTCGTGCGCCGACCGGCTCAGTGCGGCCGGCCTGCGCGTGTGCGTCATCGATCGTGGCTCCGTCGTCTCGGGCACCACCGGCGCTGGCGAGGGCAACATCCTCGTGTCCGACAAGAAGCCCGGGCCCGAGCTCGACCTCGCGCTGCTGTCGCGACGGCTGTGGTTCGAGCTGCTCGACGAGCTGCCGGAGGCGGTCGAGCTCGACGCCAAGGGCGGGCTCATCGTCTCGGCGACACCGGCCGGCCTCGCCGCCCTTGTCGTCGCTGCCGCCGCGCAGCGGGAGCACGGGGTCGACGCCCAGCCGGTCGCGGCCAGCGACCTCCCGTCGCTCGAGCCGCACCTGGCCCGCGGTCTCGCCGGCGGGATGCTCTACCCGCAGGACATGCAGGTGCAACCGATGCTCGCGGCCGCACATCTGCTCCGCCGCGCGCGGGCTCGGGGCGCCGACGTGCGGCCGCACACGGAGCTGCTCACGATCGAGCGCGGTCGTGACGGCGTCGTCACCGGAGCGCTGACGCGCGGCGGCCTCCTCGAGTGCCGGTGGGTCGTCAACGCGGCGGGCACCTGGGGCGGTGCGGTCGCAGCGATGGCGGGGGCTCCGGTCCCGGTGCTGCCACGGCGTGGCTTCATCCTCGTCACAGAGCCGTTGCCTCCGGACACCGTGCGGCACAAGGTGTACGGCGCTGACTACGTCGCCAACGTCGCCAGCGACAGTGCCGGGCTCGAGACATCACCGGTCGTGGAGTCCACTCACTCCGGCACGGTGCTCATTGGTGCCAGTCGAGAGCGGGTCGGGTTCGACCGTTCGACGTCCTACGATGTGCTCGGACGCCTTGCGGCACAGGCGATTTTACTCTTTCCGGTGCTCGCGTCCGCTCGAGTGCAGCGCTCCTATCGTGGCTTCCGGCCCTACTGCCCCGATCACCTGCCGGTGATCGGCCTCGACTCCCGGGCCGACGGCCTTGTGCACGCCTGCGGTCACGAGGGCGCGGGCATCGGACTGGCGCCAGCGACGGCGCTGCTCGTCACCGAAGCCATCACCGGCGCGCCGCTGTCGATGTCGGTGGAAGCTTTCTCGCCGTTGCGATTCGGGGAGGTCTCGTGAACGATCGCGCAGAGTTCACGCTGCACGTCGATGGTCGGGAGCTCTCGGCGTACGACGGCGACACGATCGCGGCCGTGCTCGTCCGCGACGGCCGCGTGTCCTGGCGGCGTACCAGGATCTGGGACCGGCCGCGCGGGCTGTTCTGCGGCATCGGCGCGTGTCAAGACTGCCTGGTTTCTGTCGATGGCGTGCGGGGAGTGCGGGCGTGCCTCGCGCCGGCGTTCCCCGAGGCGTACGTCAGCACCGACGAGGGATCGCGCGATGAGTGACCCGCATATCGAGCATGTCGACGTGGTCGTGATCGGCGCCGG
>JANXWJ010000038.1 GCA_025351185.1 Candidatus Nanopelagicales bacterium
CACCACCTCGCGCTCGAGCTGCCCGACCTCGGGCTGCTGGTCGCCGGCGACATGCTCAGCGATGTCGAGCTGCCGATGCCCGACGACGACGACACCGACCTCGCGACCTACCGCACCGGTCTGGACTCGCTCGAAGATGCCGTACGACGCTCTCGCCTGCTCATCCCCGGGCACGGATCAATCGCCGAGAACCCCTCTCAGCGTTGGGAAGCAGACCGCCGCTATCTCGACGATCTGGACGCACGCGGCGCGTGTGACGATCCGCGCATCGAGCTTGACGGGATGCTCGAGCTGCACGCCGCCAACGTCACCCGGGCGACCGGTCGCCCTGCGGCGTCGAGTTAGGAGGACGCCTGCAGATCGGACGGAATGACGCAGGTCGTGCCGCCTGCGGCGCACAGCCTGGTGCCGCCGACGACGAGGCGGATCACGACGTCGTCGGCGGAGTAGCCGGCGTCGTTGAGCGCCGTGCGCAGGGAGTCGACCTCCACCTCCGGCGGTGGGCCCAGTGCAGTGACGATGATGGTGCGGTTCACGACGGTGACGGTCGTGACCTGCCACCCGGCCTTCGTCGCCCAGGCCTGAGCGATCGGCGTCGCCTTCACCTGCACGAGGCTGTCGTAGGCCACGTTGAAGGTGCCGATCCCCAAAGGCAGAGCGACGACCACCAGCAGAGCGACGATGATCGTGATCGTGCGGCGACCTACACCACCCGTGACAGTGCCTGCGGCTCTGGCGATCTCGCGGACCTTGTAGAGGCGGAGCACGAGCGTGCCGGTAACGATGATCGCCGCTACGTTGGTGCCGAACAGCAGCAGCGACTGTGAGGCATCGGCATAGCGACCAGCCTCGAGCAGCAGGCCCACGACGGCGAGCGGCGGCACCAGCGAGATAGCGATCGCCACGCCAGGCAGCGCATCGCTGATGTCGCGTCGCACGAGAGCGAACGCCCCGACCGTGCCGGTCGCCAGGGCGGCGAGCAGGTCGATGAGTCGTGGACTGATGCGCGCGGCCACCTGACCGTTGGTGGCGTAGTCGTCGGCGTGGAAGTTGACCATCCCGATGACGAACGCGATCGCGATGACGAGGAGCGCACCGCCGACGACGTAGGCGACGCTGGGCAGCAGTGCCGGGCGATCCCCCAGCACGATCGCCAGCGCGATGCCCAGGATCGGCGTCATGAGCGGCGCCACGATCATCGCTCCGATGACGCTCGCCGTGCTGTCGGCAATCACGCCCGACGTCGCGATGACGGTCGCCAGCACGAGGAGCACCCAGAACTTGCTGGCCGACGCGCTGCGCCAGTCTCGCTCGATGAAGAGCGCCTCGCTCATCCGCGTGACGTCGTCGGAGTTCACCTGGGTCGGCATGGGTCCACCTTTGGTCGTGTGCGCTGCACCGCACATGCTGGCGTACGCCCGGCCGTCCTGCCTGCCACAACTCACGATGGCTCGTCGACCTCCGGCGTGGGGCGCGCTCGCCCCGGGAGGATGTCGAGGATCCTGTGTCAACCAACCCCGGTGTCGTGCGTCCTATCCCATGACATCCGAGCAGGGGAGCCGACATGACAGGCACGAGCGGCACGGGGCAGCCCAGCCTCCCCGGGTCTCCGCGCGCCGCGGTGACGGAGATCTTCCACCACCACTATCGGCGCCTCGTCGGGCTGGCGGGGCTGATGGTCGACGACCGGGAGAGCGCCGAGGAAGTCGTGCAGGACGCCTTCGAGTCGCTCTACCGCAGCTGGGGTCGGCTGCGTGATCCGCAGGCCGCGGTCGCGTATCTCAACCGCAGCGTCGTCAACGGCTCGCGGTCACGGCTGCGCAAGCGGATGACCGAGCGTGCCTACGACATCCCCGATGCGGGCACGGCACCCTCGGCCGAGAGTCTCGGCCTCGACCGCAATGAGCGCGACGAGCTCGTCGAAGCCTTACGCGCTCTGCCACGCCGCCAGCGCGAGGTGATGGTGCTGCGCTACTACCTCGATCTCTCCGAGGACCAGATCGCCGAGTGGCTCGGCATCAGCAACGGCTCGGTCAAGCGACATGCCTTCCGAGCGACCGAGACCCTGCAGAAGCGAATGGAGGCGTGGGCATGAACGACCTCGAGTCGCGGCTCTCTGCCGCGTTGCACACCGAGGCCGACGAGCTGTCGGCCGCAGTCGACCTTCCACGCGCCGCCGTCGAGCTCGAGAGTCGGCTCGACCGACTCGAGCGCGACCGTCACCGGCGTACCTGGGTCATCGGTCTGGCCGCGGTCGTCGCGATCGCCCTTGCCGTCCTCGTCGGGGTACGCCTCGCCGCACCGCACATCGACACGGAGCCGGTCAGCCCGACCACGTCCTATACCTCGCAGGGCTTCGTCGTCCCCTTCACAGCCAACGTCCCCGACTGGGCGGCCGGACCCACGCCGCCTGTGACCGGGGACCGAAGGATCGTCTGGCAGAACGACCAGTGCTGGACGGACTGCTCGCCAGGCCAGGACGCCAAGCTCATCGTCCTCGCCCCGCAGGTGGCGTTCGGCGCAACGGAGTCCGACCGGCTCGTGATCCCGAGCGCGCAGGGTTATCTCGACCACCTCACGGCGCTGCAGGACGCGCACCTGCTGACCTTGTCGGGTGTGCATCCGGCGACGTTCGCCGGACATGAGGCAACCGTGCTCGACGTTGTCGCGTCGAGCGCGGTTCCGGGCGGCCTCGGTTGCGCTGGCTCCGGCACCGTCGACACCGCAGAACCGAGCTGCTGGAGCTTCCTTCCGGGCACCCGGGTGCACCTCGCTGTGATCAGGGCCGACACCCGGCCTTACTACGAGCTCGGGTCGGTCGCACCGCCGTTGCTGGTGCTGCTGCGGGCGGATAAGGGCAACCCGCAGTTGGCGACGTACGTCGCCGACGTCGACCACCTGCTCGCGACCGTGCAGATCCCAGAGCCGCCCGCGCCGACCTATCGGAGCAATTCGACGGTGATGCCGTTCACCCTCGTGCTTCCGCCGTGGGCCACCCGGGTGTCCCCGGCGACTGCGCCGTCGGGTCGCCTCGTGACCTGGGAGGTGTCGTGCGAGAGCGCCGTCGCGAGCTCGGCGGCTGACTGTGCGCACCCGTCTCGGATCTTCGGTGCGATGTCACCGGTGGGCTCAGGCCCTGACCCGGTGGGTTCGTTGCCCGACAAACCGGGTGTCACGATCGTGGGGGAGTTCTCGTCGCAGCTGGTCGACAGGCGGTCCGCGCAGTTCGCGACTGTCGTTGCTACTCACGACGTCCCAGCTGCCCTCGGGTGCGACGCCGCCGGGTCCTGCCCGGTCCTCGCGGCGGGCACCACGACGCGGGTCGCCGATATCGCCGAGCACGGAAAGCCTCCTCTGATCGTCTGGGAGTCCTGGACGAC
Source organism: Candidatus Nanopelagicales bacterium (assembly GCA_025351185.1). Classification (GTDB taxonomy): domain Bacteria; phylum Actinomycetota; class Actinomycetes; order S36-B12; family CAIYMF01; genus Longivirga. Next base: position 3,381 of record JANXWJ010000038.1, read on the forward strand.
GGGCGCCCCAGGCACCGACGGGCTCGCGGCCGACTTCGACGCCGCGGTGCAGTCGATCCGGTTCGGCACGTAGGCCACCGACGCGGGAGGCCATCCGCGACGGGAGGACCGGCACCACGGGGGTGCGCTGGACCTCCCGTCGTCCTGTCCCCACGCAGCAGCGGAACGTGCGGCTCGGGCCTGGAAGAAATCCCGTCATCGGTGTCAACCTCAGGGGGTCACGAACGACTTAGCCCCTGACATCCGAGCCGGAAGGGCAGGGCGATGGCAGGCAACGGCACCGACGCAGGGCCGGGGAGCGACAGCTTCCCGACCTCGTCACGTGCCGCGGTCACCGCGCTGTTCCTCGCGCACCACCGACGTCTCGTCGGTCTCGCGTCGCTGCTCGTCGACGACCACGGATCGGCGGAGGAGATCGTGCAGGACGCGTTCGAGTCGCTCTACAAGCGCTGGAACGGACTGCGCGACCCCTCGACCGCCGTCGCCTACCTCGACCGCAGCATCGTCTACGGCGCCCGCTCCTGGGTACGCCGTCGCGTCACCGCACGCTCCTTCGTCCCGCCGGAGGCGGGAGTCCTGCCGTCGGCCGAGAGTGCGATTGTCGACGGTCGGCGCAAGGAGGAGCTCGCCCTGGCGATCCGCGAGCTGCCGCAGCGACAGCGCGAGGTCGTGGTGCTGCGCTATTACCTCGACCTGTCCGAGGAGCAGATAGCCACCTGGCTCGGTGTCAGCACAGGGTCCGTGAAGCGACACGCCTTCCGGGCCACCGCCGCCCTGCAGAAGCGGATGGAGGCGTGGGCATGAACGAGCTCGAGACCGCCATCACCGCCACCTTGCAGGCCGAGGCCGAGGGGGCCGCCATGACCACCGACACCACGCACGAGCACGAGATCCTCAACGACCGTCTCGACGACGTCGATCGGCACCGTCGACGTATCACCTGGGTCGGTGCGATCGCCGCAGCGGCCGCGATCGTCCTTGTGATTGTTGGAGTACGGACACTCGGCACGTCACACATCCCGGAGCCCGTCAGCCCGTCGCCGTCGTCGGTGCCTCGACACGTGACGACGGCGTTCCGTCCGACGGTGTCACTGGTCGTGCCTGCCTGGGTGAGAGACAGCACGAGCGCGATCAGCACCGAGAACGATCGAGAGGCCAAGTGGTCGGTCTGCGACGGCGGCTGTGGGAAGGGCCCTTCGTCGGTGCTCGCGGTGATCCTGGTCGCGTCAGTTCTCGACCCGAGATCCCCCACGGGCTACAGCGCCGCCAACCAGCCCGAGAAGTTCCTTGCCTCGCTCCAGCGATCTGAGGCTGCGGGCAGTCTGGCGATCACGGACCGGTCGACCACGACGGTGGGGGGCTTCCCCGCCATCGTCCTGACCATCGACGAGCGTAGGAACGTGTCCAACGGTTTCGGCTGCGAGATCGCACCGGATCAGCGTTGCTATGACCTGTCGTCCGACTGGGATCGGCTGGCAGTGGTCGACTACCACGGGTCCACCCTGGTCCTGGCCGCGTCCACGAATCGGTCCGCGACGGACGCGGTGAAGGCCGACATCGCGGCGCAGTTCGACCAGATGCTCACCACAGTGCGCTTCGACCCCAGGCCCTCTCCCTCGGCGTCGTGAGCCGCGTAGATCGAGGCTGACCGATCGCGCCACGACGCGGCGTCGACCCGGCACCCCACGGGGGTGTGCCGGGTCGTCGTCGTGCTGACCGGGCAGGCGCGCTGATCCAACACCGTCCCGACAGATGGGACGGGTGTCCGAGGAGTGGACCCAGGCGTCGGGAACAAGGTCGGGCGTGGCACGGTTGAGCAGCGCGTACGACGAACCCGGGCCGTGCCCGGAACCCCGATCGAGGAGACGACCGTGTCCCTGCCGCCGTTGGTCGAGCCCGCTGAGGCTCTCACCGTCGATGAGGTACGCCGCTACAGCCGGCACATCATCATCCCCGAGGTCGGGATGGCCGGTCAGAAGCGCCTGAAGAACGCCCGGGTGCTCTGCGTCGGCGCCGGTGGCCTCGGCTCGCCCGCGCTGATGTACCTCGCCGCGGCCGGTGTCGGGACGCTCGGCATCGTCGAGTTCGACACCGTCGACGAGTCCAACCTGCAGCGCCAGATCATCCACGGGCAGAGCGACATCGGCCGGTCCAAGGCCGAGAGCGCCCGCGACGCCGTACGCGAAATCAACCCGTACACGAACGTGATCCTGCACGAGCTGCGGCTGGACTCGTCCAACGTGATGGAGATCTTCAGCCAGTACGACCTGATCGTCGACGGCACCGACAACTTCGCCACCCGGTACCTCGTCAACGACGCCTGCGTGCTGCTGAACAAGCCGTACGTCTGGGGTTCGATCTACCGTTTCGACGGCCAGGCCTCGGTGTTCTGGTCCGAGCACGGCCCCTGCTACCGCTGCCTCTACCCCGAGCCCCCGCCCCCCGGGATGGTGCCGTCATGCGCCGAGGGCGGCGTGCTGGGAGTGCTGTGCGCGTCGGTCGGTTCGATCCAGGTCAACGAGGCGATCAAGCTGCTGATGGGCATCGGCGACCCGCTCGTCGGCCGGCTGATGATCTACGACGCCCTCGAGATGACCTACCGCCAGGTCAAGGTCCGCAAGGACCCGGAGTGCGCGATCTGCGGCAAGAACCCGACGGTCACCGAACTGATCGACTACGAGGCCTTCTGCGGGACCATCTCCGAGGAGGCCGCCGAGGCCGCTCGCGACTCGACCATCTCGGTACGCGACCTGGCCGCCATGAAGGCCGCCGGCGACGACTTCCTGCTGATCGACGTGCGCGAGCCGGGCGAGTTCGAGATCGTGTCGATCCCTGGCGCGGTGCTGATCCCCAAGGGCGAG
>JANXWJ010000050.1 GCA_025351185.1 Candidatus Nanopelagicales bacterium
CGTATTCGGCCGCCGGTTCGCAGGCGACGTGCATCAGGACAAGTACCCGTACCGTTGATTCGCCCACGGTGACTCCCGGTTTTCTGTTGGGGACCGAGGTTACGCGAAGACCTGACCTTGGTGGAGCTGAGGGGATTCGAACCCCTGACCCCCTCGATGCGAACGAGGTGCGCTACCAGCTGCGCTACAGCCCCTTGCGGTGCCACAGGGTAGCAAGCGGGCGGCGGTGCGCCCAAACGCAGGGGTCTCGCCCGACTGGGCGGACCGGGGTCAGCCGTTGGCTGCCCGGCGCCAGGTGGGGCCGTGGGTGCCGGTGCGCAGGCCGGAGCCGCTGCGCGGGTCGGACAGCAGGTCGTCGAGGTCGTCGCTCGCTGCGAGTGCTGCGGCGTCGACGTCGTCCTCGACGAACCGGTCTGCGTAGGTGGCGGGCTCGACGAGCACGCCGGCACGCACCTGCGGGTCGCGCGGCACGGTGATCGCGAAGGTCTCGACCTTCATCTCACCCTCAGCCACAGCCTCGGGGATACGCGTCTCCCGTGCCTGCTCGACCATCGCGGCGCCGTTCCAAGAGCCGGGGGTCGTGAGGTCGATGACCCGCGGCATGCGCGTGGCGCGCGGCGCGGTGACGTAGGTGGGCAACGTCGTGGGCACGGCGTTCCACGCCCCGCTGTCGGTGTAGGCAGCCGCGACGGGCACGTCGACATACGACGGGCGTGCGGCGGGCTGCTCGTGCACGGGGGCCGGCTCGACCGCTCGGCCGCCACGGCGAGCGCGGCTCTCGCCGGCGCCGTAGTGCGCCTCGGCCGCGCGGGCGGCCTCGGCGAGCGTGAGGCGGCGCTCGTGCCGACGTCGGACGTCGGCGGCGAGCGACACCTGGCGGCGGGCAACCACGAGGAACCCGAGAACGAGGATCGCTGGGACGGCGATGGTCGCGGTCGGCACCTTGTGGGTGACCACCGAGACGACGGTCCAGACGATGAGCAGCCCGGTCAGCACGGCCAGCACCCGACGGCGGCGGCTCGCGGCGACTGCAGCCGGGGAGGGCTCGGCAGCGGACCCGACGACGGTGACCTGTGTGTCGCGTACCGAGGCAGGACGGCCGGGCATCAGGATCTCGCGCTGGCCGGCGTCACCACCGCGCCGCAGGCTGCCCATGGCGCGGGCGAACCGGTCTGCAGACTTGGTCTCCTTGGCCTCGTCGTGGCTTCGCAACCACATCGGGACGAGGACGAGCGCCCACATACCGATGATGCCCACGTACAGGAACGCGGAGCCGGGGTTGGACACGGCTATGAGGCTAGGTCCCTCAGCCCGTAACCCCGTGCATCACACGCGTCACACGCATGGGCGTGTCGCTCCTCACACCGCCCGCGTCGCCGCAACAGGACACACGTCCCAGCGGCGCGCGCCCGTAATGCCCAGCGGCACAGGGCGTCTCGCCCGAGCTCGAGTTACTGCCCGAATCTTTGGTTGTGCTCGATTGAAACAGAGGATTCAGGCAGTGACTCGAGCTCGAGACGGGAGCGGGCGGGACGAGGGCGGGAGGTCAGCTCGCTGAGGAGCGGGACTGGTGCCAGCGGGCCAGCAGACCGGTCGGGACTTCGTCGACAGTGAGCACGTAGGAGAGGTGGTCGCGCCAGTCGCCATCGATGTGGAGGTAGGCGGGGCGCAGGCCCTCCGAGCGAAAGCCCAGCTTCTCGACCACCCGGCGCGATGCGAGGTTCTCGGGCCGAATGTTGATCTCGATCCGATGCAGACCCGTCGCGAAGCAGTGGTCGGTGGCCATCGCGACCGCGGTCGGCGTGATTCCTCGGCCAGCGAAACGGCGATCGATCCAATAGCCGATGTAGGCCGAGCGCAGCGAGCCCCAGGTGACGCCGCCGATTGTGAGCTGACCGACGAGCTCGTCGTCGTAGGTCACCACGAACGGCAGGGTGCGGCCCTCCCGTGCCTCGCCGCGCAGCCGGCGGACCATCGCGGAGTAGGTCGGCGGGGCATCCGAGGTCGGATCAGGGCTCG
>JANXWJ010000054.1 GCA_025351185.1 Candidatus Nanopelagicales bacterium
GTTCGATCCGCCGGACGAGGCCGGCGACGGTGAGGGCACGCAGCACGTCGTAGACGGCCTGGGTGGAGACCTCGCCGAGGTCCGCGCGCACCGCCCCGATGATCGAGTCGGTGTCGGCGTGCGGATGCGCATAGACCGCGCTGAGCACTGCCACCCGCGGACGAGTCACCCGCAGCGACGCCTCGCGCAGCACGTGCTCGACGTCGGGCGAGGTGGTCACCCCTGCAGTCTGACCCCTCTTTCTGGAATCAGTCAAGAGAAGCGAGCCTGACCTTCGTCGGTCCGGTCGGTGTCTCCTCCACGACCCGACGCTGAGTCAGACCCTCGATACGGGGCGCTCGTCGTCGGCTCCCTCGTGCGCTCTCATCGGGACGGCCGGAGGTCGCAGCAGCAGGGAGATCGGGCGCGACCACCAGCGGTCCCTCGTCGAGTGATCGGCCGGCCCGGTCAGGCTCGGCGCATCGTGCCCACCGATCGCGGCGACGGCGCTGGCGACGACACCCGCCATCTCGGCGCGGGCCGTCGCCGCGTGCACCGGCCACGTCTCCCAGCTCGAGACGAGCGACCCCGCCGCGACCCACACCTGCCCTGGTGATGTCGGCCGCAGCGAGAGCCGGTGTTGAGGATCTCCCCGGCGCGTCACCTCAATGGACCCTCGACACATACCCCCTGGGGTATACTCGCAAGCACCAGAACGACTGACGTGAGGAGCTCTTCGATGTGCCGACAGGTGACGTGCCGGACGTGCGGCAAGGCGACGTGGAGCGGCTGCGGCCAGCACGTCGACCAGGTCATGGCCGGAGTGCCGAAGTCGAAGCGCTGCGACTGCCCGCCGGCCGCGCCGAGCACTGGGCTGTTCTCGCGCCTGTTCGGCAGCAAGTCCTGACCGAGCCTCCGGGCCGTCGGGACCAGGTCCTAGGACGTTAGGGCCAGTGGTCTTAGGACCGTGGGTCCGCACATCCATTGGAACCACTGTGGATCCGGGCTGAGCGGTCCCGAGTCGCCCGTGCGGCTCAACTGCTCGTGCGCCACGAGTACGTCGATGGTCCGCGGAGGCGTAGGACCTCCTACTCTCGTCCCGATGTCCATCTTCGGGAGCCAACGACGCCGAGTCCTCGCGGCCTACCTCGGCACGGGCCTGCTCGCGACGACGGTGGTGCTGGTCGCCACGTTCTACGCCAGCACCCAGGCCGGGACCAACGAAGCGGTCAACAGCGCGAAGGACCGCACGATCCAGCTGGCGAAGGCGGTCATCGACGAGGAGCCGCTGCTGGCTATCAAGGGCACCCCGGGCGAGATCAAGAGGCTGAACGCCATCGTCCACAAGTCGGTGCTGGCGGACGACGTCGTGCGCGTCAAGATCTGGACCAAGGACGGCGAGATCATCTACTCCGACGAGCAGCGGCTCATCGGTCGGGTCTTCCCGCTCGATGCCGGCGAGCTCGACATCCTCTACAAGGGAGGAGCCGAGGCCGACGCCACGACTCCCACGAGGGATGAGAACGTCTTCGAGCAGGACTCGGGCCACATCCTGCAGGTCTATGCCGCGGTGAGGAGCCATGAGGGCGACAAGCTGCTCTTCGAGGTCTACTACACCGACCACACGATCAAGACGACCGCGGAGCGCATCAGGTCGGAGTTCGCCCCGATCCTCGTGGGCGCCCTGATCCTCATCGCCGCCATCAACCTCCCGCTCGCCTGGCGGCTGGCCAAGCGGTCCGAGCGCGACCAGGAGGAGAAGGCCGAGCTGCTCCAGGCGGCCGTCGACGCCTCCGAGATGGAGCGCCACCGGATCGCCGGCGACCTCCATGACGGCGTCGTGCAAGACCTGACGGGCATCACCTTCTCCCTCTCTGCTGTTGCCGACCGCCTCTCGCAGGAGGGCTCCGACCTCGCGCCCACGGTGTCCGAGGCAGCCGACCACACCCGCTCTGCCGTGAGCGCCCTGCGCTCGCTGCTCATCGAGATCTATCCACCCAACCTGCGCGACGCCGGGCTGCCCAACGCCCTCGACGGGCTGCTCGCCTCGGTACGCAGCCGAGGCATCACCACCACCCTCGACGTGGCTGGCGACGTCCGCTGCTCGGGCCAGACGGAGGCGCTCGTGTTCCGCTCCGCACAGGAAGCGCTGCGCAACGTCGTCACGCACGCCGACGCCCACCACGTGGGCGTCGCGCTGCAGCCTTCGGGATCCACGGTCGTCCTCACGGTGACCGACGACGGGGTCGGAACCGACGGCGACTCGTGGCGGCACCCCAAGCCGGGACATGCCGGACTGCGCTTTCTCGCCGACCTCGTGACACGCTCCGGTGGTCGCCTCGACCTGTCACCGGCCGAGCGCGGCGGCACGGTCTTCTCGGTGACGGTCCCAGCGGAGGTGGTCCTGTGACGGACGTGCAGAGCACGGTGCCGGTGCCGGTGCGGGTGATGCTGGTCGACGACCACCCGGTCGTACGCTCAGGACTCGCCACGCTGCTCGACTCCCTCGGTGACATCTCGGTGGTGGCGGCCGTGGGCGACGGCAGGGAAGCGGTCGAGCGCTACCGCGACCTCGAGCCCGACGTCGTGCTCATGGATCTCTCGATGCCCGGGCTCGACGGCGTCGACGCCACGGCAGAGATCCGGCGCGAGCACCCGGAGGCGCGGATCGTGGTGCTCACCAGCTTCGGTGAACGCCGTCGTATCGCCGCCGCGCTCGATGCCGGTGCCTGCGGCTATCTGCTCAAGGACAGCGGACGCGACGACGTCGTCGCCGCCGTGCACGCCGCCGCGTCAGGTGGCTCGCCCATCGACCCGCGCATCGCCTCGGTGCTGCTCGAGGAGCGGCACGAGAGCCGCGGTGCGGGTGGGGTCACGATGTCGGCTCGCGAGCTCCAGGTGCTCCGCCTCGTCGCCGATGGCCGGCTCAACAAGGAGATCGCCCGCGAGCTCGGCATCGCCGAGAAGACGGTGAAGACGCACCTGACGCGTATCTATGAGCGGATCGGCGTCCAGGACCGCACCCAGGCAGCGATCTGGGCCGAGCGCAGCGGGCTGTTCAAGGACTGACGCGCACGACGACCCGGCACTGGGGTGTATTCGTCAACGCGCGCACCGGTGCATGGCCACGGTGCGTCGCGTCCTGACCCGTATCCACGCCGGGTGACCCCGGTCTTGAGCCTGGAGCCTCGCAGATCCCTTGCAGGGCAGCATGATTGCCCGTGCACTCCTGCATGCGGGTGACACCCGTGCGGTGATTCTCCAGACGCTCACGCGCGCCGCCCGATGCACTCTCCATGACCTGCTCGGTGCCCGTTGCCACGTCCCACCGGACGCCCAGCCAGGCAGCGCGGCCGATCCCGCGGCGTGAGCTCCTCGGCGGCACTCTCGGCACCTAGCGCGACGGCCGCCGCCGTGGCCAGCAGTGCCGCTCAGGGTGCCGCCCGCCTCGTCCTCGCCCAGCAGCACCCCAGCCCCACCGCGACCAGCGTCGCCCCGGCGCCCACGCGCCCGGAGGTCTCGCCGAGCGACACCCTCAGCACGTCACCCACCCCGGCCCCGACGCCCGCAGCGAGCGAGACCCCCACCGCGACGCCCACGGACAGCGACACTCCGGCACCGACGAGCGCCACACCGACACCGAGCACCACGCCTGCGAACCCGACTCCGACGACCCCGACCCCCACGACCCCGACCCCCACGACCCCGACCGCCACGACCCCCACTCCGACGACGAATCCGTCCGGGGTGCCGACCGCTGACCTCGCCGGGTGGAGGCTGGCTCTCGCAGACGACTCTCTGGCGAGGCCCCGGCCGACTCCGCCGGCGGGCACATCCGGATCGACTGGGCCGCTGTCTGGACCCATGCGCCGTGACTCACTCCCCGCTGGGGCGACCTCCCGGGCGAGAAGCCTCCGAGCGCCCATCATCCGAACGGATGACTACCCATCATCCGAAGAGTCAAGGGTGGTGCTTGTCACAGGCCGTGCGGGCAGGGCCGCGATCATGTCCGTAACGCGAACACAGGGTTCAGCAGAGCCGGTCTCGTGTCGATGATCCCGGCATGACTGCGTCCCGGACCGTACGGCGGGTGACCCCCGCCGCCAGCCTCGCGTGCCTTGCCCTCGCTGCCCTGGCGGTGGCCCCCGTCGCCTCCGCCAACGCCCCGCCGCTCGGGGGTCCATCGACCCCGGCACCAGCCCGTGCTGCGGCGCCGGCCATCGCCGCCGCGGCGGGGAGCGCGCCGCGTACTGTCGCCGCCGTCGCACCGGCAGCACTTGTCTCTGCCCTCCACCCGAGCGGGGTGGCACCAGCCAAGGTCGCCCCCCGGGGGTGGAAGCGGGTCTGGGCCGATGACTTCGGACGGGCCGCGGTGTCGACCTACTGGGACAAGTACTCCGGCTATCCCGGCGGTTATTCCAACGGACGCTGGTCGCCCAAGCACGTGCAGAGCACCCACGGGATGCTCGTCCTGCACGGCTACCGCGAGGGCTCGACCTTCGTGACCGCCGGCGTCTCCGCCACCCGCAAGACCTCGCTGCTCTACGGCAAGTACCTCGTCCGGATGCGCGCCGACAAGGGTGTCGGCGTCGGCTACGTCGCTCTGCTCTGGCCCACGAAGGGCGGCTGGCCGCCGGAGGTCGACTTCGCCGAGGACGGCGGCCGCGACCGCTCGACCACGAGCGGCACCGCGCACTTCTCGGCCAGCAACCTGCAGCGCCAGAAGATCCTCAAGATCGACTTCACCAAGTGGCACACGGTCGGCGTCGAGTGGACCCCGACCGCCCTGCGCTACACGATCGACGGCCGGGTCTGGGCCACGATGACCGGCGCCGCCGTGCCGCGCGTGCCGATGCACCTGGCCATCCAGTCAGCAGCGCTGCGCTGCTCCGCGTGGTCGGCCTGCGTCTCGTCCCGGACACCGGCGCACGTGAACATCTACGTCGACTGGGTCGACGTCTACCGCCGCGCCTGATGACCTGACCACGACAGCACGACGCACGACGTACAAACACGACACCCCCGCGACCGCTTCGGTCGCGGGGGTGTCGTCTCGCTGGTGACCTGGCACCTCGGCTCCTCGCTCGCGGCCCGCTCGATGAGCGGCTACGTCGTGGCGTTCGACGCCGCTCGGTCCGGCGACGCCGCGCGCGCCGACTCGCTCAGCGACGACCTGTCGGCGCAGCGGCACTCGCTCGCAGGCTCCCTCGGTTCGGCCGTCCACTCGGTCGAGTCGACCCTGGACCAGCTGGTCCCTGGACGCTGAACCCGCGCGCGAACGGGGTTGGTGAGACGCTGCGGGCGTGAGCCGCATCGAGGACTACGCCATGATCGGCGACCTGAGCACGGCCGCACTCGTGAGCACGGCCGGGAGCATCGACTGGATGTGCTTGCCGCGCTTCGACTCTCCGGCCTGCTTCGCGGCTCTGCTCGGTGACGACGATGCGGGCTGCTGGACCATCGCACCGCCGGGATCCACGAGGTGCACCTCGCGTCGCTATCTGCCCGGCACCCTCGTGCTCGAGACGCGGTGGGAGTCCGAGACGGGTACGGCGCGCGTGCTCGACCTGATGCCGCCAGGGAGCGAGACCCCCACGCTCGTGCGCATCGTCGAGGGTCTGAGCGGCACGGTCGCGCTGCGCTCAGAGCTGCGGCTGCGCTTCGACTACGGCCACGTCGTGCCATGGGTGCGTGGACGCCCCGACGGCATCGAGGCGATCGCCGGACCCGACCGGGTCCGTGTGCGCACGCCCGTCCCGCTGCGCGGCGAGGGATGGTCGACGATCGCCGAGATCACGGTGGGGGCGGGGGAGCGGGTGCCCTTCACCGTGACTTGGAGCCCGAGCCACGAGGCACCCTGCGCCCCGGTCGTCGCCGACGACCTGCTCGCCTCGACGCTCGCCTTCTGGCAGGAGTGGTCGGGCCGCTCGACGCTAGCGGACGGTCCCTACCGCGACGCCGTCGAACGCTCGCTCCTCACCCTCAAAGCGCTGACCTACGCTCTCACCGGTGGCATCGTCGCGGCTGCCACGACCTCGCTGCCGGAGGAGATCGGCGGCAGCCGCAACTGGGACTACCGATACTGCTGGTTGCGCGACTCGACGTACACGCTGCAGGCGCTCCTGGCCGCGGGCTACGTCGAGGAGGCGCAGGCCTGGCGTGAGTGGCTGTTGCGTGCCATCGCCGGTGACCCGCGCTCCCTGCAGATCATGTATGCCGTCGACGGCACGAGGCGGCTGCCGGAGATCGAGCTGCCGTGGCTGGCCGGCTACTCCGGCTCCGCCCCGGTGCGCATCGGCAACGCCGCCGCCGACCAGCTCCAGCTCGACGTGTGGGGGGAGACCCTCGACGCGCTCTACCTCGCGCGCGAAGCCGGCATGCGGCTCCAGGACGACTCCTGGGCGGTGCAGGTCGCGCTCATGGACTACCTCGAAGGTGCCTGGACGGAGCCCGACAACGGGCTGTGGGAGATTCGCGGTCCGCGGCGCAGCTTCACCCACTCGAAGGTGATGGCGTGGGTCGCGGCCGACCGCATGACGCGCGCAGTGCAGAACCACGGGCTCGTCGGCCCCGCCGACCGGTGGAGCGCCCTGCGCGACACGATCCGGGCCGACGTCCTCGCCCACGGCTACGACGAGCAGCTCGGCACGTTCACCCAGTCCTACGGCAGCTCCAACGTCGACGCGAGCCTGCTGCTCATCCCGCGCGTCGGGTTCCTCCCTGGGAACGACCCGCGGGTGCTGGGCACGATCGACGCGGTCCAGCGCCAGCTCGGCGTCGACGGACTGCTCCGTCGATACGAGGTGGCCGGCACCGACGACGGGGTCGCCGGCAGCGAGGGCCTCTTCCTCGCCTGCTCGTTCTGGCTCGTCGACGCGCTGCACGGTGCCGACCGGCACGACGAGGCGACGGAGCTCTTCGAGCGGCTCCTCGGGATGCGCAACGACGTAGGCCTGCTCAGTGAGCAGTGGGACCCGCGCGAGCAGCGCCAGCTCGGCAACACCCCGCAGGCGTTCAGCCACTTCGCTCTCGTCGTCAGCGCCGTCGGGCTCGCCCACGAGCACCCGCACCGCAGCGACCGCCCCACCCCGCCAGGCAGTCGCGTCGGGACCGCGACGCACCGGCCCTAGGGCTCGACGACGACGCGGACGAGGGACAGGTCCTCGGCGAGCGCACCGCGGATCCAGCCGTTCGGTGACGCGGCGGTGTCGCGGAGGAACGCCAAGGTCGCCTCGGTGATGACCTCGCCCGGCATGAGGTTGGGGATCCCCGGCGGGTAGGCCGCCACGCTGTCGGCCGACACCCGACCGACCGCCTCGCTCGACGGCACCACCTCGGACGGGGCAAACCAGGCCTCCCGCACCGTCATGCGGCGCTGTCCGGCGTCCGGCAGCTCGATGTGGCGGTGACGCGCCGTGTCCGACGACGGCAGCGCGAGCAGGGCGTCGGCGAAGGCCTCCATGTCGTGCACGACACCCGCGCCGACGATGAGCACGATGACGTCGTCCGTCGACATCTCCACGTGCTGGCCGTGCTCGGCGAAGAGCAGAGCGCGCGCCTCGTGCCCCGTGATGCCGCCGCTGCGCGTCTCGATCACGACGTGGAGCGGGTCGATGTCGACCACGTCCGGGAAGGCACTGACGAACGGTGTCGCGTCCTGGAACCGACCGTCGCTGGCCAGCCGCGACCGCAGGCGTGCGACCGCGTCGAGACTGCGACCGATCGACACCTCACCGTGTGCGGCGAGCTGTCGGCGCGCGAGGTCGAGAGACGCGAGCAGCAACGCAGACTCCGACGTCGACTGCATCGACCGCAGCGCCCGGGTCACCAACGGCTCGAGCCGCGCGGCGTAGTCGCTGTGACCGAGATGCAGCAGCGCGGTCTGCCCGAGGCTGCCACCGAGCTTGTGCATCGATGCGATGACGAGATCGGCGCCGAGGCGCACGGCGTTGGTCGGCAACGCCGGGTGAAAGCCGAGGTGCGCACCCCACGCCTCGTCGACGACGAGAGCAGCACCGTGTGCGTGCGCCACCTCGGCGAGCGCTGCGACGTCGGAGCAGGCACCGAAGTACGACGGGGTGACGACGTAGGCCGCGACAGCGTCAGGGGTCGCTGTCAGCGCGGCGTCGAGGGAGTCGGCCGTGACGCCGTGCGCGATGCCGAGGGCGTGGTCGATGTTGGGCGCGACGAACTCGGCGACGAGCCCGGAGAGCATGAGGCCGTCGACCACCGACGAGTGCACGCTGCGCTGCGCCACGATCGTGCCGCCGAGCCCGGCGAGGGCCAGACAGGCCGTGAGGTTGCCCTGGCTCGACCCGTTGGTGAGAAACCACGTACGCCGCGATCCCCATGCTGCGGCTGCGAGATCGAGCGTGCGGTCCATCGCGTTGTCCGGTCCGTGGTCGATGCCCTCGACGGTCGGCTGCACGTCGAGATCGAGCGCGGGATAGCCGAGCCACTCCGCGAGCAGCGGCTGAGCCGCCGCGTCAGCCTGGTGGCCGGGGGTGGTGAACCGGGCGCGACCGCGAGCCGCGAAGTCCGACAGCGCCTCGGCGTAGGGCGAGACGTCCTGCGCCGGGTCGTGCGCGGGCTGGTGCGGTCGGTGGCTCATCCCCTGATCCTGACGGCTGCGGCGGTCGCTGGCGATTTGCGCCGACATCGCGGCGACCCACGCCGTGGCGTCAGAGGCCACGACCGTGGTTTAATACTTGAACCATCAATGAAAACATCCGTCTCAGGAGCCAGCCATGGCCATCCCGGCCGTACGCCTCAACCACGCGGTGCTGTTCGTGTCCGACCTCGAGCGCGCCGTGACCTTCTACGCCGCCGCGTTCGGCATGGAGGTGGTGGCCTCGGAGCCGCGAGCCAGCGCCGCGTTCCTGCGGCTCCCGCTCTCGGGCAACCACCACGACCTCGGGCTGTTCGGCATCGGCACCAGCGCCGGACCCAAGCGCCCTGGCATCGGGCTCTACCACCTCGCGTGGCAGGTCGACACCCTCGACCAGCTCGCAGCGGCGCAGCTGACCCTCGCCGAGCTCGGTGCGCTCGTCGGAGAGTCGAGCCACGGCGCGACGAAGAGCCTCTACGGCCGCGACCCTGACGGCAACGAGTTCGAGGTGATGTGGATGCTGCCCAAGGCCAGCTGGGGGGAGTATGAGAACTCGGCGCCGATCGAGCGGCTCGACCTCGCCGGCAACCTGGCGACGTGGAGCGGTGTCTCCACTGCCGACGAGCTGCGACCCCTCCTCCCGTCGTGACCACCGTCTTCGAGCCTGCTGTCGTCGCAACGGCCGGCTCGACCGACCCGGCTGCGCCGCTCGTCGTGCTGCTGCACGGTCGCGGGTCGAACGAGGCGGAGATCCTGGGTCTGGCTGCCCACCTCCCGGTGGGGCCGGCCTATGCCGCGGTCCGCGCACCCATCGCCGAGGGAGGCGGGTTCGCGTGGTTCGCCAACCGCGGCATCGGTCGCCCGCTCCCTGAGTCGTTGCGCGCCACGATGGACTGGTTCGCCGGCTGGCTCGACACGGTCGCGCCGTGGGAGCGTCCGGTCGTGCTCGTGGGCTTCAGCGGCGGCGGTGCGTTCGCCGGCGGGCTGGTCCTCGACGACCCGGCGCGCTACGCCGGTGCGGCGATCCTCTACGCCACCATCCCATTCGACGCCGGCGTGCCCGTCGAGACCGGACGCCTCGACGGCGTGCACGTGCTCGTTGCGCAGGGCGACCAGGACACCGTCATCCCGCGCGACCTCCTCGACGCCACCTGGGCCTACCTCAGGACCGAGTCCGGTGCCGACATCACCAGCCGACGTGATCCCGGCGGGCACGGCATCACCGTCGGCACTGCCGCCGAGCTCGCGTCCTGGCTCACCGCCGTCGCGATCTGATCCGCTCCGGGCTCGACGTCGCACGTGCGACGCCGGGGGCTCCGCACGGTGTGCCGTCGGACACAGCTTGGTCACGGGGAGGTCCCAGTCGGGTGGGTGTGTCGACGTCGGGTCGCGTCGATCCGGGAGAGCGTGCCATGGTCGAACACAGGGGTCCGGGAGCGTGTCGCGCCGCGGCACGGGACAACTGCGCGCCGGCACGCTACGCTCAGCCATGGGAGCGCTCCATCACTCCATCGCTCGTGACGATTCCGAGACCAATTTGTAATCGCTTGCAGGCACGAAACTTGCCTGAAACCCCTTGCTTACGCCCCTGACACGGGCCAAGATGCGAAACGCTTACAAGCCTCCGGGGATCAGCCACCCGGAACTCTTAATCGGCTCGAGGGAGACAGCATGTCCGTGCCCGTCAGTCGTCGTTCCGCCGCCGTAATCGGTGGCGTCGCGGCAGCACTGTTGCTTGCCGCATGCGGCAGCAGCACCAGCACCACAGCATCGTCGGCGGCGCCGTCGGCGACCAACGCCGACCCGGCTTGCGCCGACTACGCGTCCTACGGCTCGTTCGCCGGCACCACAGTGTCGGTGTTCACCTCGATCCTGCCGCCTGAGCAGCAGCTGTTCGAGAAGTCGTGGGCGCAGTTCTCCAAGTGCACCGGCATCACGGTGAAGTACGAGGGCAGCGACCAGTTCGAGGCCCAGCTCCCGACGCGTATCGCAGGTGGCAACGCCCCCGACATCGCGTTCATCCCGCAGCCTGGTCTGCTCGCCAAGCTCGTCACCAACGGCGGTCCGAAGGAAGCTCCGGCTGCCACGGCCGCCAACGCCGACAAGTACTGGAACCCGGCGTGGAAGACCTACGGCACCGTCGACGGCAAGTTCTACGCCGCACCGCTGGGCTCGAACATGAAGTCCTTCGTGTGGTATTCGCCGAAGATCTGGAAGGCCAAGGGCTACACCGTCCCGAAGACGTGGGACGAGATGTTCGCCCTCTCGGATAAGATGCTCGCTGACGGCATCAAGCCGTGGTGCGGTGGCATCGAGTCCGGTGGCGCTACAGGTTGGCTCGCGACCGACTGGCTCGAGCAGATCGTGCTCCGCCAGAACGGTGGCGACGTGTACGACAAGTGGGTCTCGCACGACATCAAGTTCGACTCGCCCGAGATCACCAAGGCGATGGACACCCTCAACGGGTGGATGCGTAACGCGAAGTACGCCAACGCGGGCTTCGGCGACACCAAGACCATCGCCACGACGGCCTTCCAGGACGGCGGCAAGCCGATCCTGCCTGGCAAGTGCGGCATGTACCAGCAGGCCTCGTTCTACGCCAACTTCTGGGACGGCTTCCAGAAGGGCGCGAAGATCGCCGAGGACGGCGACGCGTTCGCGTTCTACCTGCCCCCGATCGGCGACGCGGTGAAGACGCCGGTCGTCGGTGGTGGCGAGTTCGTGACCGCGTTCTCCGACAAGCCTGAGGTTCAGGCCTTCCAGACCTACCTGTCGTCGCCCACCTTCGCGACGCTCAAGGTCAAGGCTGGCACGTGGGTCTCTGCCAACAGCGGTGTCCCGCTGGACAGCTACACCGACCCGATCTCGAAGCTGTCGGCGCAGTACCTCACCGACAACACCGCCACGTTCCGCTTCGACGCCTCTGACCTCATGCCGGCTGCTGTCGGTGCGGGTGCGGAGTGGAAGCAGATGACCGCGTGGTTCGGCGAGAACAAGGACACGGCCGCCGTGCTCAAGGCGATCGACGCCTCATGGCCGTCGAGCTGATCGACGTACGCAGCACGACAACGTCACGCAAGTCGTGACGAAGTGACACCGGCCGGGGTCCGGGAGGAGTAGACACTCTCCCGGGCCCCGGTCCGCTTACGCCGCGGATCCTGAGCCCCCTGTCCGTCAGTCGCGCGACTCTTCCGAGAAGGTGATCGAGAGGATGAACACAGCCTCCAAACTGACGTTGATGGTCAGCGTGGTCCTGGTGTTCTTTGGCGTTCTGCTCATCGTGTTCTTCCTCGCAGGGAAGGCCAAGAACCGGTTCCAGACGCCGCTGGCGCGGCTGATCTTCGTCGGACCGGCGGCTCTGCTGCTGCTCGTCGGCCTGGTCATCCCCGCGATCCAGACGTTCCTGCTGAGCTTCAAGGACGCCAACGGCAAGAAGACGGTCGGGATCAGCAACTACTCCTGGATCTTCACGACCGAGGACAACCGTCAGTTCCTCTACAACACGGCGCTGTGGATCGTCGTCACGCCCATCGTGTCGACCGCGCTGGGTCTCACGCTCGCCCTGCTCCTCGACCGGATGAAGCGCGAGTCGCTGCCGAAGGCGCTCATCTTCATGCCGATGGCGATCTCCTTCGTCGGCGCCTCGATCATCTGGGGCCTGGTCTATGAGTATCGCGACCCGATCGAGGGCGGTGAGCAGGTCGGCCTGCTCAGTGCGGTGGTGATGAAGCTCGGCTGGAGCGATCCTCCAAACTGGTTGCTCGCGCAACCGTTGAACAACTTCCTGCTCATCATCATCATGATCTGGATCCAGGTCGGCTTCGCGATGGTCGTGCTCTCGGCAGCCATCAAGGCGATCCCGGCGGACGTGACTGAAGCCGCGATGCTCGACGGCGCCATCGGCTGGAGCCTGTTCAGCAAGGTGACCGTCCCGATGATCCGCGGCACGCTGGTCGTGGTGCTCACCACCATCGCCATCGGAGTGCTGAAAGTCTTCGACATCGTGCGCACGATGACGAACGGAAACTTCGGTACTCAGGTCGTGGCCAACGAGATGTACGCCCAGTCGTTCGTGCAGTTCGACTACGGCCGCGGCAGCGCCCTGGCGGTCGTTCTGTTCGTCGCCGTGGTCCCGCTGATTGTCTACAACATCGTGCAACTCCGGAAGGAGCAGTCGATCCGATGAGCGTCGAGACCCCTGGCATCGCGGCCGTCATGGAGCGGGCCGTCACGGCCCCCGACCACGGCGGGATGTCGTCCGCGCTGCGGCGCAACTTGTCGAGCCCCTGGGCCTCCGGCCTGGTCATCGTCATCACGATCCTGTGGACGATCCCCACCCTGGGCCTGCTCGTCACGTCCCTGCGGCCGCAGGAGGTCGCGAGCTCCACCGGTTGGTGGACGGCGTTCACCAACCCGGCGTTCACCCTGAGCAACTACTCCGAGGTGCTCAACGGCGGCGCGGTCATCCCCGGCGGAATTCTTCCGTATTTCGTCAACTCCTTTGTCATCTCGATCCCGGCGGCGATCATGCCGCTCGTGCTCGCGTGCATGGCGGCCTACGGTCTGGCCTGGGTGCCGTTCCGTTTCAGCAACGCGGTGTTCCTGCTGATCTTCGCGCTGCAGGTCGTTCCGCTGCAGATGGCGTTGCTGCCCCTGCTCAAGCTCTTCAACAAGGGTTGGGGAATCGGCGACGTCACGATCCTTCCGCCGCTCAACGTCGGTAACGGCAGCTTCGTGCCGCTGTGGATCGCCCACACGATGTTCGCACTGCCGTTGGCGATCTTCTTGATCCACAACTTCATCTCGCAGCTGCCGAAGGACCTGTTCGAGGCAGCACGGGTCGACGGCGCGAGCCACTTCCTGATCTTCACCAGGATCGTGCTCCCGCTCTCGGTGCCCGCGATCGCGTCGTTCGCGATCTTCCAGTTCCTCTGGGTCTGGAACGACCTGCTCGTCGGTCTCACCTTCGCCGGCGGCACGGTCGACGTCGCACCGATCACGGTCTACCTGTCCAACATCAAGGGCACCTACGGTGCGCAGCTGCACCTGATCACGGCCGGCGCGTTCATCGCGATCGTCGTGCCGCTATGCGTGTTCTTCGCGCTCCAGCGGTTCTT
>JANXWJ010000062.1 GCA_025351185.1 Candidatus Nanopelagicales bacterium
GAGGAGATCATCGGCCAGGGCCAGCAGGCACCGTCGGGCCACATCCCCTTCACGCCGCGCGCCAAGAAGGTGCTTGAGCTGTCGTTGCGCGAGGCGCTGCAGCTCGGCCACAACTACATCGGTACCGAGCACATCCTGCTCGGGCTCATCCGCGAGGGCGAGGGCGTCGCCGCCCAGGTGCTGGTCAAGCTCGGTGCCGACCTGAACCGGGTCCGCCAGCAGGTCATCCAGCTGCTCAACGGCTACCAGTCCAAGGAGCCGGCCGGTGCCGCCCCCGAGGGAGCTCCGTCGACGTCCCTGGTGCTGGACCAGTTCGGCCGAAACCTGACCCAGGCGGCCCGAGAGGGCAAGCTCGACCCCGTCATCGGACGTGAGAAAGAGATCGAGCGGATCATGCAGGTCCTCTCGCGGCGTACCAAGAACAACCCGGTCCTCATCGGTGAGCCCGGTGTCGGCAAGACCGCGGTCGTCGAGGGCCTGTCGCAGATGATCGTCAAGGGCGAGGTGCCCGAGACCCTCAAGGACAAGCAGATCTACTCCCTCGACCTCGGTGCGCTCGTGGCCGGCAGCCGCTATCGCGGTGACTTCGAGGAGCGCCTCAAGAAGGTGCTCAAGGAGATCCGCACGCGCGGCGACATCATCTTGTTCATCGACGAGATGCACACCCTCGTGGGTGCAGGTGCAGCAGAGGGCGCGATCGATGCGGCCTCGATCCTCAAGCCGATGCTGGCGCGCGGCGAGCTGCAGACGATCGGTGCGACGACCCTCGACGAATACCGCAAGTATGTGGAGAAGGACGCCGCGCTCGAGCGCCGCTTCCAGCCGATCCAGGTGGCCGAGCCGACCCTGGCGCACACCATCGAGATCCTCAAGGGCCTCCGCGACCGCTACGAGTCGCACCACCGCGTCTCGATCACCGACGCAGCACTCGTCGCGGCGGCGACCCTGGCCGACCGCTACATCTCCGACCGCTTCCTTCCCGACAAGGCGATCGACCTCATCGACGAGGCAGGTGCGCGACTGCGCATCCGTCGGATGACCGCCCCGCCGGACCTGCGCGAGTTCGACGAGCGCATCGCCGACGTACGTCGCGAGAAGGAAGGTGCCATCGACTCGCAGGACTTCGAGAAGGCGGCATCGCTGCGCGACAAGGAGAAGCAGCTGCTCGGTGAGAAGGCCACGCGTGAGCGCGAGTGGAAGGCCGGCGACTTGGACGTTGTGGCCGAGGTCGACGAGGAGCTCATCGCCGAGGTCCTGGCCACCGCCACCGGCATCCCGGTCTTCAAGCTGACCGAGGAGGAGAGCGCCCGCCTCCTGCGCATGGAGGACGAGCTGCACAGGCGCGTCATCGGGCAGCAGCAGGCCATCAAGTCGTTGTCGCAGGCGATCCGTCGCACTCGTGCCGGTCTCAAGGACCCCAAGCGTCCTGGTGGCTCGTTCATCTTCGCCGGCCCGTCGGGCGTCGGAAAGACCGAGCTCAGCAAGACGCTGGCAGAGTTCCTCTTCGGTGACGAGAACGCGCTCATCTCGCTCGACATGAGTGAGTACTCCGAGAAGCACACCATCTCGCGGCTGTTCGGCTCGCCTCCTGGCTACGTCGGCTACGAGGAGGGTGGACAGCTCACCGAGAAGGTGCGGCGCAAGCCGTTCTCGGTCGTGCTCTTCGACGAGGTCGAGAAGGCCCACCCCGACATCTTCAACTCGCTGTTGCAGATCCTCGAGGATGGTCGGCTCACCGACTCACAAGGTCGCGTGATCGACTTCAAGAACACCGTGATCATCATGACGACGAACCTCGGAACGAGGGACATCGCCAAGGGTCAGAACCTCGGCTTCTCCAACTCGGAAGACACCAAGTCGTCCTACGAGCGGATGAAGAACAAGGTCAACGACGAGCTCAAGCAGCACTTCCGCCCCGAGTTCCTCAACCGTGTCGACGACATCGTCGTGTTCCACCAGCTGACGCCCGACGAGATCGTCACGATCGTCGACCTCATGCTGGACAAGCTCGACAAGCGGCTCAAGGACAAGGACATGGGCATCGAGCTCACCCGTGGGGCGAAGGACCTGCTGGCGGAGAAGGGCTACGACCCGGTCCTCGGAGCGCGTCCGCTGCGCCGCACGATCCAGCGGGAGATCGAGGACGTCCTGTCCGAGAAGATCCTGTTCGGTGAGCTGCGACCCGGCTCCATCGTCGTGGTCGATGTCGAGGGCGAGGACGCTGAGCGGAAGTTCGTCTTCCGTGGCGAGTCCAAGTCCGAGGTCCCCGCGATCGAGGAGATCGTCGAGGCAGTCGGTGCTGGTGGCCCCGACGAGCCCCGGACAACCACCGACACCGACACCACCACCGCCTAACCCCACCCCGTTCACCCCGCACGACAGCGCCAACGCACGACCGCCGAGGGCGGCGCACCCCACCAGGTGCGCCGCCCTCGGCGTCGCTGTGGCCCCACCCCAGATCCATCCGAAAAGTTGGCGGGTGCGGTCAGGTGGGGAGGGTGAAGGTGCCGTCGTTCCGGGGGTCGACGAGACCGTCGACGACGAGGCTGTCGAGCGCACGCTCGCGCTGCACCGGGTCCCCCCACACGGCATCGAGGTCGGCCTTGGCGACCGGCTGGTGCGTCTCGCGCAGCACGGCCATCAGCCGGCCGCGCACCTGTCGGTCGGTGCCGGCGAACCGCTGCACGGGGCGGGCCGGCCCGTCGTAGGCCGGTCGTCCAGCGGCGACCCACGCACACCGGGCGCGTACGGGGCACACGACGCACGAGGGCGTAGCCGCCGTGCACACGAGCGCCCCCAGCTCCATCACCGCGACCGACCAGGTCGATGCGGTGGCGTCGTCGTCGGGCAGCGCCGCCGCCGCCGTCGCACGCTCCGCTGCCGTCACCGACGGGCGGGGGAACTCCGAGCCGTCGACCAGTCGCGCCAGCACCCGCCGCACGTTGGTGTCGAGCACGACTGCCCGCTCCCCGTACGCGAACGCGAGCACGGCGGCCGCCGTGTAGTCGCCGACACCCGGCAGCGACCGCAGGTCGTCGTACGTCGAGGGCACCCGACCCGCGAAGCGTGCGACGCAGTCCACGGCTGCGGCGTGCAGGCGCAAGGCCCGGCGTGGGTAGCCCAGGCGACCCCAGCTGCGTACGGCCTCACCAGGGGAGTCGCTCGCGAGCGCAGCCGGGATGGGCCAACGCTCGAGCCACGCCGACCATGCGGGGACGACGCGGTCGACCGGTGTCTGCTGGAGCATCACCTCGCTCACGAGGACACCCCAGGGGTCGCGGTCAGCACGCCTCCACGGGAGGTCGCGGGCGTGCGAGGCGTACCACTCGAGGACGAGGGGGTGCAGCGGCGAGGAAGGCATGACGCGCGGCATCCTCGCACCGGCCCACCAGGCCCGCTCTGTCCGGGTAGCGTGCGCACCGTGAGCACGCTGATGCACCCGACCGGCCCCCAGCCGCCCGGCGTCTACTGGTTGCGACGAGTCGTCGTGCTGGCCGTCATCCTGGCGCTGCTCCTCGGGGTGCGCTGGCTGCTGACCAGTCGTGGGTCGAGCTCGCCGGGCGCGTCACCGACCACGTCCGGGTCGCCCGCGGCGAGCGAGTCCCCGACTCCGGCCGCGTCGTCGTCACCGAGCGTCAGCCCGACCAAGTCGGCGTCGCCGTCGAAGATGCCGTCAGCGACCCCCACCCCCACCGGCACCTGCAAGGACTCCCAGATCACGGTAACGGCCTCGACCGACGCCGCGACGTATCCCGTCGGCGCGACGCCACGGCTGCGGATGAAGATCCAGAACACGTCGCAGACCGCGTGCAAGCGCGATATCGGCGCTGACAAGAACGAGCTCATCATCACCTCGGGCACCGCGCACGTGTGGTCGTCCGACGACTGCAGCGCGGCTGGAAACGCCCAGATCGAGACCATCGCGCCCGGGCAGTCCTTCTCGGTCGCCGTCACCTGGCTCGGGCACCTGTCGCAGAAGGGCTGCCCGGCCAACCAGCCGGCCGCAGTCAAGGGCAACTACAAGCTCGTCGGCCGCAACGGCACCGCAGCCTCGTCCCCCGCGGCCTTCTCCCTCACCTGACCCACCGGCCCCCGACCGACCCGAGATCCCGGGATCCGGCACCGGCTCGAGTCGGGGGTGTGGCGAGCACGCGACGCAGGGGGGATTCCTCGGGCGGCTCACCTCAAGTGCCAAGCCGAACGTGTCGAACCCGTTCCCACGGGTACGGCGTCCTCCTATGCCCGCATCCGGGGAGCGGAGGTGGGCTGTGCCGATACGCATGCGAAGCACCGACCTGCCGGTCGAGCCGCCCGCCGCGGTCACGACGGTGATCGTGGCCGGCACGCACGTACGCCTGGCCCGCCTCTCCCAGCTGCTCGAGGACGTCGGCATCAACGTCATCGGCACGTCGAAGACAGTCGAGGACGGCGTCGCCATGGTGACCAACCGGCGACCCGACACGGTCCTCGTCGACCTCGCTCTCGACGCGGGAGGGCTCGATCTGGTCGAGAGCATCATGGGCCGCCGGGCCACCCCGATCGTGCTCACGGGTGCCGCTGCGGAGAACGCCGCCGTCGCCCTCGCAGCCGGCGCTGTCGACCTCGTCGCACCGGGCACCGAACGGCTCGGAGCCTCCACGTACTCGCGGGCCCTGGCCCGTCACCTGCACGTCGCGAGCCGGGTCCGCGTCATCACCCACCCGCGGGCCCGGCTGCGCGACCGAGGCCTCGCCGGCCACACACCTGCCGCCCCGGCGTCGTCGCGTGCCGATCGACGCACGCCCGCGGAGGACTCGGCTGCTCGCCGCCGACCCCCGCTCGTGGTCATCGGTGCCTCGACCGGCGGACCGCCCGCGCTCGCTGCGGTGCTGGGCAGCCTCCCGCTCGACCTCCCGGCTCCGGTGCTCGTGGTCCAGCACATGGCCGACGGCTTCGTCGAGGGCCTGGCCCGCTGGCTCGACGGGGTCGTGCCGATGCCGGTGTCGGTGGCGCTGAACGGGGACCGGCTGCGCCCCGGTCACGTCGTGCTCGCGCCGTCGGACGGCAACCTCATCGTCGAGAACGGTCTGCGGATCCGGATCGAGGACCCCAACCCGGCGCAGTTCCACATCCCTGAGATCGACCGCACGCTGCGCTCCGTCGCCGAGGTCTGCCGGGACCGCGCGGTGGGCGTGCTGCTCACCGGCATGGGTCGCGACGGTGCTGCGGGCATGCTCGCGCTGCGCCGCGTCGGCGGCTTCACGATCGGCCAGGACGAGGGCACGAGCGCGGTGTGGGGGATGCCCGGCGCCGCCGCGGCTCTCGACGGCCTCGATGTCGAGCTGCCGCTGCCGCAGATCTCCGAGCGCATCGTGATCGCCATCGAGCGTCTCTGCGTCCCGGAGGCGGTGTGACATGACGGTCATCGCCGTGCACCCGAGGGTGCTCACCGATGCGGAGTACGCCGCGCTGGCGGGCTATCTCGCGCACACGGCCGGCCTCGTGTTCGACCAGAGCCGTCGCCCGGCGCTCGCTGGGATCGTCGCCGACCGCATCGCCGCGACCGGTGCCGCCGACCTCGGCGCCTATCTCGCCCGGATCAGCGCACCCGCCGGCGAGGAGGAGCGTCAGCACCTGCTCGACGCGGTGACCATCCCCGAGACCCACTTCTTCCGCAACCCACCCCAGATGCTGGCGCTGCAGCGACGCCTCCTCCCGGAGCTCATGCGTCGCGCCGTCGCCCGCGGCCGCGCGCTGACCGTCTGGAGCGCCGGCTGCTCCAGCGGCGAGGAGCCGTACTCCCTTGCGATGCTTGTCGCCGAGGTTGCCGCCACCCTCCCGCAGGCGCCGCAGGTGCGTATCGTCGCCACCGACCTCTCGACCATCGCGGTCGACGCCACGCGCCGCGCCCGCTACTCAGGTCGTTCGCTCGCCCTCGTCGACGATGACCGTCGCGCTCGGTGGTTCACCGAGGAGGAGGACGGCTCCCGGACCGTCGTGCCCGAGATCCGCGACGTGGTCGACGTACGCCTGCACAACCTCGTCACGCACGCTCCGCCGTTCGAGCACGGCGAGGTCGATCTCGTCGTCTGCCGCAACGTCACGATCTACTTCGCGCGCGAGACGATGCGCGACCTCGTCGGGCGATTCCACGGTGTGCTCGGCGCGGGCGGCTATCTCGTCATGGGGCACGCCGAGACGCTGTGGCAGGTCACCGACGCGTTCACGCTCGTGACCCTCGGCGACGCGTTCGCCTACCGTAAGGACCTGCCTGCGGTTCCTGAGCCGGTGGCCGAGCCGGCGCCGCTGCCCGTGCACATCCATCCACGTCGAGCGGTCCGTCGTACGCCCGAGCAGCGGGTGCGCAACGCGTGGCCCGAGGCGCCGGCGGCGCACGCCCGACCGCTCGACTCGGTGCCCGACCCGGACACCGCCACCCACCTGCTGCGCCTCGCGCGCGAGGCGTTCGATCAGGCGCACTACGCCGAGGCGGCCCGCCTTGCGGCGGCGGCCGCTGCTGCGAGCCCGTTCGAGGTGGAGGCCTACGTCGTCGAGGGCAGCGCCCGCGCGACGGTCGGCGACGACGAGGGCGCCTTGGTGGCACTGCGCAAGGCGGTCTACCTCGCGCCGCGGCCGCGACCCTGCCCCACACTCCGGCCTCGGACCTCGTCCCGCTGCTCGACGGCTGCGACGTCACCCAGCTCGTGACCCTGTGCCGACGTCTGGCCGACGAGAGTGACCGACGCGCGCACGGAGAGCAGTCGTGACGGCGCTCGCATCACCGGGCGCCTCGTCGCGTTTCACTGCGACCCCGGTGCTCCCCGCAGACGCCGCCCCGCGTCCCGCCGCTGGGTCGACGTGCGCGATAGACGCGGCTCCGGTGCGCGACCGTCGTGGTTCCCGCCGCCCGTGGGCCGCAAGCACTTCCGCCGCGGCGGCTGCCGTCGAGCGGTCCGCGGTCACCGACTCCGACGGCTATGTGGTCTTCACTCTCGGCGCCACCAGGTTCGCGGTCGCCGTGAGCCAGGTGCGCGAGATCATCAGAGCGGTGCGGTTGGACCTCCTGCCCGACCAGCAGCACGGCTACGGCCGCGGTGTCGCGCTCGTCGATGCCCGTGGTCGCGCGATCCCCGTGGTGGACCTGCGCACCGACACCGACCGTCATGGCGACGTGCTGCTCCCGCTGTATCGGCACCACGTCGGTCTGGTCGTCGACCGGGTGGTGGCCGTCCAGACCCCGCTCGAGCTCGTGGCCGAGGACGACCACGTACCCGACGCGCTGCCGTCCTACGCCCGGGGCGTCCTGCGTCCGGCAGCGGGCGGTGACCCGGTGCTCCTCATCGAGCTGCCGGACGCAGCAGAGCTCGCCCGCGACGCCGCCCGCGACGCCACCGACCGCCTCGGCTCCGACGTCCTCACTGCGCTTCCCGACGCCATCTGAGTCTCTGCGGCACGTAGTCACGGAGGCGCAGCAGGCCCACGACGCTGTGCTACTCCGCGGCAGCGCGCTGGTACTGCTCGGGCCAGGTGATATCCGCACCGAGCTCGCGGGCCGCGCGCAGCGGCCAGTGCGGGTCACGCAGCATCTCCCGCGCCAGGAAGACCGCGTCGGCCGAGCCGTCGGCGACGAGGTCGTCGGCCTGCTTCGGCTCGGTGATGAGCCCGACGGCAGCGGTCGGCACGCCCGTCTCGGCGCGCACCCGTGCCGCGAACGGCACCTGGTAGCCGGGGCCGATCCTGATCTCCTGCCGCGGGTCGTTGCCTGCCGAGCTCACATCGACGAGGTCGACGCCGCGGGCGGCCGCCTCGCGCACCAGCTCGATGGTCGAATCGACGTCCCAGCCGCCCTCGACCCAGTCGGTCGCCGAGACGCGCATGAGCAGCGGGCGGTCGTCGGGCCACACGGCGCGTACGGCGTCGACGACCTCGAGCGGATAGCGCATGCGGTTGGCGAGGCAGCCGCCGTAGTCGTCGTCGCGCAGGTTGGACAGCGGCGAGAGGAACTCGTGCATGAGATAGCCGTGCGCGAAGTGCAGCTCGACCGTGTCGACGCCCAGCGCCAGCGCGCGCCGGGCAGCGTCGACGAACGCGTCTCGGGTGCGCGCGAGGTCCACGTGCGTCATCGCCTGGGGTGCGGCATAGCGCCCGAAAGCGGTGGCGCTCGGGGCGAGGGTCGGCCACCCGCCCTGGTCTAGCGGCACCGAGTCGTGACCGCGCCACGGAGCGAACGTCGACGCCTTGCGGCCGGCGTGCGCCAGCTGGATGCCGATCGCGACACCCTGACCTTGGACGAACTCGACGACCGGCGCGAGCGCCTCGGCGTGCG
>JANXWJ010000114.1 GCA_025351185.1 Candidatus Nanopelagicales bacterium
CGGAGAATGCGCCGCCGCCGATTCCGGAGAGGAACGCCAGGATCAGGAAGGTGGTGTAGGTGGTGGAGGAGTTCTGCACCGCGATGCCCCACCCGACCAGCGGGATGAGCAGCAGAGTGGTGGTGAGGGCGACGAGCTTGCGCGTGCCCATGATGGGCGGCAACCACATCCACAGGAGGCGCAACGTGCCTCCGGCGAGGCCGGGCATCGCCACCAACCAGTAGAGCTGGTTCTTGTCGAGCTTGAACCCCAGGTTCGTGAGGTTGGGGGCGATGGCGCTGGCGAGGAACCAGGTGCTGAACGCCAGGGTGAGGCCGAACGTCGTGATCGAGAGGGTGCGCCAGGCGAGCGCCGAGTTCCACTTCTGCTCGTCCTCAGGATCCCAGTCGGAGAGCCACTCGCCGCCCTTTCGGGCATCAGGTGTCGTGACGGTCATGTCAATCGTTCCTCTCGGTCCGGACGGTCGGATCAGCGGGCGGACGTGGTCTCGAGCACGGGCTGCTCGAAGTCGTCGGTCAGGTCGGGGGAATTGCGATGCAGCATGTGGACCACCGTGAGGTGCATCCAGCCGAAGCAGACGAGGGTCAGGACGAACAGCACCCCGAACAGCGCTGTGGGGATGCCGGTGATGGCAACGGCATAGCCGAAGACCGGGAGCAGGAAGAATCCGCCGAGAGCACCGAGCATCCCGACGAGACCACCGACTGCGCCGACGTCCTGGGGGAAGTACTCCGGGATGTGTTTGTAGACGGCCGCCTTGCCGATGCCCATCGAACATCCGAGGAGCATGACCACGAGGGTGAACGGCCACAGCCCGAGGTGCCACGGCAGGATCTCTGCGGTGCCGTCGGCGGACTTCGAGGTCGCGACGTCGATAGTGATGAATCCACTGGGCATCATGAGGATTCCGGTGGTGATGAGCATGAGACCGAACGTCCAGTACATGATCCGCCGAGCGCCGATCCGGTCCGAGAGCCAGCCGCCGACCGGGCGCAGCAGCGACGCGGGGAAGATGAACAGCGCCGTCAGCAGGCCCGCCTGCCAGAGCTCGACGCCGTACTGCGTCTCGTAGAACTTCGGGAGTGCGGACGAGAGCGCGACGTAGGCACCGAACACCGCGACGTAGTAGAGGCTGAAGCGCCAGACGCGCAGCTGCGAGAGCGGCCGGAGCTGACCGCGCACGGGGATCGTCTTGCCGGGCGTGCGGTCAGGCTTCGGCGCGACGAACCACAGCACCGCGGCCATGACGACGAGGGCCACGGCATAGATGACCGGTACGAGGCGCCATCCCCCGCTCACGAAGCCGCCGAAGTAGGCAGCGCCCGCGGTGCCGGCGATGATCGCCGGGCCGATGAGCTTGGTGACCGAAGCACCCACGTTGCCCGCACCGAAGACGCCGAGCGCGAAGCCCTGCTGCGAACGGGGGAACCACGCGCTGTTCCACGCGATGCCCGAGCTGAACGAGTTGCCGGCGAACCCGATGAGGAACGCGAGCACGAACAGCATCGTCGGGTTGTGCGTGCCGGCGAGCAGATAGGTCGGGACAGCGGCGATGAGCAGCAGCGCCGTCATGACGATGCGACCGCCCCAGCGGTCGGCGAGGATGCCGGTGCCGAGCCGCCAGATCGCGCCGTTCAGCACCGGGAGCGCCGTCAACCAGTAGAACGCGGTGTCAGAGAGGCCGAACTCCTTCTGGATGGGCAGGCCGAGGATCCCGAACTGCAGCCACACCGCGAACATGAGCGTGAAGGCCAGTGTCGAGGTCACCAGCACGCGGTAGCGCCCGACGGCCGGCACCTCTGCGGTCTCCGCTCTGCTGCCGGCAGTTTCTACCACCGTGGTCTGGCTCATCTCTACTCCGATTGTTATTTACTAAGACAGTGCTCACCGTAGACTCCGGAGGGCCGACAATGTCCAGTGTCCATCAGTATTAATCACGTGACCTGTGCCACAAACTTCAGGTACTTGTGCGGGCTACGCGTGGGTGTAGCGTCGCGCTTGGATTAGTTCACAATCGCCTAGTAAATAACTGGAGGTGATCTGATGAGAGCGCCTCGTGCACCCGAGGGCGGTGCAGACACCTCGAGTCGGCGCGTGCTCGACCTGCTGGTCGCGGCACCCGTTCCGCTCACCGTGGCGCAGATCGTCGAGTCGACCGGGCTGCACGCCAACACCGTCCGGTCCCAGCTCTCGCTGCTCGTCGACATGGGCCGGATCGAGTCGGTGTCGGAGCGTCGCACCGTCCCGGGCCGGCCCAAGCTGCTCTACCGCGCCGTCCCGGAAGTCGCGCCGCACGATCCTTACCGCGCGCTGGCGGCCGAGCTTGCGGCCGGGGTCGCCTCGGGGCGCCCGGGCGACACCCCTGGGCTGGCTGCCGGTCGTCGGCTGGCCCGCTCCCAGCGGGAGAAGGCCGGCTCGCCCGAGACGATCTCGCCCGACGAGGCGATCGAGATGGCCATGGACGGCCTCGAGGTCCTCGGGTTCGAGACCAGCACCGACCCGCTCGGTGACCGGCTCTACCTGCCGACCTGCCCCTTCCTGGAGATGGCTCGTCAGGACCGGGCCATCTGCACGGTGCACCACGAGATGCTCAGCGGCTTCTTCGGTGAGCTCGACGCCGGAGTCTCGGTCAAGCGCCTCGACATCTTCGTGAAGGGCGACCTCTGCGTCGCCCAGCTCGACCGGCCCGACATCAGGCCGGCACCGCTCCCCGCTCACGCGCGGGAGTCCTCGACCGTCCAGGAGCAGTGACGTGACCACCTCGAACCGGATCGACGACCCGATCGTCGACGGACTCATCTCGGCCCGCTCGTTCCTCACCCGGTCGGAGGTCTCGCCCGACCACCGTGCGGTGCACGAGGTGGGCGGTCGCGAGGGCGACATCTTCTATCGCGACCGTTGGTCGCACGACAAGATCGTGCGCTCCACGCACGGTGTGAACTGCACCGGCTCCTGTTCGTGGAAGGTCTACGTCAAGGACGGGATCATCACGTGGGAGACCCAGCAGACCGACTACCCCTCGGTGGGTCCTGACTCTCCGGAGTACGAGCCTCGCGGCTGCCCGCGCGGCGCGGCCTTCAGCTGGTACACGTACTCGCCCACGCGGGTTCGGTATCCCTACGTCCGCGGGGTCCTGCTCGAGATGTACCGCGCGGCCAAGCTGGCCAACGAGGGCGACCCCGTGAAGGCGTGGGCGACGATCGCCGACGACGAGGACTCCCGGCGCCGCTACCACTCGCAGCGCGGCCGTGGTGGTCTCGTGCGCGCGACGTGGGACGAGGCGCTCGAGATTGTCGCCGCCGCACAGGTCCACACCATCGCGAAGTTCGGCCCTGATCGCGTCGCAGGCTTCTCGCCGATCCCCGCGATGTCCATGGCATCGCACGCATCCGGGGCTCGCTACACCTCGCTGCTCGGCGGCACGATGCTGTCGTTCTACGACTGGTACGCCGACCTCCCCATCGCGTCTCCGCAGATCTGGGGCGACCAGACCGACGTGCCCGAGTCGGCCGACTGGTGGAACGCGAGCTACCTCATCATGTGGGGCTCCAACATCCCCACGACGCGCACTCCGGACGCGCACTTCATGACCGAGGCGCGCTACAAGGGCCAGAAGGTCGTCACGGTCAGCCCGGACTACGCCGACAACACCAAGTTCGCCGACGAGTGGATGCCCGCGGCGCCCGGCACCGACGGCGCCCTCGCCATGGCGATGGGCCACGTCGTGCTCAAGGAGTTCTACGTCGACCGGCAGGTGCCGATGTTCCTCGACTACTCCCGGCGCTTCACCGACCTGCCGTTCCTGGTCTCGCTGCGTCAGCGCGAGGACGCGTGGGTGCCCGACCGCTTCGTCAACGCCGCCGACCTCGGGATCGACGAGGACGCTGCGGAGTGGAAGCCCGCGCTGATCGACGGGCGCACGGATGAGCCAGTCATCCCGCACGGCTCGATCGGCTTCCGCCACAACGAGTCCGGCATGGGCAAGTGGAACCTCAACCTCGACGGCATCGAGCCGGTGCTCTCGCTCTACGACCCGGCCGGTGAGTCCGTCGCGGTCGACATGCCACGGTTCGACGTCGGCGATGCTGGCAGCGAGCAGGGCTCGATCATCCGTCGCGGTGTCCCGGTGCGCCGAATCGGTGACCGTCTCGTCACCACTGTCTATGACCTCCTGCTCGCGCAGTACGGCGTCGGGCGTGAGGGTCTCCCCGGTGAGTGGGCCGGGGGCTACGACGACGCCTCGAGCCTCTACACGCCGGCGTGGCAGGAGGAGATCACCTCCGTGCCCGCCGAGACGGTCACGCGTATCGCCCGTGAGTTCGCGGCCAACGCAGAAGAGTCCGGCGGTCGCTCGATGATCACCCTCGGCGCCGGCACCAACCACTGGTACCACTCCGACACGACCTACCGCGCGATCATCGCGCTGGTGCTTTTGACCGGCTGCCAGGGCAAGAACGGCGGTGGCTGGGCGCACTACGTGGGTCAGGAGAAGGCGCGCCCGTTCACCGGCTGGGCGCAGCTGGCTTTCGGCCTCGACTGGGTGCGACCGCCGCGTCAGATGGCGGGAACGTCGTACTGGTACCTCCACACCGACCAGTGGCGCTACGACGCCTTCGGCGCGGAAGACGTGGCCACACCGCTCGGCACCGGTCGCTTCGCCGGGCAGTCGTTCGCCGACACCCTGGCGCAGGCGGTGCGGATGGGGTGGACGCCCGGCTCGCCGACGTTCGACCGCAATCCGCTCACGCTCGCGGCCGATGCGGAGAAGGCCGGGATGACTCCGGCCGACTACGTCGTCGACGAGCTCAAGGCCGGTCGGCTCAAGTTCGCCGTGGAGGACCCCGACGCTCCGGAGAACTTCCCGCGGGTGCTCACCGTCTGGCGGGCCAACCTGCTCGGGTCCTCCGGCAAGGGCAACGAGTACTTCCTGCACCACCTGCTTGGTGCCGACGGCGCCATCGACGCGGAGGAGACACCGGAAGGCCTACGCCCGGAAAGCGTGACGTGGCGGGAGAAGGCACCGGTCGGCAAGCTCGACCTGCTGGTCTCGCTCGACTTCCGGATGACGAGCACCGGGCTCTTCAGCGACGTGCTGCTCCCGGCGGCGACGTGGTACGAGAAGTACGACATCGCCTCGACCGACATGCACCCCTACATCCACGCGTTCAACGCGGCGATCGCCCCGCCGTGGCAGGCGCGCAGCGACTACGACACGTTCACCCGTCTCGCCGAGGTCTTCAGCGAGATGGCCGGCCCGCGGCTCGGCACCCAGACCGACGTCGTCGCGACCCCCCTGACCCACGACACCCCGACCGAGATCGGTCAGCCTGGCGGTCGGGTGCTCGACTGGCGGGCGGGGGAGTGCGAACCGATCCCCGGCAAGACGATGCCCAACCTCGCGGTCGTGCAGCGCGACTACGGAGAGATCGCGGCGATGATGACCGCGCTCGGGCCCAACGTCGAGAACCTCGGCACGGTGGTCAAGGGCGTGACGCTCAAGCAGCCCGACTCGGTGGAGCACCTGCGCAAGGTCAACGGCGTCGCCCGCGGCGGCATCGCCGACGGCCGCCCGCTGCTGCGTACCGCCGAACAGGCCTGCGAGACCATCCTCACGCTGTCCGGAGTCTCCAACGGCGCGATCGCGGTGGCCGGCTTCGAGCAGCTCGAGAAGCGCACCGGTGTGGAGCTCGCCGATCTCGCGCGCGAGCACGAGGGCAAGCAGATCACCTTTGCCGACACCCAGAGCCGGCCGCAGCCGGTCATCACCTCGTGGGAGTGGTCGGGCAGCGAGCACGGTGGTCGTCGCTATTCGCCCTTCACCATCAACGTCGAACGAGGGAAGCCCTGGCACACGCTCACCGGTCGCCAGCACTTCTTCCTCGACCACGACTGGATGGCCGAGGTCGGCGAGTGCCTGCCGACCTACCGCCCACCCCTCAACCTCGCCGCACTCTCGGGCTACCCGAAGATCGGTGACCACGGTGAGTCCCACGTGGTCGTGCGCTACCTCACGCCGCACTCGAAGTGGTCGATCCACTCGGAGTACCAGGACAACCTGTTCATGCTCGCCCTGTCGCGAGGCGGGCCGGACATCTGGATGAGCAAGGAGGACGCGGCGAAGATCGGCGTCAAGGACAACGACTGGATCGAGGCGCACAACCGCAACGGCATCGTCGTGGCTCGTGCGGTCGTGTCCCACCGGATGCCCGAGGGCACGGTGTACATGTACCACGCGAAGGATCGCACGATCGGGGTTCCCCGGGTCGAGAAGACCGGGAAGCGCGGCGGGATCCACAACTCGCTGACGCGTCTGCTGCTCAAGCCCACGCACCTCATCGGTGGCTACGCCCAGCTGTCGTACGGCTTCAACTACTACGGCCCGACAGGCAACCAGCGCGACGAGGTCACCACGATCCGTCGCCGCTCGCAGGAGGTTCAGTACTGATGACGCGTGTCATGGCCCAGGTGGGCATGGTGATGAACCTCGACAAGTGCATCGGGTGCCACACCTGCTCCGTCACGTGCAAGCAGACATGGACGAACCGTCGCGGCGTCGAGTACGTGTGGTTCAACAACGTCGAGACGCGACCTGGTCAGGGCTACCCGCGACGCTATGAGGACCAGGAGCAGTGGAAGGGCGGCTGGGAGCGCACCAAGCGCGGCAAGCTGCGGCTGCGTTCGGGCAGCAGGTTCCGTCGGCTGGCCAGCATCTTCAGCAACCCCAAGCTCCCGGGCCTTGACGACTACTACGAGCCGTGGACCTACGACTACGACACCCTGATCAGCTCGCCGCCGATGGACACCGTGCCCGTGGCACGGCCCAAGTCGATGATCACCGGCAAGGACATGGAGATCCGCTGGGGAGCCAACTGGGACGACGACCTCGGCGGTACGGCGGAGAACGGCCACAAGGACCCCATGCTCAAGGGCATCGAGGACCAGGTGTCGTTCGAGTTCGAGAAGGCGTTCATGTTCTACCTGCCGCGCATCTGCGAGCACTGCCTCAACCCCTCGTGCGTCGCCTCGTGCCCGTCCGGTGCGATGTACAAGAGGTCCGAGGACGGCATCGTCCTGGTCGACCAGGACATGTGCCGCGGCTGGCGCATGTGCGTCTCGGGCTGCCCGTACAAGAAGGTGTACTTCAACCACCGCACGGGCAAGGCCGAGAAGTGCACGTTGTGCTATCCGCGCATCGAGGTCGGCCAGCCGACCGTGTGCTCGGAGACCTGCGTGGGCCGGCTGCGCTACCTCGGTCTCTTCCTCTACGACGCCGACAAGGTGCTCGCCGCCGCGTCGGTGGAGAACGAGCAGGACCTCTACGAGGCTCAGCTCGACCTCCTGCTCGACCCGAACGACCCCGCAGTGATCGAGCAGGCACGCAAGGACGGCATCGCTGACGACTGGATCGAGGCCGCCCAGAAGTCGCCGGTCTATGCACTAGCGAAGACCTACAAGCTCGCCCTGCCGCTGCACCCGGAATACCGGACGATGCCGATGGTCTGGTACATCCCGCCGCTCTCGCCCGTCGTCGACGCCCTGGCCAACACCGGGCACGACGCCGAGGACAAGGGCAACCTGTTCGCGGCCATCGAGGCCATGCGCATCCCGATCGGCTACCTCGCCAACCTCATGACCGCCGGTGACGTCAGCGTCGTCGACGGTGTGCTGCGGCGGCTAGCCGCCATGCGTGCCTACATGCGCGACATCAACCTCGGTCGCGACCCCGACGAGTCGATCGCCGAGGCGGTCGGGCTCACCGGCGAGCAGGTCTACGAGATGTACCGCCTGCTCGCGATCGCGAAGTACGAGCACCGCTATGTCATCCCCGCCGCGCACCGCGAGGCCGCCGAGGCACTCGAGGAGAGCCCCGGCTGCTCGCTCGACTACGACGGAGGTCCCGGCATGCAGGGTGCGTCGGCGGAGCGCAAGGGCCCGATCCCGGTCTCGATCGAGAGCTTCCACCTCACCAAGCAACGAGCCCTCGCCGACGACCACGCGTCGCTGCCCGAGGCGGGTGGCGAGCGATGACGTCACCGACCGCGACCAGGCGGCTGCTCGCCGCGTGCTCGCTGCTGCTCAGCTATCCCGACGAGGCGACCGTCGAGCGGATCCCGCTGGTCCGTGACCATCTCGACGATCTGCCGGCATCCGCGCGCGGTCCGCTGGTCCGGTTCGTCGACTGGCTCGGTGGCACCGACGTCCTCGCCGCTCAGGAGCACTACGTCGAGATCTTCGACCGGCGGCGCAAGGCGTGCCTCTACCTGACCTACTTCCTCAACGGCGACACCCGCGGACGCGGGATGGCGCTGGTGGGGTTCAAGGAGGCCTACCAGAGCGTCGGGTTCACCATCGACACCGGCGAGCTGCCCGACTTCCTCCCTGTCGTGCTCGAGTTCGGCGCGGTCGGCGACCTCGATGCGGCTCTCGGGATCCTCGGCCGCAACCGTGCCGGTCTCGAGCTCCTGCACCACGCGCTCGACGGCTTCGAGTCACCCTACGCCGACGTCGCTGCCGCCCTCCTGACCGTCGTGCCCACGGGCATGCAGGGCCCCAAGGCTGCCGAGCTGGCAGCCAGCGGACCGCCCACGGAGATGGTCGGTCTCACCCCCTTCATCCCGCTCGAGTCGCTGCACGTGGGAGCCCGGACATGACCGCCACCCAGACCTTCCTGTGGGTCGTCCTGCCCTACGTCGTCACCGTCGCGTTCGCCGTCGGGATGTTCTGGCGCTATCGCTACGACAAGTACGGCTGGACCACGCGGTCGTCGCAGATGTACGAGTCGCGGCTCCTGCGCATCGGCAGCCCGCTGTTCCACTTCGGCATCCTCATGGCGCTCGGTGGCCACGTGCTCGGCCTCGTCGTGCCCGAGGGCTGGACCGAGAAGGTCGGGATCAGCGAGCACACGTATCACGTTGCGGCGGTTGGCTTCGGCGTCATCGCAGCAGTCATGGTCGTGAGCGGACTGTCGATCCTGATCTACCGTCGCCGGACCGTCGGCCGGGTCTTCACCGTGACGACGCGCATGGACAAGGTGATGTACGTCCTGCTCGGGTCGGTCGTGCTCCTCGGGGTCTTCAACACCGTCGCGATCAACCTGCTCAACATCACCGGTGCCTACCCGGGCGGCTACAACTACCGCGAGTCGGTCGCGGTCTGGTTCCGCAGCCTGTTCGTGTTCAGCCCCGACGCCAGCGGCATGGTGCTCGCACCGCCGTCGTTCCAGCTGCACGCGGTCGCGGCGATGCTGCTCTTCGCGTTCATCCCGTTCACCCGGCTGGTGCACATCTTCAGCGCCCCGGTCGGCTACCTGTCGCGGCCCTACCTCGTCTACCGCAGCCGCGACCCGCGGGGCTCTGCCCGCGCCCCACGCCGCGGCTGGGAGAAGATCGACAGCTAGACCCACGACCACCCCACCGCTGACCTGGGTGCTGTGGGTGCTTCCCGACCCGGGAGACCCCCACGACACCCAGGTCGGCGGCGGGGGTGAGCGGCGAGACACGAACGGGCCGCCCCCGAGGGGACGGCCCGTTCGTGCTGTGCGGCGTACGGAGTGCGACGTCGCGGATCAGACGTCGTAGTAGAGCTCGAACTCGTGGGGGTGCGGGCGCAGGGCGATCGGGGCGATCTCTGCGGTGCGCTTGTAGTCGATCCAGGTCTCGATCAGGTCCTCGGTGAACACGCCGCCCTCGGAGAGGTAGGCGTGGTCGGCCTCGAGACGGTCCATGACCTCGTTGAGGCTCCCCGGCACCTGCGGGATCGCAGCTGCCTCGTCCGGCGGGAGCTCGTAGAGGTCCTTGTCGACGGGCGCGGCGGGCTCGATCTTGTTCTTGATGCCGTCGAGGCCGGCCATGAGCTGCGCGGCGAAGGCGAGGTAGGGGTTGCCCGACGGGTCCGGCACGCGGAACTCGATGCGCTTGGCCTTGGGGTTGGTGCCCGTCACCGGGATGCGGATGCAGGCCGAGCGGTTGCGCGCGGAGTAGACCAGGTTGACCGGAGCCTCATAGCCCGGCACCAGGCGGTGATAGGAGTTGACGGTCGGGTTGGTGAAGGCCAGCAGCGACGGCGCGTGGTGCAGCAGACCGCCGACATACCAGCGGGCCATGTCCGACAGGCCGCCGTAGCCGAGCTCGTCGTAGAACAGCGGGACGCCGTTGCTCCACAGCGACTGGTGGCAGTGCATGCCCGAGCCGTTGTCGCCGAAGAGCGGCTTCGGCATGAAGGTCGCGGTCTTGCCGGCGCGCCAGGCGACGTTCTTTACGACGTACTTGAAGAGCTGGACCTTGTCGGCGGACTTGAGCAGCGTGTCGAAGCGGTAGTTGATCTCGGCCTGGCCGCCGGTGCCGACCTCGTGGTGCGAACGCTCGACCTCGAGCCCGAGCTGGTCGAGGATGATGCAGATCTCGTCGCGCAGGTCGGCGAAGTGGTCGGTCGGGGGTACGGGGAAGTAGCCGCCCTTGTAGCGGGTCTTGTAGCCCCGGTTGCCACCCTCCTCGACGCGGCCGCTGTTCCAGGCGCCCTCGATCGAGTCGATGTGGTAATAGCCCTCGTTCTGCTTCGTCTCGAAACGGACGTCGTCGAAGATGTAGAACTCGGCCTCGGGCGCGAAGAACGCGGTGTCGGCGATGCCGGTCGAGGCGAGGTAGGCCTCGGCCTTCGCGGCGACCTGGCGCGGGTCACGGCTGTAGGGCTCGTTGGTGTAGGGGTCGACGACCGAGAAGTTCAGTGCGATGGTCTTCGCCGCGCGGAAGGGGTCGACGAACGCACTTGAGACGTCCGGGATCAGCTTCATGTCGGACTCGTTGATGGTCTGGAAGCCACGGATCGAGGACCCGTCGAACATCTGGCCCTCGGTGAAGAAGTCTGCGCCGACGGACTGGGCGGGCACGTTGAAGTGCTGCTGCACGCCAGGCAGGTCGGTGAAGCGCACATCGACGAATTCGATCTTCTCGTCCTTGATGTACTTCAGGACCTCGTCCGCGTTGTTGAACATCCATTCCTCCTCGAGGGGTCACCCGGACCTGCCGGTGACGCATCGCCACTCGCGTGCCGCGGCGGGTTCGTCGCGGTGTTCCCCCGGAACGTACGGCCTCGGGATTTCCCGTCGGTGTCCTCATTGTTTCCGGTGTGTTTCCGACGGTAACGCCCACAGGTGATCAGCGAGACACCGGGCTGGTCCGGGTCAGGAGCCCGTTCCCGAGGCGTCAAAACGATAACCCAGGCCGGGCGCCGTGATCAGGTATCTGGGCGTTCCCTGGTCTGGCTCGAGCTTGCGACGCAGGGTCGCGAGATACACACGGAGATAGTTGGTCTGCGTCTCGTACTGCGGTCCCCACACCTCGCGCAGCAGGTCGGGGCCAGCCACGAGCATCCCGCCGGCCCGCACGAGAGCCTCGAGCACACCCCACTCCGTGGGCGTCAGGTGCACCTCGTCACCTGCTGGGGTCACGACCCGCTTGCGCCCGAGGTCGACCTCGAAGTGCGGGGTGCGTACGACGCCGGAGTCGACAGGTGCACCGGAGCGGCGCTGCGCCGCGCGCAGCCGGGCCAGCAGCTC
>JANXWJ010000118.1 GCA_025351185.1 Candidatus Nanopelagicales bacterium
ATATGGTGCCAGATGGTCGTGGCCGTGTGCGCCTGGATTACCGCATTCCGGCGCGCGGTTTGATCGGTTTTCAGACCGAGTTTATGAACTTGACGCGCGGCACTGGCTTAAAGAGCCATGTGTTTGATGAATACGCGCCGCTGCGTGGTGAGATCGCATCGCGCCGCAACGGTGTGTTGATTTCGGGCGGCCACGGTCCTGCAATTTCCACAACGCATAAGCCACCGCATCACCCTGCTCGCCCGAAATCAATTGCTGGGCGACGCCGGAGCAGCCGACGTCGTGCTCGTCAGCACCCACGACGACGTCGCCGGGCTTCGCGCCTACCAGACCCACCCGGTGCACGAGGAGTTCGGCGCCTGGGTCCGCCCTCTGCTCTCCGGCAAGGCCGTCGTCGACGTCGAGAGCTGAACGACCGACCCGTCACGGTGCGTCGCCGGCATCGGTTGGGTCACGGTTGAGGCGTCGTACGAACGAGTGATGTCCGGCGCGTCGACCTCGTGCGACCATCTGTGGGCGCCTGTGGGTGGTCCATCGGCCGTTGATCGGGGGATCGCCATGCGTCGCCAGCTCGCCCTCACCGTCGTCGTCGGTGGTCTACTCCTGACCGGGTGCGGCAGCCAGAAGGCGGCGGACACCTCGCCCGACCTCACGCCCGTCGCTGCAGTGAAGGCTGCATCCACGGCGACCAAGGCCATGGGGACGGCGAAGATGACGGCCGGTGTCTCCATGACGGTCGGCACCAAGAAGATCGACTTCTCGATGACCGGCCCCATGAGCCTGGACGGTCTGCAGGCCGACCTCACCGGCAAGATCCCCGGAGCATCCGTCGGGGCGAAGCAGGACATCGGCATGCACGAGATCCTCGATCACGGCACCCTCTACCTCCGCTACGACGCCAAGGGCATGCCCAAGACCTGGTTCAAGATCGACGCCGGCAGCGCCATGGCGAAGAAGGCGACCGGTCTCGGCAGCGGCCCCGGGGTCGACGAGCAGCTCAAGGCGCTCTCGGCGATGGCCGGGATCACGAAGGTCGGCACCGAGACTCTCGATGGCGTCGAGGTGACGCACTACAAGGGCACGCTCGACGGCAAGTCGCTGGCCACGATGATGTCGGGGCTCGGTTCGGGAGCTTCCGCCCCGACCAGCGTCCCGGTCGATCTCTGGATCGACGGCCAGGGCCGGATGGCGCAGCTGCGCGAGAGCCTGACGATGACCATGGCCTCCCAGAGTGTCACTGCGGTCGTGAGCATGAAGCTCAGCAACTGGGGCATCCCGGTCTCCATCACCGCCCCGAAGGGCGCCGTGGACTTCAGCACGATCCTGGGCAAGTAGCACCGGGTGGCGCTCGGGCGAGGTCCCCTGAGCGGGCGGCCGGCTCTGCGCAGGCGCAGGATTGCCGGTCTGCCCTGCACCAGCGTTCAGGATGTGTCTACGCTGGGCCCGTGACCTCTCCGACGCACCCGAGCGAGCGCGCCCGCCGTGCACGTGGCACCGAGGAGCGGGTAGACCTGACGGCGCCCCGCGTCGCGCACACCCCGCGGCACGAGGTCACCATCGCCGACGGTCGGTTCACCATCGCGACCTGCTCGTGCGGGTGGAGCGGCTCAGCACGTCGTCATCGGGCCGCCGCCCGCGTCGAGGCGCGCGACCACGCGTTGCTGTACGCCGACGGCCGCGTGCTCGCCCAGCACCAGTCCGCTCGTACCCCGGTCGACCTCGCGGACGTCGACCTCGCGGACGTCGACCTGGCTCAGGCCGAGCCGGACCGGGTCGATCGGGTCGCGCCCACCGCCTGAGCTCGCGCCTTGGCGAGGTTGGCCAGCCCTATCCGGGTGAACACCGGAGCCGCGCGCAGCATGAGGTCAGGCATCCCGGAGAACAACCGCACCTGCGCACCTCGCCAGTGCGGCACGCTGCTCACCAGCCGCGGCCGGTTGATCAGCGACACGACCCGGTCGGCGACCTGATGCGGCTCGACGAGCCGGGGTGCTGAGAACGACAGCGCCAACGCGTCGTCGTCGAGCACATCGGTGAGCATCGGCGTGAGCACACCGTCGGGGCACACCGCCGACAGATGCACGTCCCGCACACCTTGGGCTCGAAGCTCTGCATACAGCGCGAGGGTGAACGACAGCACTCCCGCCTTGGTCGCGGCGTAGACCGCCTCACCCGGTACGGGCACCCACGATGCGAGGGACGCGATAGAGATCACGTGTCCGCCCCCGCAGCGCCGCATGGTATCCACCGCAGCGCGCGTGCCATGGATGACGCCGAGCAGGTTGACGCCGATCACCCGTTCGACGACCTCGTCGGGCTGCGTCGCGGCGTCTCCGGCGCCCAGCACACCCGCGTTGTTGACCCAGATCCGCGGGCGCAGCTCGTCAGCCAGCGACCGGCAGGCCGCCGCATCCGTCACGTCGAGGTGCCGGTCGGTGCCGGAGATGTCGACGCCGACGACGTCGAAGCCCTCGCGATCCAGACTCTCGACGAGCACCCGGCCGAGTCCGCCACCGGCTCCGGTGACGACTGCGACCGGACGCGTCACCCGATCTCGACCTTCTGGCCCTTGCCCACGACGATGATCCCGCTGTCGCTCACGGTGTAGCGCTGACGGTCGGACTCGAGGTTGACCCCGATCTGCGCACCGTCGGGCACCTGGACGTTCTTGTCGAGGATGGCTCGGCGGATGACGGCGCCCCGGCCGATCTTCACGCCCGGCATGAGGACAGCGCCCTCGACGTAGGCACCCTCGCGGATGTTGACGTCGTAGGACAGCACCGAGTTGCGTACGTGCGCGCCCGCGATGATCGAGCCGGCCCCGACCATCGACTCGTGGCTGTTGCCGCCCTCGACGAACTTCGCCGGAGGCAGCGGCGGCAGGTGGGACAGGATCGGCCAGTGCCGGTTGTAGAGGTTGAAGATCGGGTGCACCGACACGAGGTCCATGTGCGCGTCGTGGTAGGCGTCGAGCGTCCCGACATCGCGCCAGTAGCCCTTGTCGCGCTCGGTCGAACCGGGCACCACGTTGTCGTCGAAGTCGTAGACCTCGGCCATGCCCTGCTCGACCATCATCGGGATGATGTTGCCGCCCATGTCGTGCACCGAGCCGTCATCGCCGGCGTCGATGCGCAGCGCCTCGACGAGGACGTCGGTGGTGAAGACGTAGTTGCCCATGGAGGCATAGACATGGTCGGGGTCACCGGGGATCGTGACGGGATCGTTGGGCTTCTCGACGAAGCGGGCGATCGAGCGACCGTCAGGACCCGTCTCGATCACGCCGAACTGGTTGGCCTGCTCCTTCGGCACCCGGATCCCGGCGACGGTGACACCGGCGCCGGACGCCCGGTGCTGGTCGACCATCTGCTGCGGGTCCATGCGATAGACGTGATCTGCACCGAACACGACGACGTAGGTCGGGCTCTCGTCGTAGACGAGGTTGAGGCTCTGGAAGATCGCATCGGCGCTGCCGGTGTACCACCGGGGGCCGAGTCGCTGCTGCGCCGGGACCGGGGTGATGTAGTTGCCGAGGAGCGTCGACATCCGCCACGTGGTCGTGATGTGTCGGTCGAGCGAGTGGCTCTTGTACTGCGTGAGGACACAGATCCGCAGATAGCCGGCGTTGACGAGGTTGGACAGGACGAAGTCCACGAGGCGATAGGCACCCCCGAACGGCACGGCAGGTTTCGCCCGGTCCGCGGTGAGCGGCATGAGGCGCTTGCCCTCACCTCCGGCAAGAACGATCCCGAGCACGTCACGGTTGGCCACATGCACAGAGTAGACCGGTGGTGCTACTGCGGAGTGAGGTTCGAGACGGAGAGAAACCCGGCTTCGTACGCCGATCATCCGAGCGGGCGATCGCCGGTCGGGCCGTCGACTCGCAGCTCTCGGACCGGGTGGCTCCGGTGCGGCCGGTGGGCGCCGCGGCGGCGGCGGGGTCGGGGACCCGCAGGGTTCTTCCGCCGCCAGGACAGCGACCGGTCGCGACGCCCTAGGCTGCGCTCTGTGCTGCGAGTAGGGATCCTCACCAAGGAATGGCCGCCGGACGTCTACGGAGGGGCCGGCGTGCACGTCGACGAGCTCGTCCGCGAGCTGCGACCACGAGCTGACGTCCATGTCCACGCCTTCGGTCCGACCCGAACGGGAGCCGCGGGGCACGTCGTCCACCCGGAGTTCGCCGACGCCAACGCTGCGCTGCAGACGCTGGCGATCGACCTCGACATGGTCCGGGTGCTCGACCATGTTGACGTCGTCCACTCCCACACCTGGTACACCAACCTCGCCGGACACCTGGCCGGCGAGCTGTTCGGCGTCCCTCACGTCATCACGGCGCACTCCCTCGAGCCACGTCGGCCGTGGAAGGCGGAGCAGCTCGGGGGTGGCTATCGCATCTCGTCGTGGATCGAGGCGTCGTCCTATCGCGAGGCGGCGGCCGTCATCGCGGTGTCTGACGGCATGAAGCTCGACCTGCTCGACGCCTACTCCTTCGTCGACCCGGACAAGGTCCACGTCGTACGCAACGGCATCGACACCATCGGCTGGCGGCCGGAGCCGGCCAACCACCACCTCGCGGAGCATGGCGTCGACCCGTCACGTCCCTACGTCGTGTTCGTCGGGCGGATCACACGCCAGAAGGGCATCGCGCACCTGCTGGCTGCGGTGGAGCGTTTCGACGAGTCGGTGCAGCTGGTGTTCTGCGCGTCTGCTCCCGACACGCCTGAGATCGGTGCCGAGACGGCTCGCGCGGTGGCGGCCCTCCAGGAGCGTCGCAGCGTCGTGTGGATCCAGGAGCACGCGCCGCGCCCGGTCGTGCAG
The DNA here is from genome assembly GCA_025351185.1 of Candidatus Nanopelagicales bacterium. Taxonomy (GTDB): domain Bacteria; phylum Actinomycetota; class Actinomycetes; order S36-B12; family CAIYMF01; genus Longivirga. The sequence continues at coordinate 4,816 of JANXWJ010000118.1, forward strand.
CAGCTGCTCACGCACGCTCTCGCCTTCCTCTGCCCCTCGGTCTATGAGCCCCTCGGCATCGTCAACCTCGAGGCGATGGCATGCGAGACCGCCGTGATCGCCTCCGACGTCGGCGGCATCCCCGAGGTCGTCGTCGACGGGGACACCGGCCTCCTCGTCCCCTACGACGCCTCTGAGCCCAAGGCTTTCGAGCACGCCTTCGCCGACGCGGTCAACGTCCTCGTCGCCGATCCCCAGCGTGCCAAGGCCATGGGCGTGCGCGGTCGCGCACGGGCGGTCGCGGACTTCGGCTGGGACGTCGTGGCCACGCGCACTCTCGAGGTCTACACCTCGGCCGGGGCCGTCCCGGGGGCCGTCGCACCGTGAGCTCGCTCGAGACGCCGCTCGTGACCCAGGTCGACCGGCGTCCACTGCTCGGCTACCTCACCTACCTCGTCGCGGCAACGCTGTTCGCCCTCAACGGCACGGTGAGCAAGGTCCAGATGCTGCACGGGATCCCGTGGTATCGCCTGTCCCAGCTGCGGGTCACTGCGGCCTTCGTGGTGCTCGTCATCGTCGTGCTGGTCGTGAACCGCTCTGCCTTCCGGCTGCACCGCAGTGAGGTCGTCCGGATGGCGGTCTACGGCATCCTCGGCATCGCCACGACCCAGTCCCTCTACTTCGTGTCGATCCTGCGACTTCCGGTCGGCGTCTCTCTGCTCTTCGAGTTCACCGCACCGATCATGGTCGCGCTGTGGTTCCGGTTCGTCATGCGCGAGCCTGTGCGCGACAGGGTCTTCGGCGCGCTGCTCCTGGCATTCCTCGGTCTCGCCATGGTGGCCCAGGTGTGGCAGGGGCTCACTCTCGACCTCATCGGTGTGGTCGCTGCTCTCGGCGCCGCCGCGGCCCTCGCCCTCTACTACATCGAGGGCGAGAAGCTCGTCACACAGCGGGATCCGATCTCGCTCACGATGTGGGGCTTCGGTTTCGCCGCCGGGTTCTGGGCGCTGCTGCTCCCCTGGTGGAACTTCCCCTGGGAGACCTTGTCGTTCACGGAGTCCCTCGGCGGCTACGGCCCCGCGTTCCCGGGGTGGGCCTACTCGGCGTACATGGTGGTGCTCGGGACCGTCGTGCCCTTCGCCCTGGTGCTGCAGTCGCTCCGGCACCTGCGGGCGACCCAGGCATCCGTCGTCGGGATGACCGAACCCGTGATCGCGTCCGCGATCGCCTGGGTGTTCCTCAGCGAGGTGCTCTCCCCGCTCCAGATCGTGGGCGGCATCGTCGTGCTCATCGGCATCGTGCTGGCGGAGACCTCTCGATGAGGTCGACCAGCACAGCGGTCGTCATGGTGGGATGTGCCCCGTGAGCTCCCCTGACGGCGTCGTCGCGCTCGACCCCGACCGCGGGGTCGACCTCGTCGCTGCTCCCGACGGTCGGGCAAGCAGCACGGCGGTCGCCAAGGCTGTCGTCGGGTCGGCGCTGCTCGCCGTCGACCCGGACGCCGCGGTGCGTTCGTCGGCGGTCCGCGACTGGAGAGGCGGCTATCTCGCGCCCTACCGTGACCTCGTCGTCGTCGGCACCCGGACGGCGACAGCCGCGGATGCCGTGGCTCGTGCCGGCCTCGTCGCGCTGCACGAGCGCACCGTCTTCCACCGCGGTGGCCGGGCGACCCCGTTGCTCGAGGCGGTCACGTCGAACCCGACACCGGCGTTCGACTCGGTCACCATCATCGGCGAGGCCAGTCGCGACACCGGCCTGTCGGTGCCCTATCGAGGCAAGCGGCTCTTCGGCGCGGAGAACCGAAGGCGGCTCGATGCCTGGGTCGCCGAAGGCATCGTCGAGCGCGGCTTCGCGACGTCGATCCACACCCTCATCGACCACCCCGAGTGGCTCGACCTCTCCGGGGTCACAGTGGTCGTGCTCGGCGCCGGGTCCGAGATGGGGCCCTTGCGTTCCTTGCTCCGCTGGGGCGCGCACGTCGTGGCGGTCGACCTGCCACGACCTGAGATCTGGGCGCGCGTGATCGCCACCGCGCGATCGTCGTCAGGGCGCCTCACCGTTCCGGTGCCGCACGGCGCGAAGCCCGACGACGACACCGCGCTCGCGGCGGTCGCCGGGATCGACCTCATCCGACAGCTGCCGGAGCTGCACACCTGGGTCGCGCAGATCGAAGGTCCGTTCATTCTCGGCACCTACACCTATGCCGACGGTGCCACCCACGTCCGCGTCGCGCTCGCCGCCGATGCCCTCGCGCACGCCCTCATCGCGGAGCGCCCCGACGTCGGGCTCGCCTTCCTCGCCACGCCCACCGACGTCTACGCCGTCCCCGCGAGCGCCGTCGAGGAGTCTCGGCGCCGATGGGGTGCGCGCGGCGCGTCAGGTCTGGCCCAGCTGCCGCTGCGTGCCGTGGGCCGCTTCGCTCCCAACTATCCGGAGACCGTGACGACAGACCGCGGTGAGGTCGGCATCGCAGACTGCCTCGTCCCTCAGCAGGGGCCGAACTACGCCCTGGCCAAGCGGTTGCAGCGATGGCGCGCCACCCAGAGCAGGGTCGACGGCACGTGGACCTCGCTCAACATCGCACCTGCGACGCGTACGCGGTCGGTCGTGAAGAACCGGGCGTTGGCGGCGGCCTACGCCGGCGCGCACCGATTCGGTGTGGAGGTCTTCGAGCCCTCGACGTCGAATACCCTCATGGCCGCGCTGCTCGTGCACGACCTTCGGTCGCCCGCCTCGCTGGCCCGGCCCGACGCCCCGATCGCCCACCCCGACGACGCCTGGTCGCACCAGGCCGCGCACGGTGGCCTCTGGCGCTCGGCCTACGCCCCCCGCTCCGTCCTCGGCATCGCCGCCGCCCTCGGCCTCGTCACCCGCGGCTGACCCCCACCCTTTCCGGATGAATGTGCCCTGGGCCCCCGATGACGCGTTCAGCGTCAGTAGCGGAGTGCGTTAGGCGCAGGCAAACTTCCCCATTGACCTCGACCCTCGCCCTGATCAGCCGTCACGTCATCGTCGGGCGCGGGTCAGCGGCCTCTCGTCGCGTCCGCGTCTCCTCGCGTCGCCTGCGGCTTGGCGCGGTCGTGCTACGAGCCCTTGATCTCCTGGATGGTGTTGCCACCGTCGACGATGTACGACTGACCCGTGACGTAGGACGCCTCGTCGCTCGCCAGGAACACCACCATCGCGGCGACCTCCTCGGGCGTCCCCGGACGCCCGACCGGCGTGTGCACCCCTGCGAGCAGCTCGTCAGGCTCGGACGACGACGTACGAATCCAGCCGGGCGCGACCGACGAGCAGGTGATGCCGTGCGGCCCCTCCTCGATCGCGACCGCGCGCATGAGGCCGTCGATGCCACCCTTCGCCGCCGAATACGCACTGCTGCCGGCGGCAGACACGAGCGGACCCGTCACGCTCGACATCATGACGATGCGACCGTGGTGGGCCGCGCGCATCTGCGGGATCACCAATCGCGTCAGGTTGACCGCCGTCATGAGCGTGATCTCGAGCTGGCGCGCCCAGGAGTACGCGGGCTGCTCGACAAGCGTGCCGCCCGGGATCGACACACCGCTCTGCACCATCCCGGCGTTGTTGACCAGGATCGAGATCGTGCCGAGCTGACGGGTCGCGGCGCTCACGAGCGCCGTGGTGCTCGTGACGTCGGTGAGATCGGCGGTCAGACCGACCACATCGAGTCCTTCGGCCCTCAGCTCGTCGGCCCGCTCGAGCACCCGCTCCGACGTCGCGGTCACGACGAGCCGCGCGCCCTGACCGCCGAGCAGGCGAGCGCACGCAATCCCGATGCCGTCAGGCGAACCCACGCCGGAGACCAGAGCACTACGTCCGTCGAGTGCGAAGAGGGGTGCCACACCTCGAGGCTAACGCCTCCCGAGCTCACGGCCCGTACGACGTGTGCTCGGTGACCCTGCTGGCTGACCGAGGTCAGACTGGCTGCTCACCATCGGCGAACGAATCGACCCACAGGTCGATCGGCAGGGTCGCAAGGTCGCGCAGCAGCGACACCTCGAGCATCACGGCGCCGTCGCCAGCGTCCTCCGCGACGAAGCAGGTCCAGGTGAGCGCAAAGCCCTGTGCGACGAGGGTCTCCAGCGCGTCACGTCGCGACGAGAGCATGTCGTAGAGCGCCCGCAGCTGCGCTCCGACGGCCGCGTCGGTGGACGGGCTCTCGAGCGACCAGTGCGAGTGAGCCCGGGTGAGGGTGTCTCGGGCGTAGGCATCCCCGATCTCGAAGGAGTCCGTCGGCTCGACCCCGAGGGTCGCCGTGACCTGCGCTGCGCCGAGCCGCTCGTGCTGCACCGAGAGAGCCGCCCGCGTCCTGGTGACTGCCATGGTGACCATCCTGCTCAGGGACCACTCCGCTGTCTCGCCAACGCGTAGGAACTCCGTCGGCCGGACGAGCGCGACGAGCCGTCGGCTCCTCGATCGTGGCGGAGTCAGTGTCGGTCGGTGGCGGCACGTCACGGCCGAAGGCCGGCGCTCCGGCGACCGACCTAAACGACGTCGCGAAGCAACGTCACCAGTCCGAGGCGCGCTGGTCTTGGACTCCCCCCAGGTCCGATCCATCTCGATCCTGGAGGCGGAGGGCACGTGTGCGGGCACCGTGAACGGTCCGCCCGTTTCACACTGCCGGCAGCGTGGAACGCTACTGACGCGGCGAGCGGGGCTAGCTGGATCGGCGCATGCATCTCGCTAGGCCTGGAGTTGTGTCCAAGACGTCAGCGCACGACAGGGAACCCAACCGCTCACAGATCCCCAGTGCACCCGTGTCACGAAGATCCCACGACGCCCGGTCACCAGCGAGGAGGCCGGAACCGCCGAGATGGGATCCAACGAGACCGCTCCGCTGCCTGCCATCTCGACCAGAGGGCGATGCTCGACCATCCCGTCGGCCCGACGTATGAGCAAGCAGGCTCGTAACGTGTCGACCGTGTGCGTTCTGGGCAGGGCCGACGTCTCCAGCATCACGGCCCAGATGACCAGCCAGCCGAAACCGGCCGGTGGCCAGGTGAAGGCGATGCAGCACGAGACGAGATCAGATCTCTGCTCCGCATGGGCAATGTCGTCCAGTCGAAGCTCAAGACCCGGTCTAGGCTGGCCATCCGCGCCACCACCCCGTATCCGCATGCCTGTGATCCGGCCCGAGCAGGACGGTGTTGTCGATGTCGGTCGAGCCGCCTGCTTCCCACGGGGTGACGTGGTGTGCGTGGGTGCGGCTCACGTCGACCCGGCATCGGGGGAACGCGCAGTGACGATCCCGGCGTTCGAGAGAGCGGCGCAGCCTCGGCGGCACGCTCCGGTGGGTGCGTCCGACGTAGAGAACTTCGTGGGAGTTCTCCCTCAGCCACTCTGAGAGGTCCGCATCGCGATCACCCCGGACGTCGCAGGTCCGACGCCGCGCGAGGACCCCGGTGATCATGGCGTCGCACAGCATCCGGCTTACGCCACCAGAAGCGGATCGTCCTGGCCCGGTAGGAGGACCTCACCACCACGACCGGATGTGATGTCGGCGATGTCGGCGGTGAGCACCACGTGGGGCTTGACCTCGTGGCGGGAGCCGAGCAGACCGTTCTCGAGCTGGCGGCGGGCGAGCTCCACCAACGCCAAACCCATGAGGTGAGTGCGCCGCGGGCGCCGCCCTTCGGCCGAGTCTGGGTCGACACCGTCGGGCCGTCGGTCCTCGACCAGGAGCCGTCCGGTGCGAAACCACTCGGTGACGATCTGGTCCAACGCCGTGGTCACGATGGCGCCGCCCTCGGCGTCGAGCCACCCATCGACCCGGACCGTGGCCTGACGGACTGCGAGCACCTCTGATGATGTGGCGGTCATCGGTGTCACCCCCGGTCGGTCATCGGGTGCAGCCAGCGCTCGCACGCTAACGCCCGGAGACCCCCGTGCCCAGTGGCTTGTCACGGCGGCACGGAAGGCTGTGATCGCGTCATGACTAGTTCAACTTGCGGGATAGTCCCTGCGGGTCGAGTCTTGGCCTGCACCGGTGCGAGCCGGGCCCGCCGTTTCCGGAAGACGGCGGAACACTCATCGACCATGCCTCAAAGGGGCGGCCATGTCTTCCACTGTCACGATGCTGTCGAATGCGCAATTCCAGACCGTATACAACGTCTTCTCGTTCGCACTCGCATCCATGCTCTTCACCTCGCTGTTCCTCCTGGTCTCCCAGGGTCGGGTGCTGCCGAGGTATCGCCAGGCCATCGTCGTCTCCGCCACCGTGTGCGGGATCGCGGCCTACCACTACATCCGGATCTTCAACTCGTTCAACGAGGCGTTCGTGCCGGCTGCCGCAGGCGGCGACTACACGCTCACCCCGTTCGGCTTCAATGAGGGCTATCGCTACGTCGACTGGCTGCTCACCGTGCCGCTGCTGCTGCTCGAGACAGTCGCCGTGCTCGCACTGCCCAAGGCGACCCGCAGCGCTCTGCTGACCAAGCTCATCCCCGCCTCGGCACTCATGATCATCCTGGGCTACCCCGGCGAGATCGCTGCTGACACAGCGCCGAAGATGATCTGGGGAGCCCTCTCGACCATTCCCTTCCTGTTCATCCTCTACGTGCTGTTCGTCGAGCTCACCAAGTCGCTCGGTCGCCAGCCCGCAGACGTTTCCGCCACTGTCGGACGCCTTCGCCTGCTGCTCATCGCGACCTGGGGTGTCTACCCGATCTCGTTCCTCTTCCCGGTCTTCGGCCTCGATGGTGCCAGCGCCTTCGTCGCCCGCCAGGTCGGCTACTCCATCGCGGACGTCCTGGCGAAATGTCTGTACGGCTTGGTGATCTACAAGATCGCGCGGATGAAGAGCGCCGCCGACGACCCGACGTTCGCTGCCGTGGAGTTCGAGGAAGCACCCTCGAGCTCGTCGTCGCAGCTCTCGGCTGCCTGAGCCCGGCACCCGGTCAGGGGCGACGGGTCACACCACCTTCGCTGAGACCGGATCCGCCCGCGCTCGTCCCGGACGGTGAGGCGGCAGGCACCAGGCCCTGGGATTCCCGAGATCCCAGGGCCTGGTGCTCACGTCGGACCAGATCCGCAACAGGACCTTCTTGCCACATCACGCACCTCGCCCTCAGGGAAGTGCTGTCCGTGCTCCCGCGCCGCGCCGAACTCATCGCTGGCCCCAGTCTCGCCATCTCCTACCCCCTCCAGACATACGCGGTCACCCAGGGGCGCGACACCACCGGCCCGCCACTGACACCAGCGCCGCACTGCGGCGCGCCGCAGCGCCGACGCGTGGACGCCGTGCTGATCACCGGTCCGGTCGCGGTCGTCGCGGCGGTCCTCCTCAGCATCGGCACGGGCGCCGTCGGGTGGTCGCCGACCGTCCCCTCGTGGTCAGTCCCCGTGGCGCTCCTTGCTCTCGTCCTGGGCATCCCGCACGGAGCCGTCGATCACCTCACGCACGCACCCAGCGGTCGGCGTTCGCTGATGTTGTGGATGTTCGGCTATCTGACGGTGGCCGTCGCGGCCATCGGTGTCATCCTCGCGTGGCCCGCGGTATCGTTCGTCATCGTCGTCGCGATGTCGTTGTGGCACTTCGGATCTGGAGATGTCGAAGCCCGTGCGGATCTCAGCGCCGTCCCGACACCGGAGTCTCACGGTCGCGTGCTGCACGCAGTGGCGTCAGGAGCGGCACCCCTCCTGCTCCCCCTCACCTCGACGTCTGCCGTCGCCGCCCTCGCACTCGTCAATCCCGATCTGTCGCCACTGCTCTCGTCTGGCGTCGCGACGTGGATCCGCGCCCTGGTGCTCGTGGTCGTCACGGCATCGATCGCCGTCGCGCTCAGACATCGAGACGGTCGAGGAGCACTCGAGCTGGCTCTGCTCACGACACTCGGTCTGGTTGCCACACCTCTTGTCGCCTTCGGCACCTACTTCGCCTGTTGGCATGCACTGCGACACACAGCTCGCCTCGCCCAGACCGCATCGGGGACCGACATCACCGGCCGGGAGCTCCTCGCAGTGGTGCGGGCCGGGCTCCCTGCCCTCGGCATAACGATCGGCGCGACCGCCGTCGGCGTCAGCGTCCTGCCCGGACGCTCGACGCTGCTCGGCCTCGGTCTCGCCGTCGTCTGGGGGCTCACCGTTCCGCACATGGTGGCGGTCGGGCGCTTCGATCGTCAGCGTCGGCTGGCCCGCCAACTGCCCCCGCCCGGCTGAGACCGCACTGCGGAGGGTCCGCTGCTCAGTGCCCCGGATGCTCGCGATAGGACTGTGCCGTGACTTCAACTGTCGGAGACGCACTGCTCGACCAGCTTGCCGACCACGGGGTCCGGGTCTGCTTCGGGGTTCCCGGCGTGCACAACCTGCCGTTCTGGGTCGGTGCCGGGGTCGGGCGACGGCCGCGGATCGTCGGCGTGCGACACGAGCAGGCAGCGGGGTACGCCGCCGATGCGGCTGCTCGAGCCACCGGCGGTCTCGGGGTCGCGCTGACCACGACGGGACCGGGTTTCGCCAACGCCCTCGCGGCTTTCGGCGAGGCGTGGGCGTCCTTCTCGCCGCTGCTTCTCATCTCGAGCGAGGCCCCGCTCGGTCCTCGGCGCACGTCAGGGGCGGACGACGGCCTGCTGCACGGCATGCGCAGCCAGGTCGAGGTCATCACTGCCGGCTTCGGTGCACGCGCGGTGTCGGCACGTAGTGGCGCCGAGGCGGTCGAGGCACTGCCCGAGCTCGCGGCCCACGCGCTCGCTACAGGTCGCCCGGTCTACCTCGGGGTGCCCGCCGACGTGCTCGCCTCGTCCTGGACGGGGTCCAACCCACCTCCGTTGACACCTCCCCTCGCCATCCCGTCACCTGGCGATGTGACTGCCGCAGCGGCCGCCCTGCACGGGCGCCGCGTGGTGATGTGGCTCGGTGCCCGTTCGGTGCCCGCGGAGCTTGACGTCATCCGCCTCGCGGAACGCCTCGGCGCGCTCGTCGTGCCCACCTATCAGGCGCGCGGCATGCTCGCAGGGTTCGACGGCACCGTCACCGTGCCGCCACACGAACCCGTTGTGGCACGGGCGATCGCGGATGCAGATGTGTTGCTCGTCATCGGCGACGACCTGCACGGGATGACGACGCGCAACTGGACGATGCCCGTCCCGAGGTCCATCGTCGCGCTCACCGACGTTGTCGATGCGAGTCTCGGTGACTATCCGTTGGACGCACGCGTCGTCGCAGACATTGGTCTGGGAGTTCGCGCCCTGCTCGAGCAGCTCGACGACGCACCTGCGCTGCCGTACTCCGGCGCCGGAGCGATGTCGGCAGCGGTTCGCGCCGACATCGCGTCGGACGATCGCACGACAGCGGCCGCGCGATTCGTCGCGACCATCGACGCGGGATGGCCCGATGCCGGCGCTCTCGTCGTCGACATGTGCATCTCCGGCTACTGGCTCGGCGGCTACTCCAAGCAGTCGCGACCGCGACGTCTGCTCTACCCCGTCGGGTGGGGCACCCTCGGTTTCGGGCTCCCCGCGGCCATCGGTCCCGCGTCGCTCGGCATCCCCACCCTTGCCGTGGTCGGCGACGGTGGTGCGGCGATGGGACTCGGCGAGCTCGCGACGTACACGCAGGAACGGCTGCCGCTCGCGCTCCTCGTCGTGAGCGACGGGGGCTACGGCATGCTCCGCTATGACCAGACCGTCGCCGGAGACCCGCACCGCGGCGTCGACCTCGTGGAGCCCCGGTGGGAGGACCTGGCCTCTGCCTACGGGTTCAAGGTCGTGCGCACCGACGATCCCGGTGCCGGCCTGGCCCGGGCTCTCACGCAGGCGCGCGACGGACTGACGTGCGGCGAGCGCTGGATGGTGGTGCTCGACCAGGCGTTCCACCCGCCGCGGACCACGTCACCCCGCTGGCGCGAGTCGTGACATCTGGTCAGATCTCTAGGTACGTGGGGGAGACGCGCCGCGGGACCATTCGGCGGATGCGCCGAGCGGGCGGCGCAACGTATAACGGTCGGGTAGGGGTCCTCGACGAGAGTGAGTCAGGCATGCGGGCGCGGATGCTGTCGGTCGTCGCTGCGTGCGCGGTGATCGCAGTCGCGTCCGCGCCGGTGGTCGTCAGTGCTGCGACCAACGGGCCGGTGCCGCCGCCCGGCAGCCCCGGAGCGCCGCAGCAGCACCCCACCCCGAAGCCCCCGATCCCGAAGCCTCCGATTCCGAAGCCGCCGACGCCACCGGGGCACGTGCCGCGCAGCTGGCCGGTGCTCGCTGGTGATCGCGGCCCGCTCGTCGACAACGTGCAGCAGCGCCTGATCTGGTTGGGCTATCCCGTGAAGCCCACCCACGTGATGGACCGGTCGACCCTGGCCGCCGTCGTGTCGTTCCGCGGCAAGTGGGGGCTCGGGTCTGCGGCTGTCGTCACTGCCTCCACCTGGACGGAGCTCGCATCCGTCACGCGTTCGAAGGGCGTGCTCCCGTCTGCCTGCACCCGGTCGTCGCTGGTGCTCTGCGTCGACAAGACGGCGCGCGTGCTGCGTGTGGTGCGCAAGGGAACAGTCGTGCTCACGGTCGACGCTCGATTCGGCGGCCCCGGCTTCGAGACGCGCAACGGCACCTTCGGGGTCTATCGCAAGTCGCGAGACCACGTGTCGACGGAATATCACACTCCCATGCCGTTCGCGATGTTCTTCTCCGGCGGCCAGGCCGTGCACTACTCCCCGTTCTTCCACCGCGACGGCTACCACGGGCACTCCCATGGCTGCGTCAACCTTCGCGACAAGACGATCGCCGCGCAGCTCTTCGGTGCGGTGCCCGTCGGCACCCGCGTCGTCGTCTACCCGTAGCCAGTGCCACGCCTCCTGCGCTACAACCGCGCGGATGGGGATCGGCTCTCGCTCTCCGGGCCGCCCCGCGGGTGACGGACGGCAGGTGACCTGCGTCTCGACAGGGGTTCGGGATTCGTCGGTCTGGGCATGTCTCCCCTACTCTGGGAGCAGATCCAGACCCGCGTCACCTTTGGTAGCTCTCATTGACGCGTCTTTTGTTCGCGCCAATAGATGAGGCTTATTCGTGACTGCCCTGATTTCTGACCCTACGCTCTACGTGCCCGCTGACGGCACCGACGCCCCCACTGTGACGTTCGCCGACCTGGGGCTCCCCGCCCCGCTGGTCGCCGCGCTCGTGCGCAGTGGCATCAGCACCCCGTTCCCCATCCAGGTCGAGACGATCCCCGACGCCCTCGCCGGGCACGACCTCCTCGGTCGCGGCAGCACCGGCTCGGGCAAGACCCTCGCCTTCGGCCTGCCGATGCTCGCGCGCATCGCTCACTTCCCCGCGCAGCCCAAGCACCCGCGCGGCCTTATCCTCGTCCCGACCCGCGAGCTCGCGATGCAGGTCAACGACGCGATCGAGCCGCTCGGCCGCTCGCTCGGGCTGCACTTCAAGACCGTCGTCGGCGGTACGTCGATGGACAAGCAGAAGTACGCGCTGCAGCGTGGTGTCGACGTCCTCGTCGCCACCCCTGGCCGCCTCGCGGACCTCATCCGTCAGGGTGTCTGCTTCCTCGACGACGTCGAGGTCGTGGTGCTCGACGAGGCCGACCAGATGTGCGACATGGGCTTCCTGCCCGAGGTCACCGCGCTGCTCGAGCTCGTCTCCCCTGCCGCGCAGACGCTGCTCTTCTCCGCCACTCTCGACGGTGACGTCGACAAGATCGTGCGCGAGCACATGCACCAGCCGATCCGCCACGAGCTCGACTCCGAGACCTCGCCGGTCGACACGATGGAGCACCACGTGCTCGTCGTGAACCGCGAGGACAAGGCAGTCGTCGCGACCGAGATTGCGCGTCGCCAGGGACGCACGATCATGTTCGTCCGCTCGCAGCTCGGTGCCGAGCGAGTCGCCGGAAACATCGCCGACCGTGGCGTCAACTGCAAGGCGCTGCACGGCGGCATGTCGCAGTTCGCACGCACCAAGACGATGGCGGAGTTCAAGCAAGGGCGCATCGACGTCCTCGTCGCCACCGACGTCGCCGCCCGCGGCATCCACGTCGACGACATCTCGCTCGTCGTCCACGTCGACCCGCCGGAAGACCCCAAGGCCTACCTCCACCGCGCCGGCCGCACCGCCCGCGCCGGTGCCACCGGTCGCGTCGTCACCATCGTGCTGCGCAACCAGCGCAAGAGCCTCCAGCGCCTGCACGAGAAGGCTGGCGTCACCGCGACCGAGCACACCGTCGAGCCCGGCTCCGACGTCCTCGCCGACATCACCGGCTCCAAGACCGCCCGCGAGGCCCGCGACAACGCCTGACCCCCGCCGCGTCGCCCCGTCACCTCTACGTCGCCGCGTCGCCTTTGCGTCGCCGCGTCGCCCGTACAACCCACGATCCACGATCCACCGCACGACCCGACGCCCGCGTTCCCACTAACCAGTGGCCAACGCGGGCGTCTCCCGTTGCCCACAAGCCACCACCCCTTTTCCGATGAATGTGCCCCAGCGTGCGGTAGGCGCAAGGAAACTTCCCCACTGAATCCACAGATAGGGCGCGTCCGATAGATGGAGGGCGGGATGGTTGCGCCTAGCGCACGTCGGGGCACATTCATCAGGAACAGCCGTCTGGGGCTGTTGCCGGGGCTAGGGGGTGGGGTCGGGAGGGTTGTGGGGGGCTACTCGGAACCAGGTGGCGAGCAGGGGTACGACGAGGAGAACCGGGATGAGGGCGGCGAAGGCCCAGCGCAGCGAGGCGCCTTCGGCGATGCCGCCGATGAGCGGGGCACCGATCACGAAGCCGGCGTAGTTGAACACGTTGACCCGGGCCACGGCGACGCCGCTCGAGGTCTTGTCGTGCGACGCCGCGGCCGTGAACGCCAGCGGGATCGCCGGGCAGATCGCCAGCCCGAGCAGGGCGAACGACGCGATCGCGAGAGCCGGGGTCGGCGCGACGGCCACTGCCGCAGCGGCCGCAACCGCTGTGAAGCCACCGATCCGGACGAGCTGCACGGCGCCGAATCGCTCGACCGTCAGGTCGACGATGACACGGCCCGCGACAGTCATGAGGGAGTACGCCGCGTAGGCGAGCGCAGCGACGGACTCGGTGCTGCCGAGCCCCTTGTGCAGGTAGTCGGCGCCGAAGGTCGACGCACCTGAGTCGGCGATGTAGACGCACATGAGGGCGATGCCGACGAGCGCCACGGGACGCCAGTGGATACGCGGCTCGCTGCCCTCGGCGGCCGCCGCCTGCACCGCCGTCTGCACCGGGTGACCAGGGAGCAGGAACTGGCCGGCGTAGACCTGGATCGGGATGATCACGACAGCGATGAGAGCGAAGAACAGGCCGAGCGACAGAGTCGAGCCTGCTGCGGCACTCGCGAGCAGCGCACCGACGAATCCCGCGAGGCTGAACGCGGCATAGAACGACGCCACCACCGGCTTGCCGAGGTCGTCCTGTACCCGCACACCTTGGATGTTCATCGTGGCGTCGACGGAGCCGAGCCCGAATCCGAGCACGAGCAGTGCCACGAGCAGCAGCGCGACGCTCGGCGCGAAGCCGGCCGCGACGAGGGCGAGCGGAACGACCGGGCCCAGAGCGCGCAGGACCGGGCGGCTGCCGTGGCGGGTGGCCAGCGAACCGGCCACGACGCTGCCCACGCCGGCGACGATCGGCACGAGCCCGACGAGCAGACCCAGCGCTCCGTCGGAGAGCTCGAACTTGTTCTGCAGCGCGGGAACTCGCGACACGAGGGCTGCGAAGCACAGTCCCTGCCCGACGTACGCGACAGTGACGGCCAGGCGAGCTCGACGCAGATCCACGCGCGCACGCTCTCACACCGCGATGCCAGGATGTCGCGTGTAGGGCGCACCGACACGACCGTCCTGAGCCCGGACCCGCCGCGGACTCAGGACGCGGAGCGCGCTTGCGCTGCGTAGTAGTCGGCGTGCGCTTGAAGGACGAGGTCGGCCGCAGTCGGCCGCAGTCCGAGCTCCTGCTGCGCCGCGGTCGAGTCGAGCACGAACGTCTCCTCGACCTGATACGCCACCTCGGGCAGCTCGCGCATGATCGGGACTAACACTCCGAGTGCCCGGATCATCATCGGCGACACCGTGCCGACCCGGACAGCGGGGGCGCCTGCGAGCTCGGCGATGCGCGTCAGGCCTTCGCGCTGGGTGCACGTGAGCGCGCTCGGCACATGCCAGGCACGACCCCACGCACGCTCATCGGACCCGATCGCGATGAGGGCCGCGGCCATGTCCTCGGTGTAGGTCCAGGTGTGTTGCTTGTCGGGGCTACCGAGGACCGCCACCTTCTTGCCCGCCATGAGCTTGGGCATGATGCGCGGGCCGAGGTGCGACTCGGCCTCGGGCCCGATGTAGTCAGAGCCGCGCGCCTCGGTCACGCGGGCGCGGCCGGCGTCGTGCGAGGCCAGGGCATCGAGCCACATCCGCGCACGTACCTTGCCCTTGGTGCCGGTGGCCGCGAGCGGGAGGTCTTCGGTCATCGGCCGTGAGACCGGGCCGTAGGCATAGAGGTTGGAGCACGTCGACAGCACGGCACCCGACGACTCGGCAGCAGCGAGAAGGGACGCCGCGACCGGAGGCCAGTCGGTGGCCCAGCGGGTGTAGTCGGGGTTGACGCAGTTGTAGAGCACCGCGGCGCCCTCGGCGAGCGACGACATCCGACCGGCGTCAGCTGCGTCGGCGGTCACCTTCTCGACCCGGTCGTGCTGGAGGCCGGATCCGCTGCGGGTGACGACCCGGACCCGCTGGCCCTCGGAGACGAGCTGGCGTACGACGGCGGAGCCGATCGGACCCGAGCCCACCACGACGTGGAGGTTCTGCGACATGACTGGCTCCGATCTCCTGCCCCGTCCAATACGAGAGCACTGCTCACATCATTGAGCGGCGTGCGCTCCGAGTCAAGAGCAGTGCTCGCGATACCGTCCCCTGCTCTCGGATCTGGCATCATCAGGGCATGACCGACACGACTGCCCCGCGGACGGCACGGGCTCGTGCCCGCGCCGAGCTGACCCAGGAGATCGTGGACACCGCCCGCGCTCACCTCGCCGTCGACGGCGCCGCGGGTCTGTCCTTGCGTGCCGTCGCCCGAGATCTAGGCATGGTCAGCAGCGCGATCTATCGCTACTTCCCCAGTCGCGACGACCTGCTCACCCGCCTCATCATCGATGCCTACAACGCGCTCGGCGAGGCAGCTGAGGGCGCGGAGGCACAGGTGCGACGCGGCGACCTGCGCGGCCGATGGCTCGCCACCGCCGACGGAGTCCGACGGTGGGGGCTCAAGCATCCGCACGAGTGGGGGTTGCTCTACGGCACTCCGGTGCCGGGATACGCAGCGCCTCAGGACACAATCGACCCGGCCAGTCGGGTCACGGGGCTGCTCATCGCGCTGCTGGCCGAGATGCATGCCCACGGTGCCGCGTCCAACACACCGGTTCCGAAGGCTGCGCACGTCTCGCTTACGAAGGTGCGCGCCGTCATCCCCGAGTCGGTTCCCGACGACCTGATCTTCCGTGGACTGATGGCGTGGACCCAGCTCATCGGGACGGTCACCCTCGAGGTCAATGGTCAGTTCGACAACGTGATCTCGGGCATGGA
Source organism: Candidatus Nanopelagicales bacterium (assembly GCA_025351185.1). GTDB lineage: Bacteria > Actinomycetota > Actinomycetes > S36-B12 > CAIYMF01 > Longivirga. The sequence continues at coordinate 20,349 of JANXWJ010000118.1, forward strand.
CGCCTACTTCGACCACGTGATGCGACGCACCGCGGTCTCCCTCAGACTCGGCTGAGGCACGCCACCCACCCGACGGCCCTCGTGCGTGGTGCGCCGACAGTGAACAGACCGGGACCGCGGGGGCGCGACCGCATGCGATGGGCAATGATCACCCGGTGACCCGCGCCCTCACCATCCTCGGCTCGGGCGAGACCAGTCCGACCATGGTCACGCCGCACCAGAAGCTCTTCGCCCGGCTCGGCACGGACGTGAGCGCGGTCATGATCGACACGCCGTACGGCTTCCAGGAGAACGCCGACGAGCTCACCGAGAAGGCACAGCTGTACTTCCGCGAGAGCGTCGGTCGCACGGTCGAGGCGATCACGTTCCGCTCGGCACCGGCGTTTGACCCGGTCGCGCACGCGGGTGAGATGTCACGTCTGCGCGCCGCCGACTGGATCTTCGCCGGCCCCGGGAGTCCGTCCTACGCGTTGCGCACGTGGGTCGGCAGCGCGGTGCCCGAAGCGCTGCATGCGCGGCTGCGCGAAGGTGGCGCGGTCACGTTCGCCTCGGCGGCCGCGCTGACGCTCGGCCTGGTGACGATCCCGGTCTACGAGGTCTACAAGGTCGGCGAGGACCCGCACTGGCTCGAGGGTCTGGATGTCGTCGGTCGTGCGACCGGGCTGAGGGCGGCCGTCGTGCCCCACTGGAACAACGCCGAGGGCGGCACGCACGACACCCGCTTCTGCTGGCAGGGCGAGCGTCGGCTGCGCGTGCTCGAGAATCTGCTGCCCGACGACTCGTTCGTGCTCGGTGTCGACGAGCACACCGGTCTCGTGATCGACCTCGACACCGGAGCGGCCGAGGTCGTCGGACGCGGCACCGTCGTCGTGCGGGTGCACGGCGATGAGTGGATCGTGCCCACGGGCACCACGACGTCGATCGCCGAGATCGCCGAGCACGGTCGCTCGACCAGCTCGGCGACCGCTGCACCGGTGGCTCAGATGCTCGCAGCCGAGGCCGTGGCTCCTCCCGCAGCAGTCGATGCAGCCCTCGCGACACACGATGTGGCACAGGCGATCGCGCTGATCGCCGAGCTCGACCGTCAGGCCGCCACGGATGACGAGCGCGAGCTGGTGCGCTCGCTGCTCGCTCGCGCAGCCGCTGCCGTGAGCGCGCCCGTCGACGTGACCGAGACGCTGCGCCCGCTCGTCGAGCTGCTGCTGACCTTGCGCGGGCAGGCACGCGACGACAAGCGCTGGGCGGAGTCCGACGCGATCCGCGACGGACTCGCGTCCGCCGAGGTCGAGGTGCGAGACACTCCGGACGGCGTCACCTGGGAGGTACGCCGATGACGGTCGGCCCGATCGCGCTCGTCGGGTCTGGTGAATACCTCCCCGTCATGGCAGAGGTCGAGCGCGGCCTCATCGCCGGACGCGCACCTCGCTATGTCCAGCTCGCGACGGCCGCGGCGCCCGAGGGCGACGCATCGCTCGCACGCTGGCACCGGATCGGACGTGAGCAGGCAGAGCGGCTCGGGGTGGAGCAGGTCGTCGTCGACGTACGTTCGCGCGAAGAGGCGCAGAGCACGGCGTTCGCCGGCCTCGTCGCCGGAGCCGGTCTGATCTATCTCTCCGGTGGCAATCCCGCCTATCTGGCCGAGACCCTGCGCGACACCCTTGTGTGGCAGGCCATCCTCGACATGCACAAGGCGGGTGCGGCGGTCGCGGGATGCAGCGCGGGCGCGATGGCGATGTCGGACTGGGCGCCGCGCCTGCGTGACATCCGCTCCGACAACCCGACCGGGCTCGGGCTCGTCGACCACGTCCGGGTGATCCCCCACTTCGACAAGATGCTCGCCTGGGTGCCGGACATGCTGCGCAACGCCCTGCTGCGACTGCCCGAGGGCACGACGCTGCTGGGCATCGACGAGGACACCGCCCTCGTCGGTGGCCCGCACGAGTGGGTGGTGCAGGGGCGCCAGTCGGTCTGGGTCCTGGGCGACGGTTCCCGCGTGGAGCACAAGGCCGGCTCGCACCTCACGACCTGACCGAGGCGCCCGGCGTACGCAGCCCGATGCCAGACAGAGCGACACCCCCACACCTCGGTGCAGGGGCCGTCGCTCTGTCATCGGGACGGCGGGAAGCCGGGATCCCTACTCGCTGCGGCCCTTGTCGTCGTCCATGTCACGCAGGAACTGCTCGAGCTGAGCCGCGATCTCGTCACCGCTCGGCAAAGGCTCGCCGTCGCCCATGTCAGCCATCGGCAGTGCCGACTTCGCGCCGCGGACGATCGCGTCGTACTGCGCCTCGAGTGCGTGCACCGCCTCGACGTTCTCAGGGTTGGTCGCGACCTGCGCGTCGATCTCGCGATCGCTCTCCTCGGACGCGGTGATGAGGCCGGCGAGATCGAGGTCGAGGTCACCGGCGACCGACACCTCACCGAGCAGGGCAAGTGCGGCGCGCGGGAACTCCACCTGGGTGAGGTAGTGCGGCACGTGCGCGGCAAAGCCCATCGCCTCGTGCCCAGCCTCACCCAGAGCGATCTCCAGCCCGCCTGCGAGGTGGCCAGGCACCTCGATAGCACCGACGAAGGTCGGGCGACCCGAGACGAGCGACGGATCGTTGGCGTGCGCGGTCACGCCGACCGGGCGGGTGTGCGGCGCGGGCCACGGGATCGCGTTCATCCCGATGATCCGTCGTACGCCGTAGCGCTCCACCAGGCCGATCACGGCGGCGTTGAACGTGCGCCAGCCGAAGTCGGGCTCGGGCCCGTGCAGCACGAGGAACCCGGTGTTGGTCGTGTCGCGGAACTCGGTGAGGAGCAGCTCGGGATAGTCGATGGAGGCGTAGTGGTCGGTGTCGAACACCAGACGCGGCCGACGGGCGCGATAGTCGTAGAACCGGTCGATGTCGAAGGTCGCCACGGTCGTGTGCTCGTGGGTGGCGAGGAGGTGGTTCACCGCGATCTGCCTCGCGGCACCGGCGTCGAGGAACCCCGACAGCGCGTGGACGAGCACCGGGGCGTCGAGATCGACGTCGTCGGTGTGGATCTCGTACATGCTCTCGGGGTCCATGGGGTCCATTCTCACGCAAGGGGAACGCCGACGCCGCTCCGGACGTCGATCCTGTGACAACGCCGCGGGAAGGCCCTCGGATTCCCTGTGAGCAAGGATGACCCCGTGGAGACCCGCCCCAACGTCTCGGACGCGGACGAGCCGAGGTCCACCACGTCGATCGGCACCGAAGTCGCGCCGTACGTCACGGGTGAGATCGTCGCCCGGATCGAGGGCACGGTGGCCGCCTCACCCGCAGACGACGAGCAGTCGGGGTGGACGCCGTCGATGCCGGACAGACGCACGCTGCGTGCCGAGATGTGGCTGGTGCTCTGGCTCTCGATCGCATCGACCGCGATCAACTCACTGCTCTCGCTCCTCGACTCCCTGACCAAGGGTGTCAAGCTCTCCGACCAGAGCACGACCCTGGTCACGACCTACATCGCGGACCGTCCGTGGCTCGACGTGCTCTACCAGATCGCCCACATCTCCCTGCGGCTCGTGCCCGTGATCCTGGTGCTCCACTTCCTGCGCCGCAGCGGCGAGGGGCGGCACGCGATCGGGTTCGACCTGCGCGACGCGAAGATGGACCTCGTGAAGGGCGCCGTCCTCGCGGCAGTGCTCGGCGGTATCGGGCTCGGGTTCTACCTGCTGGCCTACAAGCTCGGCATGAACGTGCGCATCGCCGCCGTGACGACCGACCGCACCTGGTGGACGCCGCTGCTCCTGCTGGCGTCGGCGGCGTACAACGCGGTGCTCGAAGAGGTCATCGTGCTGGCCTACTTCGTCCACCGCAGCCGTCAGATCGGGTGGAAGCCGTGGGCGCAGGTCGGTGGCAGCGCACTCGTACGCGCGTCCTACCACCTCTATCAAGGCTTCGGCGGCTTCCTCGGCAACCTCGCCATGGGCGCGATCTTCGCGTTCCTCTACCGCCGGTGGAACCGCGTGATGCCCTTCCTCATCGCCCACTTCCTCATCGACGCGACCGCCTTCCTCGGCTACTACTACCTCGGCGGCAACCTCAGCTGGCTTCCCTAGCCCGCCCACTCCCAGCCACGTCCCCGGCGGATGAAGGTGCCCTTGGGGGCCCGCTGGTTCCCACACCGCGTACCGCGCGATCGGAGTCCGGACAGCCAGAAGCCCCGGGGCTGGTCGTCGTCACGTCGATGACGTGACGACGGTCGGCTGGACTGGCCGACGCCCCGGGGCTCCGGTGGCTGCCGTGGTGTCGCTGCTGGGATCAGCGCGACCTCAAGGTCAGCGGGCTGTCCTGGCTAGCGGGCAGCCACCTCACGCATCCGATGTTCGTTCATGAATCGGACCACCTCCTCTCCCATGTGGGAAAACCGTACGTCGCCCAGCGCAGAACGCAACCGGTTTTGGCGCAGGCCTGGCCCTGATCGGTGGGAAGGCTGGTCGCGGCGGTACGGGACGTGGGAAGCAGAGGGGCCTCGTGGATCCCCAAGAGCACCTTCACCTGCAGCAGCCGAGCGCCACGGTCGTCTGCTGGTGGGGCGGGGGTCAGGGGGTGGTGCCGGTGTTGCGTTCGGTGAGGACGTCGATGATGGTCCGCAGCGCCTGGTCGAGGTCGGGCTCGGTGACGACGAGGGGTGGGGCGAATCGGATCGTCCAGGTGTGGGTGTCCTTGGCCAGGATTCCCCGGCCGAGGAGCTCGAGGCTGATCTCGCGACCGGTCGACCCGGTGCCGTCGAGCTCGATGGCCCACCAGAGGCCGCTGCCGCGAATCTCCTTGACACCCGGAAGATCTGCCGTGCGAAGCGTCTCGAGCACGTGCTGGCCCAGACGCTGGGAACGCTCCTGGATCTCACCGGTCTCGAGAAGTGCGCACACCGCGATCCCGACAGCGGCCGCCAAAGGGTTCCCGCCGAAGGTGCTGCCGTGCTCACCCGGTTGGATCACGCCGAGCACCGCCCAGTCGGCTGTCACGGCCGACACCGGGAGGATGCCGCCGCCGAGCGCCTTGCCCAGGATGCGGATGTCGGGCTGCACGTCGACGAGGTCGCACGCGAACGTCGCACCCGCACGCCCGAGGCCGGCCTGGATCTCGTCGGCGACGAAGAGGACGTTACGCTCGGCGCAGAGCGCACGAGCGGCTTTCAGGAACCCGGCCGGCGGCAGGACCACGCCCGCCTCGCCCTGGATCGGTTCGACGAGGAACGCGACCGTGTTCTCCGTGATGGCTTCCGCGAGTGCGTCGATGTCGCCGTAGGGCACCTCGACGAAGCCGGGGGTGTAAGGGCCATAGTCGTCGCGCGCGACCGGGTCGTCGGAGAACGAGATGATGGTCGTCGTGCGACCGTGGAAGTTGCCGGCGCACACGATGATCTCGGCCTGCCCGGCCGCGACGCCCTTCTTCTGATAACCCCACTTGCGCGACAGCTTGAGGGCAGTCTCGACGGCTTCGGCGCCCGAGTTCATCGGCAGGACCGCCTCGTGCCGCGCGAGCCGGGAGAGCGCCGCGCAGAACTCCCCGAGCTGGTCGTTGTGGAACGCACGACTCGTGAGGGTGACCCGGTGCAGCTGCGCCTCGGCAGCCGCGATGAGCGAGGGGTGGCCGTGCCCGAAGTTGATGGCGGAGTATGCCGAGAGCATGTCGAGGTAGCGGCGCCCCTCGACGTCGGTGACCCAGGCGCCCTCGGCCTCGCTGATGACGACCGGGAGCGGGTGGTAGTTGTGCGCACAGTGCTCGTGCTCGAACTCGATCGCTCGCTCCGTGGTCATGGCCTGGTCGATGGTCACGTCGCTCCTCCTGCCGGGGCCCGCCGTTGGACCCGCGGGGCCCACGCTGTCACGCCGCCCACCACGGAAGGAAGTCGTACGCCGACGACGCGCCGACTCTCCTCACGCTCAGGTGCGGTTCCACGCGCTCGGCCGTTGGGGTGACAGGGGAATGCGGCGTGCGCCACGTCACGAAGAACTGGTTCGAGACGCAGCCACGGATGACCTAGACTCCAGTCGTTACTGACTCGCAAGTCAGTAACGGGACTCGAGACCAACACCGACAAGACACCGCCGAGCGGGCCGTCCAGCACCCGGGGACGGCTCGTCGTGCGCTCCGGCGCCGTCGGTTTCGTCGTCCGGGCGGCCGAGTCCACGACCCGTACGTCCCCCGATCCACCAGCTGCCGAGGGCAGGCTGCCCCGTGTCCAACGACCTGCTCGTCCTGATCACCGGGGCGCTGACCACGGCGCTCGCGCTGGCCTTCGGCGTGCCGCAGTGGTTACACGTCCGGCGTACCGATTCGATCGCCGGGGTATCACTGCCGAGCATCATCAACACGCTGGTCTCGACCACTGCGTGGTTGGTCTATGGCGTGCATCTGCACGACATCTGGGTCACCCTCACGTCGATCGCGGGCTTGCCGGCGTTGGCTGCGACGTTCGTCGCCGTGATGCGCCGCAGCGACGAGCGCACCGGGATGTGGCTGCCGTTCACCTGGGCCGCCCTGCTCGCGGCAGCCGCAGCCACATCACCGTGGCTGCCGAGTCTGTTCCCCGCGTTCCTCGGCTGCTCCGTCCTCTGGTACGTCACGCCAGCAGCCCTCACCGCATGGCGCAGTCCTGACGTCTCCGGCATCGCGACCGGCACCTGGTTGCTGCTCGCGATGGACGCGGGAGTCGCTGGGACCTACGGGCTCGCGGCAGGCGTCACTGCCTACCTCGTCTACGCCATCGTGGCCATCACCGGTGCCGTCGCCGTACTGGCTCGAATCTGGTGGCGCTGGGCACCCGAGTGCGGCGAGTGCGCACCGCTCGGTGGCTGCACCTGCACCGCCTGACGCACGGCCGCGGGCAACGGCCGTCGCCGACGCGTCAGTGCGGGCGGAAGGAGCTCTCGGGTGGCTCCGGTGCCGAGTGCTTGATCATGAGGTGTCGCGTGATCGTGTACTCCAGCACCGCCTCATGGCTCATATCCTTGCCGAACCCGCTCCCCTTCACGCCGCCGTGCGGCACCTCGGAGGCGATCGGCCAGTGGTCATTCACCCAGGTGACGCCCACGTCGAGCCGGTGACTGACTCGTAGTGCGCGGCCCACGTCGCTGGTCCACACCGACGAGGCGAGGCCGTAGGCGCTGTCGTTTGCGAGGCGTACCGCGTCGTCCTCGTCGTCGAACGGCAGCACGACGAGCACCGGCCCGAAGACCTCTCCCTGCACGATCTCGCTGCGCTGGAGCCGTGCACCAAGTCTCGATGGTCGCGTGAGATGAGCGGACCGATGTCTGTCGCGCTGTCGCGGGGATCTCCGACGCGCACCGAGGCCGCCGTGGCGACCAGCGCATCCACGGCGTCGCCGTAGGCGGCGCGCTGCACGTACACCCGAGTTGCCGCCGTGCAGTCCTGGCCGCAGTTGTAGGTCGCCCCGAGCGTGACTGCACGGGCCATCGACGCGATGTCGGCGTCGGCGAACACGAGTGCGGACGCCTTGCCCGCGAGATCGAGATGGACCCGCTTCGCGTTCCGCGCAGCCGCGGTCATCACCGAGCGACCGGTGGCCGACGAACCGGTGATCGACACCATGTCGGTGCCGGGGCCGTCGACGAGCGCCTGACCCACGTCGCCTCCGCCGGTGACCAGGTTGAGCACACCGGGTGGCAGCCCGGCCTCGGGGGCGAGCCGGCTCAGCGCGAGGCTGGCACGTGGGGTCGCCGGCGCCGGCTTGAGCACCACGGCGTTTCCGGCCGCGAGGGCGGGGCCGATCTTCCGGATCGCCATGACGAGAGGGAAGTTCCACGGCGCGATGCTCCCGACGACACCGACCGGTCGCCATGGTGTTCCGTCCTCAGCTGTTGAATCCGACGCCGAACCGGTCGAGCAGCCGCAACCAGGTCCCGCGGTCTCCGGTCACGTCCTCACGCGCCAGAGCCGCCTGGGTCGCGCGTACGAGCGGATAGCGCAGAGGCTCCGGCGGGAAGGGCACCGGTCGACGTCGGACGAGCGCCAGCTCCGTCCGCTCCGTCCGCGATCCGTCGAGGAGGTCGAGCGCGACCTGGGCGCCGAACCTCGACGCTCCGACCCCCAGCCCGGTGTAGCCGAGGCTGTATGACACCCGGCCTCCCCAGGCGGTCCCGAAGAGCGGGGTGAAGCGCGACGTCGAGTCGATCGCACCGGACCAGCGATGGGTGAACGAGAGACCGGCGAGCACGGGGAACGTCTCGAAGAAGTGACTCACGAGGAGCCGGTGCGAGGCATCGTTCTGCTCTCGTTCCGCTGTGACCCTTCCACCCCGGTGGTAGATCGCGTCGTAGCCGCCGAACAGGATCCGGTCGTCCGGCGTGCGCCGGTAGTAGTGGAACTGGTTCCCGGCGTCGGTGATCCCTTGGCCCTCAGCCCATCCCAGCAATGCGACCTGGTCCGCAGACAGCGGCTCCGTCACCAGCACGTGGTCGTAGACCGGAAGCACCCAGTGGCGCAGCCGGCGTAGCGGAGGAGGTGACGCGTTGGTGGCGACCAGCACCTTCCGGGCGCGTACCGAACCGCGGTCTGTCACGACGCGCACCCCGTTGCCGTCGCGCTCGAGCCCGACGACCGGCGACGTCTCATGGACGCGTACGCCGAGCGTCAGCGCCGACCGTCGAAGTCCCCAGCACAGCCGAGCGGGGTCGACCAGGCCGCCGCCGGAGCGGACGCGGAGCGCCCCCAGGTAGGTCGGAGACGCGACGTCGGCGCGTGCCTCGTCAGCGTCGAGCAGCGTGACGTCCTCGCCGTACTCGCGGTGCTGGGCGTAGGCAGCCTCGATCGCTCTGGTCTGCAGCGGCGTCACGGCCACCAACGACTTGCCGACGAGGCGCAGGTCGGCGTCGATCCCCTCCCTCTCGACGAAGTCGGCGATCTCGCCGAGGTTGCGACGACCGAGGTCGATCAGCTGTTTCATCTCCGCCGGCCAGGTTGCCGCGCCGTGCGCTATGCCGTGGCTCAGCGACTCGGAGATGAATCCGCCGTTGCGCCCTGACGCACCGAAGCCGACGTACCGCGCCTCGAGGACCACGACGTCGGCCGACGGATCGCGCCGCATCGCCTCGATCGCGGCCCACAGGCCGGTGAGGCCGCCGCCGATGACGACGAGGTCGGCGGTAGTCGGACCGCTGAGCGGCTCGCGCGGCGCCGGCCCGCCCCTGTCGTCGGTCCAGAAGGGCACCGGACGGGCATCGGACAACGCGCGCGACTGCTCGGCGGGCGAGATGGTCATGCACGAGTCCGTAGCTGCGCGCACCGGACGTCGGCGACGCGAGGACTCATGACGTTCCTTCGAGGAGGACGGCCTTGTCCGGATCCCAGGCCAGGTGCACGATCGCGTCCCGGTGCGCCTCAGGCACGCCCGGACGGGTGTGCAGCAGCGGCTCGCTCAACCCCTCGACCACGATCGCGACAGTCGACACGCCGCCGTAGAACTGCGTCTCGAGCACGCGGCCTGACACCAGCGACTGCGACTCCTCGACCAGCGTGGTGTCCTCCGGGCGTACGACCAGACGCGCCGGCCCTGTCACGGGTCCGTTCACCGCCCTGCCGGGGAGGACACGGTCGCCGACGCGCAGGCCGCCCTCCGCTGCGACGCCGGTGAAGACGTTGCTGGTGCCGATGAAGTCGGCCACGAAGAAGTTTACCGGACGCTGGTAGAGGTCGATCGGAGCAGCGATCTGCTGCACCCGCCCGTCGGCCATGACAGCGATGCGGTCAGCCATCGACATCGCCTCCTCCTGGTCGTGGGTGACCACGACGAAGGTGATCCCGACCTCGTGCTGCAGTCGCTTGAGCTCGAGCTGCATCTCGGCGCGCACCTTGCGGTCGAGCGCCGACAAGGGCTCGTCGAGGAGCAGGAGCCGCGGGCGCTTGACGATGGCGCGCGCCAGGGCGACGCGTTGGCACTGACCACCCGAGAGCTGGCTCGGGCGTCGCTTCGCGAGCCCGCTCAGCCCGACGGTGACGAGCACCTCGTCGACTCGGTGGCGGATCTCTGCCTTCGGTCGCCCCTCCCGCTCCAACCCGTAGGCGATGTTGCGCTCGACCGACATGTGCGGGAACAGGGCGTACGACTGGAACATGAGGTTGACCGGACGACGGTTCGGCGGTGAGCCGAGGAGGTCGTCCTCGCCGAGCAGCACCCGTCCCGAGTCCGGCTGCTCGAACCCGGCGAGCACGCGGAGCAGCGTCGTCTTGCCGCAGCCGGAAGGGCCGAGGAGGGCGAAGAACTCGTTCTCCGCGATCTCGAGGCTCACCTCGTCGAGGGCGACCACGTCGCCGAAGCGACGCGACACACCCTCGATCCGGACCAAGGGGTGCGCGAGGGTGCCGGTCGCCCCCGCGGGAGCTGTGGGAGATGTCGTCATACCGAGTCCGTAAGTCGAGTGATGCGCTGAGCGGCGAGGACCGCGGTGAAGCTGACGAGCATGAGCAGGCTGGCGAGCGCGTTGATCTCGGGGGTCACGCCGAAGCGCACCATCGAGTAGATGACGATCGGAAGGGTGGGCGTGGTCGGACCGTCGGTGAAGAAGGCGATGACGAACTCGTCGAGCGACAGCGTGAACACCAGGAGCCCGCCCGCGATGATCGCCGGCATGATCGACGGGACGGTGATCCTCAGGAAGGTCGACACGGCCCCTGCGCCCAGGTCTCGCGATGCTTCCTCCAGCGAGCTGTCGACCTGCGACATCCGCGCCTTGACCACGGCCGCGACGAACGCGATCCCGAACACGACGTGGGCGAGCAGGACCGAGTGCAGCCCCAGGGTCACGGAGACCAGCGAGAAGAAGGCCAGCAGCCCGATGCCCAGGACGATGTCGGGCATGATCGCGGGCGCCAGTGCGAAGGCGTCGAGGAGCCCGGACCGCGAATGTCGTTGCAGGCCGACGGCCAGCAACGTCCCGAGAACGACGGAGAGCGCCGTCGCGCCGACAGCGACCACGAGGGTGTTGCCGAGCCCCCGCAGCACGTCCGCGTCACCGGCGAGGACGGAGTACCACCGCGTGCTGAATCCGCCCCACGAGAACGGGGACGACGAGGCGTTGAAGGACAGCACCACCAGCACGACGATCGGCAGGTAGAGGAAGGCGTAGGTGATGACGAAGGGCACTCGGAGCCAGCGGAGGCTACGCATCACGGCCGCCGGTCGAGACGCGACGCGACGCCCAGGACTGCAGCACGAAGAGCACGACCAGGAACACGATCACGGCGAGCGCCAGGACTGCGCCGAACGGCCAGTCGCGCGCCTTGAGGAACTGGTCCCGGATGACGTTGCCGACCATCACGGTCTTCCCGCCGCCTAGCAGCTCCGGGACGATGAAGTTGCCCAGACTCGGGACGAACACGAACAGGGCGCCGGTGATGACTCCGGGCAGCGTCAGCGGCAGCGTGACGTCGAAGAACGTCCTCGCCCGTCCGGCACCGAGGTTGGCCGCGGCCTCGCGCAGCTGAGGATCCAGCCGTTCGATCGAGGCGTAGACCGGCAGGATCATCAGGGGCAGGTAGGCGTAGACCAGCCCGGCGACGACGGCGCCACGGGTGTAGAGCAGCTCGAGCGGACGGTCGATGAGCCCTGCGCCGACGAGCGCCTGGTTGACGACTCCCTCGGAGTTGAGCAGGACGATCCACGCATAGGTACGGATCAAGAAGTTGGTCCAGAACGGCAGCACGACGAGGATCAACGCGACCGTTCGCCACCGTTTCGGCAGCATCGCGATCGCGTACGCCGTCGGATAGCCGAGCAGCAGCGCGATCGTGGTCGTGATGCCGGCGATCGCCAACGAGCTCCCGAGCACCGCGGTGTAGATCGGGTCGAGCGCGCGGGTGAAGTTGTCGAGGGTGGGAGTGAAGACCACGCCCCCGAAGCGACCTCGCGTGAAGATCGTGTAGACGAGGATCAGAGCGATCGGGATGGCCATGAACGCGAGCAGGTAGAGCAGCCCCGGGCCGAGCAGAGCGGTGCGCTCGACCAGGGCGCGACGCCTCGCGGCTCCGCGCCCTGGTGCGATCGGACCTGCGGTCATCAGCTTGCGGTGACCTCGGTGACGATCTTGGAGTAGAGCGGTGCACCGGCGCCGAGGTCTACGAGGCCCTCGCCCTTGAGCAGCTCGGTCGGCGTGATCCCGAGGTTGGGGTAGGACTCCGCGAGCTTGGCCGCGACCGCGTCCATCGCCGGCTTGTTGGGGACCTTGTAGAGGATGTTCTCCACGACCCACGACTGCACCTTCGCGTCGAGGACGTAGTTGATGAACGCGTGAGCGGCCTCCTTGTTCTTGGAGGTCTTGAGGATCACCATCGTGTCGGCCCAGAGGTCGCTGCCCTCCTTGGGCACCACGAACTTGATCTTCGGGTTCTTCGCGATGCCGTAGTTGCACCAGCCATCCCAGGCCTCGACCATGACGGCCTCACCCGACACCAGCCGGTCGTAGAACGTCGTGTCGTCGTAGGCGAGCAGCGTGGGCTTCGTCGCCGTGAGCGTCGACTTGACCTTGTCCAGCTCCGCCGGGTCGACGGTGTTGGCGGAGTAGCCGAGCAGCTTCTGGGCGGGGAGCATGAGCCAGCGGTCGGTGGCGAGCATGGTCGTCTTGCCCTTGACGTCGGCGGCGGGCGAGAGCAGGTCGTTCCAGCTCGTCGGTGCGGTCTTCACCAGGTCGCTGCGGTAGCACAGACCCGTGGTTCCCCAGGAGTACGGGACGGAGTAGACGTTGCCGATGTCGTAGGTCAGCTTGCTCGCCTCGGGGTAGAGGTTGCTCAGGTTGGGCACCAGGTCGGGGTGGATCGGCTCGAGCAGACCCTGGGCGGCAAGTGCCTGCGCGAACGGACCGGAGACGAACGCGACGTCGATGCCCGAGTCGGTGCCCGCCGTCAGCTTGGCCATGATCTCTTCGTTGGTGGCGTGGTAGGAGACCGTGACCTTGGGCCCGACCGCCTTCTCGAAGTTGGCCGGCAGGTCCGCCGGCATGTAGTCCTTCCAGTTGTCGACCACGAGCGACTGCTTGCTCAGGTCGGCCTTGGCGTCCAGCGATGCGCTCGGCAGCGTCGAGGACGCGTCGCTCGTCGCTGGGCCGCCGGTGCTGCCGCCGCAGGCTGCGAGGGCGAGAGTCGAGGCGAGCGCGCCCGCGACGAGCCAGGTGGCGCGAGGGGGCGCAGGAACGTGTCGTCGCATGTGCGGGCTCCCGAATGTCTTCGTCCCGGGCAGCCGCCCGGTACTTACGGCCCGATGCCGTGTGGCCGGGAGTGTTGCATCCGGACTCAGTGAAGGGCAAGGGTCAACGCTCAACGTCTTCAGGCTGTTACACGATCTTCTGAATTTGGGTTCAACAAGTGCCACACTCCAGGGGCGCCTGGTGCCGGCCCGGTCGGACAGGTAGGGTTCGGCGGCCGAGAGGGGGAGGATGTGACGAGACCGAAGCGCCGGGTCGAGCGCCGCGCCGACCTGGTCGAGGCTGCGCGCAAGGCGATGCTCGAGCACGGAGCGTCGGTGCGCCTCAACCAGGTGGCCGAGCAGGCCGGTCTCACCTCGGGTGCCGTGCTCTACCACTACCCGGACCTGCAGGACCTTCTCCTCGATGCCAACCGGGCGGGCATGGAACGGTTCTACGACATGCGGGTGCGGGCCATCGAGGGCATCGCCGACCCGGCTCGTCGACTCATCATCACCATCGCGACCGGTCTCCCGGTCGACAGCGAGGACGACGACGTGCGGCTGCTCTGCGAGCTCGGTGGCGCTGCGGCGCGCAGCACCGTCTACGCCGCGCTGCTGACGTCGCTGTTCGACCGCCAGGTCGCGATGTACCAGGTGATCCTCGAGTCGGGCTCGGCCCAGGGCGTGTTCGCCCTCTCGGGCAGCTCGTTGCTGATCGCACGCAACCTGGTCGCGCTCGAGGACGCCTACGGCTACCGGATGATGGCGCGTCACCCCACGATCGACCACGCCGCGGCCAGCCGGCTCATCCTCGACTACGCCCGGCTCGCCACCGGCCATCCGCTGCCTATCGACGTCGAGGTGGGCTGACACCAGCACGATCTGACCGCCAGGCGCCGACACAAGACCCGCCATCGATCCCCGCGACCCGAGAGAGTGCCGATGAACACTCGCCCGTTCACCATCCTGTTCGTGCCGGAGTCGGCCTTCGGGCCCACCAACCAGTGCATCGGCGTCGGCGACGTGCTGCGTCGGCGCGGTCATCGCGTGGTCTTCGCCGCGGAGGCGTCCTGGAAGGGCAAGCTCACCGCGCTCGGCTTCGAGGAGGACCTCGTCGACCTCGCGCCACCGCCCGAGCGGGTCGAGGGTGAGGACGTCGAGCTCGACGCCGGACAGTTCTGGAAGGACTTCATCCGCGACACCGCGCCTGAGTTCCGCAAGACGACCGTCGAGCAGCTCGAGACGTTCATGGCACCGACCTGGCAGGCGCTCGTCGACGGCGCCCTGTACTGCGAGCCGCAGCTGCGGGCGATCATCGAGCGAGTGCAGCCCGACGTCATCGTCGAGGACAACGTGATCGCCTTCCCGGCGCTGACGACCGCAGGCGTGCCGTTCGTCCGCATCATGTCGTGCAACCCGCTCGAGATGACGGGAACAGACCTACCTCCGGCCTACTCCGGTCTTCCGATCGAGGACCGTTCGGAGTGGGGGTCGTTCCGCGCGGAGTACGACCGCACGCATCGACCGATGTGGACGTCGTTCAACGCGTGGGTCGTGGAGCAGGGTGCGGATCCACTGCCCGACCTCGAGTTCATCCACGCCAGCAAGGACGCCAACCTCTATGTCTTCCCCGAAGAGGCCGACTACACCGACGAACGCCCGCTCGACTCAACGTGGCACCGGATGGACTCCAGCGTGCGCGGCACCGACCAGCAGTACGTCGTGCCCGCAGCCGTCATCGAGCGGGCCGAGGGCAGCGCGCTCGTCTACCTCTCGCTCGGCTCGCTCGGCAGCGCCGACGTCGACCTCATGCGCCGGCTCGTCGACGTGCTCGGGCGCACGCCGCACCGCTTCATCGTGAGCAAGGGTCCGCAGCACGCGGAGTTCGAGCTCGCCGACAACATGGTCGGGGCCGAGTTCCTGCCACAGACCACGTTGATCCCGCAGGTCGATGCCGTCATCACACACGGCGGCAACAACACGACGACCGAGGCGCTGCACTTCGGCAAGCCGATGATCCTGCTGCCACTGTTCTGGGACCAGTACGACAATGCCCAGCGCATGGACGAGCTCGGCTTTGGGGTCCGGCTCGCGACGTACGCGTTCACCGACGCGGAGATGGACGCGGCGCTGGCGACGGTGCTGGCACCGGACAAGCGTGCGGAGCTCGCGGCTGTCGGCGAGCGCATCCGCACCCGGGACGGTCTCGTGCACGGCGCTGACGTCATCGAACGAGTCGCGCGCGACCATGCCGAGCGCACGGGCGGCGCGTCCGCGTGATCTCTCGGGAGCAGCTCGCCGAGCTCGTGGCGGGATCGCCCGGCACGCTCGTGCTCCCGGGCGGCGACCGTCGCGCGCACGTCGAGGTTGCCGAACCGTTGGAGCTCGTCGACGCTGCCGACCTCGGCGACGGTCGCTGGGTCGCGGTGGTCCAGGACGCGGCCGGTGACCGCTGGACCGTTCCTCTGATCGGCGACGACGAAGCCTTGCGCCGAGCCCAACCGGGCGACGGCGTCGCCGAGTCGCTCGTCTCCGCGCTGGCCGACGTCGGACGCGCGCGAGCCGAGCGTCGTCGACCTGCCACGGGCGCGGGCCTCGCGGTCGAGGGCTCCGGTGCGTTCGTAGCCGACTCCTGGCACGTCGAGGACGTCAGCGGCGAGCGCGGCATCAGCGTCGACCAGACCAACGAGTCGATCGTGGTCGGCGAGCGGGTGGTCGTGAAGTGGTCAGTACGCCTGCCGCGACCCGGTATCCACGGATCGCAGCCAGCCGGAGACCGGCTCTCGGCTCTCGTGGCCGAGGGCTTCACAGGGACGCCTCGTCCGTGGGGGCTGCTTTGGCACGCGGCCGGCCCGATGCTGCTGGCGAGCCTGGCCGAGTATGTCGCGGACGCCCAGGACGGCTGGGACTGGGCGGTCGACGACGTTCGACGGCTCGCACGCCGGGAGATTGACCTCGACACGGCGCTCGAGCCCGCTCGGCGGCTCGGTGCGCTGACCGGTGAGATGCACGTCGCGCTCGCGTCGACCGGAAGGTCCGTCGCCGACGATCGACTCGTGGCGCAGTGGCAGGGTCGCGCATACGACGACCTCGACGAAGCGGTGCGCCTCGTCGACGGCGACGAGGGCACGCGGTTGCGCGCGCGTGCCGGTCGCATCGCCACGACCTTCGGGGCGTTCTCCGACTGCGTCGGCACCCCTCTGATCGCGGTGCACGGTGACCTCCACGTGGGCCAGGTGCTCCGCCACTCCGAACCCGCCGAGTATGTCGTCACGGACTTCGACGGTAACCCGGTGCTGCCACCTCAGGAGCGCGGCGCGGCCCAGCCCGCAGCCCTCGACGTCGTCGGGATGCTGGCCTCCCTCGACCACGTGGGGCGCATCATCATCACGCGCACCGAGGACGTCGACGAGTCCGTCGTCCGCGCGTGGATCGCCGCGTCACAGGAGGCCTTCCTCCACAGCTATCGCGAGGCGCTGTCGCGCAACGGGCTCGCGGACCTGCTCGACGACCGCCTCCTCACACCGCTGCGCATGCAGCAAGAGGTGCGAGAGTTTCTTTACGCCGTACGACATCTGCCGCTGTGGCGCTATGTGCCCGACGGCGCGCTAGCCGACCTGCTCCCCGACCTCGCCGCACCGGCCGCCGACGCCCAGGAGTGACTGTGGACCCCGCCCTCTTCCTCGCCGACCTCGAGGCCAAGCCGGATCGGCTCGCCGAGCTCGCCGGCACCCTCGACACGGTCGATCCGTGGGCCGAGCTGCCCCACGCAGAGCACCTCGTGCTCATCGGCATGGGCTCGTCGTACTTCGCGGCGTCGGTCGTCGCCGCCCGTCTGCGCGCCCGCGGGATGAACGCCGTAGCCGAGCTCGCCAGCAGCGACCTGCTGCCAGCCGTCGACGACGAGTCGGTGGTCATCGCGGTGTCCGCCGGGGGCGGGTCGCGCGAGACGGTGCACGCCGTCGAGACCTACCTCGACCGCTGTCCCGTCGTGCTGCTCACCAACAAGCCAAGTTCTGACCTTGCCGCACAGGCCGACCTCGTCGTCGACATGCAGGCGGGACCGGAGCTGGGCGGAGTCGCCTGCAGGTCCTACCAGCACACGCTGGCACTCCTGCTCGCGCTCGAGTCGCACCTGCTCGGCTACTCCCTCGACGTGTCGGCGCTCGTGCGCTCGGCAGCAGTCGCCACCGAGGACCTCCTGGCGCGGCGAGCTTCATGGCTGCCCGACGTACGCCGCCTCCTCGTCGGGCCACAGGGCACACATGCCGTGGCACCCGCACGCCGCCTCGCGTCGGCGCAGCAGTCGGCGCTCATGCTGCGGGAGGGCCCGCGGTTGCAGGCGTACGCCTGCGAGACGGGCGACTGGAGCCACATCGACGTCTATCTCACGAAGACCACCGACTACCGGATGCTGCTGCTGGCCGGGTCGCGCTGGGAGGACGAGCTGCTGCGCTGGGTCGCCGAGCGAGGATCGACCGTGGTGGCAGTCGGCGCCGACGTGCCGGGAGCCGGGCTCTCGCTGCGCTACGCCGGAGACGAGGACGACGACGTCCGCCTGCTCTCCGAGACCCTCGTCGCTGAACTTCTGACAGCCGACCTCTGGCTGTCGGGCCGCTGAGTCGTTCAGGCCAACGCGCGCGTTCTGCGAGCGGAACGGGCGTACGTGCCTCACACTTCCGGACAGGTCACTGATGCCCTAGCCCTGGAGTCCTCGATGGTGTTCGCGAGCCCGCTGCCCGATGTCGAGATCCCCGACATCTCCCTCACCGACTATGTCCTGGCGCGCGCCGAGGAGCTCGGCGACAAGCCCGCACTGATCGACGGCGCCAGCGGCCGCACCTTGACCTACTCAGGGCTGCTCGCCGCGGTGCGATCACTTGCCGGCGGCCTCGCGGCCCAGGGCTTCGGCAAGGGCAGCACCCTGGCCCTGATGTCGCCGAACATCCCGGAGTACGCCGTGATCTTCCACGGTGTCGCCACCGCAGGGGGCACCATCACCACGATCAACCCGACCTACACCGAGGCCGAGGTGCACAAGCAGCTCCTCGATTCCCACGCGACGATCCTCGTCACGATCCCGATGTTCCTGGAGGTGGCGACGACGGCCGCAGAAGGCACCGAGGTCACCGGCATCTACGTGCTCGGCGAGGCTGAAGGAGCCACGCCGGTCACCGCCCTGTTCGGCGTACCCATCTCGGGCCAGGTGCCCGTGTCTCCCGACGACGTCGTCTGCCTGCCCTACTCCAGCGGCACCACGGGGATCAGCAAGGGTGTGATGCTCACCCACAAGAACCTCGTGGCCAATGTCGCGCAGGTGCTGGCTGCCGCCGACATCTCCGAAGATGAGAAGTTCATCGCGGTGCTGCCGTTCTTCCACATCTACGGCATGCAGGTGCTCATGAACACCGGCCTCCGCGCCGGCACGACGATCATCACGATGCCGAGGTTCGACCTCGAGGAGTTCCTGCGATTCCATCAGGACTACGGCATCACCCGGTCCTTCGTCGCCCCGCCCATCGTGGTGGCGCTGGCCAAGCACCCGATGGTCGACAACTACGACCTGTCCGCCCTGCGGCAGGTGTTCTCCGGCGCCGCCCCGCTCTCGGCCGAGCTCTCGATCGAGTGCGGCGCACGCATCGGGTGCGACGTCGTGCAGGGCTACGGCATGACGGAGCTGTCACCCGTCTCGCACCTCACTCCTCCCGGCATGTTCAAGCCGGGGTCGTGCGGCGTCACCGCACCCAACACGTTGACCCGCATCGTCGACCCGATCACCCAGAAGGACCTCGGCGTCGACGAGGACGGCGAGGTCTGCATCAAGGGGCCGCAGGTGATGCCCGGCTATCTCGGCAACAAGGCAGCCACCGACGCTATCTTCGACCAGGACGGGTGGCTGCACACCGGCGACATCGGGCACATCGACGCCGACGGTCACCTGTTCATCGTCGACCGCCTCAAGGAGCTCATCAAGTACAACGGATTCCAGGTGCCGCCGGCCGAGCTCGAGGCACTGCTCCTGACCCATCCGGCGATCGCCGACGCCGCTGTGGTCGGGCTGCCGGACGAGTCGGCCGGAGAGATCCCGGTGGCCCACGTCGTGCTCCGCCCGGGTGTCGAGGTGACGGCCGAGGAGATCCAGGAGTTCGTCGCCGGCCAGGTCGCGCACTACAAGCAGATCCGCCGGGTCGTCATCACCGACGTGATCCCGAAGTCTGCGTCCGGCAAGATCCTGCGACGAATCCTGCGCGACCAAGGCTGACCCGCACCGCCCGACCGTTCCCCGTGGTCAGAGGATGATCTGGGCTCGGTCGGTGCGGGGATCGGCTGCGACATCGAGCTCTCGACCGTCGACCTTCGAGGGCCACCAGAAGCGCTCGCCGAGAATGAACACCAGCGCCGGCACGAGCACCGTACGTACGAGCAGGGTGTCGAGCAGCACGCCGACGCACACGATGAGGCCGATCTGCGCGAGCGCGATCAGCGGCAGCACCCCGAGGACGGCGAAGACTGCGGCGAGCAGGATCCCGGCGCTCGTGATCACGCCTCCGGTCGCGCGGAGTGCCGTGAGCATGCCGTCGCGCGTGGTACTCGTCATCGCCTCTTCACGCGCTCGGGTCGCGAGGAAGATGTTGTAGTCGACCCCGAGCGCGACGAGGAACAGGAATGACAGCAGCAGCACCCCGGTGTCGAGCGCCGGATAACCGAGCACGTGCTGGAACACGAACCACGACGCACCCATCGCCGCGAAGAACGTCCCGAGCACGGTCGCCACGAGCAGCAGGGGCGCGAGCAGCGAGCGCAGCAGCGCGATGAGCACGCTGGCCACGATGAGGAGCACCAGCGGGATCACGATCGTGGCGTCGCGCACTGCCGCGTCCTTCTGGTCGAGCCGCTGAGCCACCTCGCCGCCCACCACCGCGTCGGAACCCGGCACCGCACCGACCGCGGCACGCAGCGCGCGCACCTGGTCGAACGACTCCTCGCTGCCGGGTGAGGCACTAAGGACGACATCGACCTGCGCCACCGCTGACGACGCCGAGCCAGGCACAGCCGTGACGACGCCGGGCACCGTCTTCGTCGCAGCGACCACCGCGTTCACCGTTGTCGGTGACGTGAGCACCGCCGCGGGTGCGCTCCGACCCGCGGGGAACGCGCTCGCCAGCGTCTCCTGCCCGAGCACCGCCTCCGGCTTCACGCGGAACTGCTCGGTCTGGCTGAGGCCGATTGAGAGACCGATCCCACCGAGCGACATCACGAGGAGCACGACGGTCGCGCCCAGTCCCACGAGCCGCGGGCGGCGTTGCACGGACTCTCCGACCCGGCCCCAGAACTTGCCCTCCCGCGCGACGTCTCCGACGTGCGGGACGAAAGGCCAGAACAGGCCACGGCCGAACATCACCATGGCGGCAGGGAGCACGAACAGTCCCGCCAGCATCGCGACGAAGACACCGATCGCTGCGGAGAAGCCAAGTCCGCGAAGGCTTTCCTCATGCGCGAACAGCAGGGTGAGCAGCGACAGGATCACCGTGCCGGCGGAGGCGAGGATCGGCTCGGACGTACGGTGCAGTGCGACCTGCATCGCGTGGAACCGGCTTTCTTCCTGGCGCAGCCGGTCGCGGTAGCGGGCGATGAGCAGCAAGGCATAGTCCGTCGCGGCACCGAAGACGAGCACGCTGGTGATCCCAGCGGATGACGGATCGACCACGATGCCGAGGTGCGGCGCGACGAGCTCCACGAGCTTGGTGGTCACCTGCTCCGCGATGCCGACCACGAAGAGCGGCACGAGCCACAGCCAGGGGCTTCGATACGTGATGAGCAGCAGCAGCGCGACGACGGATGCGGTGGCGATGAGAAGCGTGGAGTCGGCGCCCTCAAAGACCTTGGTGAGGTCGGTGATGAACGCCGGCCCGCCGGTGACCTGGGCCTGCAGACCGTCGGGCAGATCAGCAGCTGCGGTCGTGCGGATCTCACCGACCTTGGGAGCGACGGTCTCATCGACCGTGGTGTCGACGGGGACGGAGATCACGGCCACCGTCTTGTCCGGGGAGTACGCCGGAGGCGAGGCCTGGCCGCCGACGCCGAGCGGCGCGAGAGCCGCAGCGCGCGCGGTGACTGCGCTCGAGTCGGCGGCCGTGAGTGGCGCACCGTCGGTGCGGCTGTAGACGACGATCGCCGGGGCCACTCCGTCGTCGGGCAACGATGCCTGCCGCAGCTCGGCCTCCGCCGACTGATAGCTCGCGGGGAGCCCCGAGCTCACCAGCGGCGCGGCCGGCGTGGGCGGAGCGATCGCGAACACGGCGCCGACCAGCAGCACGACCAGGCCGAGCAGGGCGAGCGCGGTGCGGCGGCTGGCAACGTGGCGCGTGGGCATCTTCACGGGTGCTCCTGTGTCGGACGGACGAGCGCGACCCCGGGGACGAGTCGCTAGTTTGTCTAGTGATCTGGACACTATCCCGAATATCACTAGACTGTCTAGCGACATGGACGCTACCGCCGACTCCGCCACCCCGCCACAGCGCGGCGCGTCCGGCGGCGAACCGCACCCGCGACCGAGCAGCTGGGCCGAATCGACCCTCAGCGAGGCGTTCTACGCAGTCCTCACCGCGATCCCCGGGCTGCGCCACGCGATCGCCCGGCGCATGGGCCTCAGCCCCAGCGAGGTCGACGCGATGGAGCACCTCATGGGAGCGGCCATGGGACCCGTCGAGCTCTCGCGACGGCTGCACATGACCTCGGCATCGGCGACGGTCCTCGTCGACCGGCTGGCGGAGGCTGGCCACGTCGAGCGCGAGCCGGACCCGAGTGACGGCCGCCGCCGCGTCGTACGTCCCACCGCCCAGGGGGCGTCAGCGGTGTTCGAGCAGATCGGCCCGCTCGTCAACGACCTCGTCGCTGCCGAGGACGTCCTGGCACCCGACGAGCGCGAGGTCGTCATGCGCTATCTCCGCCGCGTCCTCGAGGTCCTCGAATCGCACGCAGACTCACCAGCCGACGAGCCCGCATGACGACTCGCCCCGCGGTGCGCGAGCTCGCGCAGGACGAATGGTCGATGGCGGCAGGCGTTGCCGCCCGGGCGTTCTTCGACGAAGAGTTCATCATCGGGATGCTCGGCGCCGACCCCTTCGAGCGCTTCGCCGGAGTGCAGCACTTCTACGCCGTCGAGCCGTGGGACGACGACGCGGTGCACCTCGGCGCGTTCCTCGGCACCACGATGGTCGGACTCATCAGGGCGTCGCCGTACGGCCGGTGCTTCGTGTGCCGTCACGTGTCCGCAGACGCACCTCCCGACGACCCGCTCAGGGCGAAGGACTGGGTGTTCGAGGTAGAGGTGCTGAAGGCCCATCAACCCTACGTCGATCACGCGTGGATCAGCCGGGTCGCGGTGGAGCCGGCTCTCCACGGCACCGGGATCGGGAAGCTGCTGATCGACGCGGCCCTCGAGCACCTCGCTCGGCACGGAGCGGGGGCGGTCCTGCTCGAGTGTCTCGCGAGCCGCGAAGGCTTCTACTCCAGCCGCGGGTTCCGCCGGGTCGGCGAGGTCGTCGACCCGCACGCGGAGATGTCCTACCTCATGCGCGCCGATCTGGAGAAAGCCGAGTTGGGCTGAGGAGCACGACGAATCGGCCACGACAGCACGCTGCCGAGCTCGGTGCGACGACCCGGCTGTGCCGGCGCCGCATCCCCCGTCTCAGGGATGCGGCGGCGTCCCTTGAGGTGGCACGCTCATCTTCGACACGGGGAGGCGGTGAGCTGTATCTCCCGTGACCCCATCCGCGCTGCTGTCGACATCGATGACGAGTCGTAGGAACGCTTCCGGCTGATCGCCGACAGCAGCTCCGGGTCGTCCACCAGATGACCCCGGACGGCAAGATCCAGTGGGTGTCGGACAACGTCACCGGGCTCCTCGGCTATGACCCGGCGGACCTGCAGGGTGTCGTCGCTCCGAGCCTGGTGCACCCCGACGATGGCGTCGAGGTCCACCGCCTGCGAGTCGAGGTCTATGAGGGTGCCACCCACGACGACATCCCGTGCCGGTTCAGGACTTCGACAGGCGCCTATCGCGAATGCCTCGTGCGCGCCCGTCCGCTGCTCGATCTCGGTTACGGCCTGGCCCGCCTTCGAGACTCCGTGCGACTGGCGGAGGCGCTGAGCTCGAGCGTCTATGTCCCTGCGGCAGCGGTCGAGTCACGACCCGTGGCCAGCAGGACACCAGTCGCAAGTCAGCCAGCTCTGCGCGGCGATCGACCGTCACCTCGGTCTCGACGACGACCGGCTGCGCGGTCTCGTCCTCGGCGCCTCGATCCACGACCTCGGCAAGATCGCGATCTCGCACGAGACGCTGACGACACCGGGGCGGCTCTCGCCGGAGCAGTGCGACACGCTGCGCCAGCACCCGGGCACAGGTCACCAGATAGCCGGGCGCTTCCCCTGGCCGTGGCCGATCGCGGAGATGATCCTGCAGCACCACGAGCGACTCGACGGCTCGGGCTACCCGCGTGGTCCGCGCGGTGACGACGTGATCTGGAGGCGCGGATCATCGCCGTCGCCGACACGTTCGGGGCCATGGCTCACGACCGTCCCGATCGCAGTGCACCCGGTATCGACAAGGCGCTCGAGGTCCTGACCGAAGGACGCAGTGTGCAGTACGACGTCGACGTGGTCGACGCGCTGCTGCACGTCATCCGTACCGGATTCTCCTTCGCCGACCCCACCATCCTCGAGGCCCCACCCCACCGCTGACCTCGGTGTTGTGGGTGCCTCACGGTGGCTATGACCCCCCGAGCACCCAGGCCGACGGTGGGGTACGGGCTCAGGCGCGCTCGGTGTCGGCGCCGAGGAGGTCGGCGAGGCTCGTGGCCTCGTGACCGGTGATGTCCTCGACGGCCGTGCTGATCTCGGCCATCTCGCCGGCGGCGATGGCGGTGTAGGTCGACACCCACGCATCGACCTGCCAGGGCGGTGCGTGGTAGACCGCGCGCGACGCGTAGGCCTCGGCCACCGTCTCGGGGTGGTAGGAGTAGGGCCGTCCCGTGGCAGCGGCGAGGACCTCGGCGACCTCGGTGAGAGTGAGCGCCGCCGGGCCGGTCAGGTTGTAGGCCACGTCGCGGTGGGAGGTCGCACCGAGCAGGATCTCCGTCGCCACCTCGGCGATGTCGTCGATCGCCACCATCGATGCCCGACCACTGCCCGCGGGGCCCCGGATCACGCCGTCGTCGCCCGCGAGGTGCACGGCGAAGTCGGCATAGAGGCTGTCGCGCAGGAACGTGAACGACATCCCGCTCTGCTTGATCCGCTGCTCGGTAGCCCAGTGGTCGCGCGCGAGGGTGAAGGTCGCGTGCGGCGAAGCGCCGAGGAAGGACACATAGACCAGGTGCTGGACCCCGGCGGCGGCCGCTGCGTCGATGAAGGTCAGGTGCTGCTCGACCCGGTCGACGGCTTCGGCAGCCGACACCATGAGCACCACCTCGAGCCCGTCGAGGGCGCGGCGTACGGCGTCACCGTCGGAGTAGGTCGCTTGCACCACGGTGGCACCCGCATGGTCTGGTGCGCGCGCGGGATCACGGACGACGAGGCGTTGCTGTGCACCGCTTCCGGCGAGACGCCCGGCGACTTTTCCGCCCAGGCGCCCCGTGCTCCCGGTGACACCGATGACCGCCATCCCCCCAACGTACGTCCTGCCTGGCGTCGCGCGTCACGAATGCTCCCGCGCCCACCTGACACGGGGCAGGCCCGCCGAGGCCGGTGAGGCAGACCGATCGTCTGGCGCTAGGGTCACCGGCGACGAGAGCGACCGACGGGAGCAGCCATGAGCCGCACGATCACATCGGTGGTGGGCGGCTCGCCCGTGACCGGTGGCAGCACGCACACCGATGTGAACCCCTCCGACCTCGCGGACGTCGTGCTCGAGCATGGCGAGGCAGACGTCGCGGTCGCGCAGCAGGCTGTGGCAGCTGCGGCTCAGGCGTTCCCCACGTGGTCGCGCACCACGCCGTGGCAGCGATCCGAGGTCCTCGACAAGGCCGGCAGCGAGGTGCTCGCTCGCGCCGACGAGCTGGGCGACCTGCTCGCCCGTGAAGAGGGCAAGACTCTTCCGGAGGCCCGCGGTGAGGTAGTGCGCGCCGGCCAGATCCTCAAGTACTTCGCCGGTGCGGTCCTCCAGCCGCACGGTCACCAGCTCGACTCCGTGCGACCGGGAGTCGACGTCTCGGTCACGCGTGAGCCGATCGGCGTCGTCAGCGTCATCACCCCGTGGAACTTCCCGATCGCCATCCCCGCGTGGAAGATCGCACCGGCGCTCGCCTTCGGCAACACGGTCGTTTTCAAGCCCGCCGAGCTCGTGCCGGGCAGCGCGTGGGAGCTCGTCGACATCCTCAACCGTTCGGGTCTGCCCGAAGGCGCGCTCAACCTGGTGCTCGGTCGCGGCTCGTCGGTCGGCCCCACCCTGACGACCGACGCGGCCGTGAATGCCGTGACCTTCACGGGATCCGTGGCGACCGGCCGCCTGATCCTCGACGCCCCTGCGCCGCTCGGGCGCAAGGTGCAGCTTGAGCTCGGCGGCAAGAACCCGCTCGTCATCGTCGACGACGCCGATCTCGCTCTTGCCGTCGAGTGCCTCGTCCAGGGCGGCTTCGGCTCGACCGGGCAGCGCTGCACGGCATCGTCGTTCGCCGTCGCCACCGACTCGATCCACGACCGCCTGGTCGAGGCGGTGCAGGAGCGACTCGGCCGCTGGTCGGTCGGGGACGCGCGTACGCCAGGGATCGACATGGGTCCCGTCGTGGACCCCTCGCAGCTGCGGCAGAACCAGCACTATCTCGACGTCGCGCGACGCGAGGGCGGCGAGGTGCTCGGCGGCGAGCTCGTCGAGCTCGACACCGAAGGCCACTACATGAGCCCCGCGCTCGTCCTCGGCACGTCCGCCGGCGACACCATCAACCGCGAGGAGGTCTTCGGACCTGTCGTGTCGGTGGTACGCGTCGCTGACTACGCCGAGGCGCTCGCTGTCGCGAACTCCAGCGCCATGAACCTCTCCGCGGGCATCTGCACCACCGATCTCGCCACCGCTGCGCACTTCCGGCGAAACTCCAGGGCGGGCATGGTCATGGTCAACCTGCCCACCGCCGGCGTCGACTTCCACGTGCCGTTCGGCGGCCGCGGGGACTCCAGCTATGGCCCGCGCGAGCAGGGTTTTGCCGCGATCGACTTCTTCACCACGAGCAAGACGGCCTACACGCTCCCCGGCAGTCCGCGGAACTAGCCGCTGGGTGAGGTTCCTGTCCCAGAACTGCTGCCGCCGACGGGAGGGGCGACTGGGAGGATGGATGGGTGGACCGGACCCCGCGACGCGCGTGGCTGGTGTGGGGCGTCGGTGTCGCCGCCTACACCGTCGGGGTGCTGCAGCGTACGTCGCTGGGGGTCGCCGGTCTCGACGCCGCGGAGCGTTTCGAGATCTCCGCCGCGGTGCTCGGCACCTTCGCCGTCGTGCAGCTGCTGGTCTACGCCGGCATGCAGGTGCCGGTCGGCGTGCTGCTCGACCGGGTCGGTCCGCGCGCGATGATCGCGACCGGCGCTGCCGTCATGGCGATCGGTCAGATCGCGCTGGCGCTCGCGCACTCGTTCCCCGCAGCGATCCTCGCGCGGATCCTGGTCGGCGGCGGCGACGCGATGATGTTCATCAGCGTCCTGCGCCTCGTGGCAGCCTGGTTCCCTGCCCGGCAGGTGCCCGTCATCACGCAGCTAACGGGCCTCGTCGGCCAGAGCGGCCAGATCCTCTCGGCCATCCCGCTCGTCGCGCTGCTGCACGGCCCGGGGTGGACCCCGGCGTTCCTCTCCGCCGCGTCGCTGTCCGTGCTCACCTCGGTGACGGCGCTCGCCGCCATCACCGACTCGCCCGGCGGTCGGGCCTCCGACGAGGTGTCCCCGTCGGGGGCGCGTGTCCGGCACGACCTCGTCGAGGCCTGGCAGCACCCGGGCACTCGCCTCGCGCTCTGGACCCACTTCACCACGCAGTTCTCGGGCACGGTCTTCCTGCTGCTGTGGGGCTATCCGTTCCTCATCGCCGGCGAGGGACTCAGCCGGCAGAGCGCCGGTGCACTGTTCACGATCCTCACCCTGTCAGGCATGGTCGCCGGCCCGGTTATCGGAGTGCTCGTGTCACGTCACCCGCTGCGGCGATCCTGGCTGGTGCTCGGGATCATCGGCTCGACCATGGGGATCTGGACGGTCATCCTGCTGCTCCCCGGCCCGGCACCGTGGTGGCTGCTGCTGGTCCTGGTGCTCGTGCTCAGTGCCTGCGGCCCGGGGTCGCTCATCGGTTTCGACTACGCCCGCACCTTCAACCCGCCGCACCGGTTCGGCACTGCGACCGGGATCGTCAACGTCGGCGGCTTCGTGGCGGCATTGCTCGTCATCCTGTTCGTCGGGGTCGTGCTCGACATCGTCGGAGACGGATCGACATACACCCTCAGCGGTTTCCGGGCTGCCCTCTCCGTGCAGTACGTCTTCTGGATCCTCGGGCTCGTCGGCTTCCTGCGGGCCCGTCAGAGGGTGCGCGCCCGCATGGCCGACCAGGGTCAGCACGTGCCACCGATGCGTGCCGCCCTGCGAGCTCGACGAGCCCAGCGCCCTCGTTAGGCACTAGCTGCCCAGTGCGTCCAGGTCATCGGCGTGCTCGGCGTACCACCCCAGTGCCTCGCCGATCGTGAGCTGGCGGGCGCTGCCGCTCTCGACGGTGCTCCATGTCACCGGGGTCGATGCCGTGGGTCGCGACCTGCCGCGCAGTGACCACGGGACGATGGTGGTCTTCGCCGGGTTGTTCTGGCTCCAGTCGACGAAGATGCGACCGGGTCGCAGGTCCTTCGACATCTTGCTCACGACCAGATCCGGCAGGTGCTGGTCCAGCGCCTGCGCCAGAGCGAGTGCATAGTCCGCCGTGGACCCGGCTCGCTCGAGCACCGAGCGGCCGGCGTCGTTGGCCTCGGCCACTGCGGCATAGACCTGCATCCCCTTGGAGCCGCTGGTGACGGCGTATGCCGTCATGCCGTGGCCCTCGAGCATCGCGCGCGCGAGGAGGGCGACCTCGCCGCACTCGGCGAGACCCGCCGGCGCCCCTGGATCGAGGTCGATCACGATGCGATCCGGCGGCAGCGGCTCACCGGAGTCACGGTCGATCCGCCACTGCGGCGCGTGCAGCTCCAGCGCGCTCTGCTGCGCGCACCACGCGAGCACCGCGATGTCGTCGAGCAGCGGATAGTCGATGTCGCGGGCGCCACGACCTGAGCGGATGCCCTCGTGATGCATCGTCACCCGCGGCACCCAGTCAGGGGCACCCTTGGGGAGGTTCTTCTCGAAGAACGGCTCGGCCTCGACGCCGTCGGGCCACCGCTTGCGCGTCACCGGTCGGTCGCGCGCGAAGCGCAGCATCGCGGGCGCGACCGTGAGGTAGTACTCCAGCACCTCGGCCTTGGTCGTGCCCGTCTCGGGATAGAGCACCTTCGCGACATTGGTGAGGCGCAAGGTGCGTCCACCGATCTCGGTCGTGATCGAGCCGTCGGGTCCCACGCTCATGACTCGCCTCCGTCATCCGCCACGTCGTCCGCACCCAGGTCGGGCCGCAGGCGTACGACAGACGGTGCACGCAGCAGCCCTTGCCCGCCGCGACCGAGGTGCTCGACATCGACCACGAGCAGAGGCTCGACCCACGTGACCGTCGCCAGCACATCGTCAGAGAGCAGCTCGGTGCTCTCGAAGGGCGGGCTCGAGCGCACGGTCTCGGTGAGCACCTGCAGCAACGCCGCGCTCTGCCGCTCCGAGAGCCCGGACCCGACCGCACCGTCATAGCTCAGCATGCCGTCGCGCGACGGCGTGCCCACGAGCACCGATGCCAGCGGCCGCCCAGACTCGACGCCGCGCTTCCACCCGCCGATGACGTAGGACTGAGTGCGCCGGTGCGCGATCTTCACCCAGTCAGCGCTGCGCACCCCTGGTCGGTAGGTCGACCCACGGCGCTTGGCCACGACGCCTTCGAGCCCACGCTGCGCGGTCGACTCGAACAGGGCGGCGCCGTCATCGAAGACCCCCGGCACCAGCAGCTGCGCGCTGGTCTCGATCACGTCGACGAGCAGCGCGCGGCGCTCGTCGTAGGTGCGGTCGAGGAGGTCGACTCCGCGCAGGCGCAGCAGGTCGAAGACGAGGAGCGTGACGGGAGCATCGCCCGGGCCGCGCCCTCGGCCCTGGATGCGCGGGGCGAGGCGAGAGAACGACGGGAGGCCATCCTCGTCGAAGGCCACGATCTCGCCGTCGAGCACGGAGTCGGGCGGCAGGCCGACGATCGAGGCGACCTCGGGGAACCGCGCGGTGGCGTCGGCGCCGGACCGGCTCGCGAGCCACAGACCGCCGTCGCCGGTGCTCGAGATGATCCGCATGCCGTCCCACTTGACCTCGAAAGCCCAGGTCAGAGGCGCACCCGTGACCGAAAGTAGCGATCCGGGGGTGGCCAGCATGGGTAGCACCGGTCCATCATGGGTGATTCCGGCACCCGCCGGCGGCTCCTCGCCTCGGGTGACTTCCCCGGGCACGACGGCCCCACCGGCAGGAGTTTCGATGAGAGCGATGTGGAAGGGCGCGGTCGCCTTCGGGCTGGTCAACGTGCCGATCAAGCTGTACGCCGCGACCGAGGACCACGACGTCCGGTTCCACCAGGTGCACGCCGCCGACGGCGGTCGCATCAAGATGGTGCGCACCTGCGCCGTCGACGGGCACCAGGTGGAGTACAAGGACCTCGCGAAGGGCTATGAGAGCCAGTCCGGTCAGACGGTCGTCATGGACGAGTCGGACTTCGAGGGCCTCCCGGTGCCCGGCCTGCGTGAGATCGAGGTGCTCGAGTTCGTCCCGAGCGACCAGGTCGACCCGCTGCTGTTCGACAAGAGCTACTACCTCGAGCCCGACGGCAAGGCGATCAAGCCCTACGTCCTGCTGCGCGAGGCACTCGAGCAGACCGACCGCACCGCCATCGTCCGGGTCGTGCTGCGCAACAAGTCGCAGCTCGCTGCGCTGCGCGTACGCGGCGAGGTGCTCGTCATGCAGACGATGTTGTGGCCCGACGAGGTGCGCGCCGCGGAGTTCGACGTGCTCGACGGTGCGATCGAGGTGCGCCCGCAGGAGCTGGCCATGGCGGCGTCACTCGTCGAGTCGCTGTCGAGCGACTTCGACCCGACGGAGTACACGGACGACTACCGCACGGCCCTGCTCGCCGTCATCGAGAGCAAGCTTGAGGGAGGCGAGGGTGTCACGGCACCGGAGGCCGCAGCCTCGAAGGACACCGGCGACGGTCTCGTCGTCGACCTGATGGCCGCGCTGCGCGAGTCGGTCGAGCGCACGAAGGCGACCCGCGCCCAGGCGGAGCAGACCGATCAGGCAGGTCCGGCGAAGGCAGCGCCCAAGAAGCGGGCGACCACATCGACCAAGCCCGCGTCGACGACCGCCAAGAAGAGCACAGCGAAGAAGGCGGCTGAGCCCGAGGATGTCGAGCCGGAGAAGGCCAAGGCACGACGCCGCACTGCCTGAGGCACCACCTGTCACCAACCACATCGCGCGACACCGGCAAGGAGCATTCGTGTACGCCCTCAATGCCTGGTACGTCGCTGCGTGGTCGACCGAGGTCACCCGCGAGCCGGCGCGTCGCACGATCTGCGAGATCCCGGTCGTCCTGTACCGCGCGGTCGACGGGCGCGCGGTGGCCCTTGAGGACCGCTGCCCGCACCGCGGCTACCCGCTGTCGGCCGGGCGTCTCGTCGGCGACTCGATCGAGTGCGGCTATCACGGCTTCACCTTCGACTGCGAAGGCGTGTGCGTCCGGGTGCCGGCGCAGGAGATCATCCCGCGCCGCACCTTCGTCCGGTCGTTCCCGGTCGTCGAGCAGGACGGTTGGGTGTGGATCTGGACGGGTGAGAAGGACCTTGCCGACGTCTCGAAGGTGCCGGACACGCACTGGATGACGGACCCTGCTTGGGCGACGGTCACGCACTCGTTCCACTTCGACTGTCGCGCCGAGCTCATCCACGACAACCTGCTCGACCTCACGCACGAGTCGTTCATCCACACCACGACCGTCGGCGACGACTACATCTACAAGCACGGCATCACGGTCGTGGTCGACGGCGACGTCGTGTCCGCGGACCGGCTGATGCCGAGCGTCGCGGCCCCGCCGCTCTACGCCACGACGATGCAGCTCGACGGACTCTGGGACCGCTTCCACTGCACGGAGTTCCGCGCTCCCAGCTTCCACGTGCTGCACTCCGGCATCACCGGAGAGGGCCGCCCGCGCGAGGAGGGCTATCTCATCAAGGTGCTCAACGGCATCACCCCGATCGACGCCCACAACGCGCACTACTTCTACGCGTTCTCGCGCAACTTCGGGGTCGATCAGCAGTGGGCCACGGACGAGCTCGTCGAGGGTCTCAAGACGGTTCTCCAGGAGGACGCGGATGCGTTGGCGCTGCAGGAGATCGGGCTGCAGACCCGACCACCGGGCGAGTTCGACGTGCTCATCGCCCAGGACGCCGGTGTCGCCAAGGCGCGCAAGGTGATGGCGCGGCTGCTCGCGGCCGAGCGTCAGGGCACGATCACGACCGCCGATCTCGAGCCGTCCTCGTCGTGACCCGTCGGTCATCGACCGACAGCGCGCCGCACCCTCTGGTGAGTCGATGAGACTGATCCTCCGCAACGTCGCCGCACGCCTCGGCGACGACGGGTCCCTCGTGGTGGCCGCGAGCCCCGACAGCCTCGCGCGCCAGCCGTGGCAGTGGGATGTCCGGCTGTCACGCGAGCCGGTCGGCCAGTCGCAGGACTACGTCGGCGCAGGCATCGGTCGCCATCACGTGTGCGTGCGCGTCGACGACGCTCACGTGAGCGCAGAGCTGCTGACCCAGACGTTCGACGATCCGGGGACCGAGCGGCAGACCGTGACGATCGGTCGTCCCGCTGACGAGCTCTGGCTCGCGGTCGTCGAGACGGGGACGTTCCGGCACGGCCATCTCGAGGTCGCACCCGGCGACGTGCTGGTCTGGGAGGGCGGAGACCCCGTGGGCATCGACATCACCGCGACAAGCGATGAGCGCATCACCGTGGCGCTCGTGATCCTCCGTCGCACGGACGGACAATCGCTCCGCTGGGTCCCCTGACGCGCGTCGACTCAAACGGGCCCTCACCGTCTGGCTGCAGACCGTGACGTCCGCTGAGCGGCGTGGTGCAGACACCAGACGCTGCCTGGCATTCCTTCTCGCCGGGTTGGGGGTGACACTGAATGGACGGGGACCCTCGATGGGCGGGGAGGCCGACATGTTGGCCGCTGTAGGTGACCGGGTGTTCCTCGCATCGGTGCGCCCGGGTCACGAGCACATGGGTCGGGTCGTGGCGCTGCGCCATCCCGACGGATCTCCGCCCTACGTCGTGCGGTGGGACGACAGCGGCACGGAGACCGTGCACTTCCCGCGCGAGGACTGCCGTATCGAACCGGCCCTGCCTGCCGCGGACGTCACGGCGTCCGTCGGTTCGACGCAGCGGGTGCACCGCTGGACGGTGACTGTCGACGTCGTCGAGCACGACGAGTTCACCACCGCGCACGCGGTGCTGCACGAGGACGATGCTCCCACCGTCGTCACGGGTCGCGGTGAGTCCGTACGTCGTGCCGGCGACCGCAGCATCCCGGAGCTCGGGGACGAGCTCGCGGTGTCACGGGCGCTGCGCCAGCTCTCCGACCGGTTGGCCCACGCGGTGCGCAACACCCTGATCGATGTCGAGCACCACGACGTCGACCTCGTCGACCTGCGCCCGAGTCCTGTCGTGGTGATCCGCGAGCGTCTGCGCAGGTGACCACGAGTCGGCGGATGTGCTTGCTGGGCAGAGGTTGAGGGCGCTAGACCTCACGTCTGTCGGAGATCTCTCGATACACACCGGTGGCGGTAGCATCCGGGTCGACCTTCGTGAGGATCGCCTCGGCGATGCCGGTCAGGGCTGTGATCTGTCGCGGGGTGAGTGCGTCGATGACATAGTCGCGCACCGCCCCGAGGTGACCGGGGGCCGCCGCGACGACCGTCGTCCAGCCGAGCTTGGTGAGCCTCGCGTTGGTGGCTCGCCGGTCATCCGGGCACGGGAAGCGGTCGACGAGGTCGCGCGCCTCGAGTCGAGCGACGACGTGCGAGAGACGCGAGAGCGACGAGCTCGTCCGCGCGGCGAGCGCGGTCATGCGCAGGGTTCGCTCCGGTGCCTCGGACAGCATCGACAGCACCCAGTACTCGAAGTGGGTGAGGTCCGCATCGCGGCGCAGCTGCGCCTCGAGGACGCCGGGCAGCAGCTGCACGACCGCGACGAGTCGCACCCAGGCGGCTCGCTCGTCGTCGTCCAGCCATCGGGTGCTCATGGGATCAGCGTAGCGCCTTGGTTGACACAACAAGTAATAGTGCCTCACGTTTTAGTTGGAATCACAACCATTCAGACCTCAAGGAGCACCCCATCGCCCACGTCACAGTCATCGGCACGGGAAACATGGGCCAGGCGATCGCTGGCCTCGTCACCCAGGGTGGCAACTCCCTCGAGGTCATCACGGCGGCCGACACCGACAAGACCGTCACCGGCGACATCGTGATCCTCGCCGTCCCCTACGCCGCGCTCGCCGGCATCGTCGAGGCACGCGGCGCAAGCCTCGCGTGCACGATCGTCGTCGACATCACCAAATCGGTGAACTTCGAGACCTTCGACTCCCTCGTCGTCGCAGCCGACAGCTCGGCCACGGCCGAGCTCGCCACGGCGCTGCCGAGCTCGAAGGTCCTCAAGGCGTTCACCACCACGTTCGCGGCCACCCTCGCCTCGGGCAAGGTCGGCGACCTCACGACTACGGTGCTCATCGCCGGCGACGACGCAGATTCCAAGGCACTGCTCGGTGGTCTCGTGACCGCGGCCGGCCTCAACACCATCGACGCCGGTGCGCTCAAGCGGGCGTGCGAGCTCGAGGCCCTCGGGTTCCTGCAGATCTCGCTCGCAGCGGCCGAGAAGGTCTCCTGGGTCGGCGGGTTCGGCGTCATCGCCTGACGCTCAGCGCGACATCTCCTGTGCGGGCTCCGGGTCACCCGGTGCCAGCACAGGCATGTCAGGGCGCGTACGCCGATCTAGGACTGCGACTGCGCGTAGCCGACTACGACCCCAGCGACTGCGAGCACGACGAACACGGTCAACGGAATCCAGCCCACGATGCGCTCCATGCCCCCGATTCTGTCGCATCACGCCACGAGGATGAGCACCCTCGGCGAGACCGACACCCTGAACCGATGACCGCCCGGCTCCCCGCACGAGCGGGAAAGGCGACCCCGCTGAGCCCTCCCCTGGCGCGAGATCGCCTCGGGTGAGGGGCCAGCGTCCGGCCACGGCCT
The DNA here is from genome assembly GCA_025351185.1 of Candidatus Nanopelagicales bacterium. Lineage (GTDB taxonomy): Bacteria > Actinomycetota > Actinomycetes > S36-B12 > CAIYMF01 > Longivirga. Next base: position 54,932 of record JANXWJ010000118.1, read on the forward strand.
ACCGCCCTCGCTTCCTGCGGCGGCTCCTGAGAGACTGAGGGGACCATCGGCCAACGTCGACGGTGACCTGAAGGAGACAGCGGTGGACGTCGAGGGTGACCTGAAGCAGACAGCGGTGGACGTGGACAGGATCGCCGAGCTCGGCGCCACCGTGCAGATCTCGGGGCTCTGGGCGTCGTACGGCGATGCGGCCAACGCGGCCGGCGCTGGTCGAGGGGCCCGCGCCATCAGCAATGTCGACTGGGACGTCCCCGGACGCTTCGCCCGAGCCACCGGCGCTCCGGACCCGATCGAGGGTGAGCGCAGCGACGAGCAGGCCGTCATCGATGCGGAGACCCGTCGGATCGACACCATCTTCGGCTATGACAAGAAGCCCTGGTCCAAGGAACTCAGGCTCACCGTGGCACAGCTGCGGATGCTGCTCGGCGAAGATCCCTCAGACGCTGCTCTACGCCTGCGCCTCTGGGCCCGACTCGACGTCGCCGAGAAGCGTGGCACCCGCGCCGACGTTCAGGCGCTGCGCGACCTCGTCGCCCGCCTTCAGTAGGCGACGGCGAGCACCACCGAGCTCAGGCAGCGCGATCACGTGTCATGAGGTGCACCCTCGCCTTGTGCAGATACGGCATGAGGCCGTAGATCACGATCGGCACCGCCACCGTGGCGAGGACGAACGTGCGCGGCACCGTTGCCAGCGGCCGCAGCCAGTCACCGAGCAGCAGGTTGAGGACTGTCAGCGTCGGAAACACGCACAGCCAGATCATGAGCGCGAGCTGGTGCTTCGTGGGCGGCGAGATCCGCGCGGGCTGCGCGCCTGGGGTGGTGGACACGGGAGTTCTCCTTCTTCTGCGTCGTGCGCGGCACCCGGTGTTGCCGGGTGGGATCAGGGGGCGAGCACTCCGGCGCGGAAGTCACGGACGGCTCGTCTGACGTCGTCCTCGACCAGGTCCGCGTTGATCGCGATGGCCGTCGCGGATCCTTCACCGGCAGCGGTGATGACCTGGGCTCGTGGGTCGGAGACGTTGCCGGCGACCCACACACCCGGTGCGGTCGTGGCACCCGTCGCGTCAGCAACGACCCACCCGTCCTCGTCGATTGCGCACCCGAGTCCGGCGAGCAGGACGTTGTTGGCGACCAGGCGGGGACGGACGAACACCGCAGAGCGGCGCACGACGCGACCATCAGCGAGCTCCACGCCGACGAGACGGTCGTCGACCACCACGAGCCGAGACACAGCGTCTTCGACGATCCCGACGGCTCGAGCGACGAGCCGCTCGCGCTGGTCGGCCGTCAGCTCGACCGTGTCGGTGAACAGCACGACGTCCGACGCCCACTGACGCACGAGCTGAGCGTGCTGGATCGCCTCGGGTGAACCGCCGAGCACACCCAGCGGCTGGTCGCGTACCTCGTAGCCATGGCAGTAGGGGCAGTGCAACAGATCCCGGCCCCAGCGCTCGCGGACACCGGGGACCTCGGGCAGCTCGTCGTGCAGGCCGGTCGTCACGAGGACGCGTCTAGCGGTCACCTCCGTGCCGTCGGAGAGACGAACCAGGAACAGCTGGTCGTGAGTCCGTCGGACGTCGTGGACTGTGCCGCTCACGAGGTGACCGCCGTAGCTGGCCACCTCGTCGCGTCCGGCGGCCAGGAGGTCGGTGGGCGCCATCCCGTCACGCGACAGGAAACCGTGCATGTGCGTCGCGGGTGCGTTGCGGGGTGCACCCGAGTCGACGACGGCCACCGACCTTCGAGCCCGGGTGAGCACGAGTGCTGCAGACAGTCCGGCGGCTCCGCCACCGATCACTGCGACGTCATATGTGGTCATGGATCAAGCGTGATCGAGCTTCCCAGGAATGACAACATCCGTTGCCGTTTCCGGGAATCACGGTCACCATGAGGCATGGACGAATCCGCGGCGATGGCCGCAGCGCTCGATCAGGTCGGCCCGCGGCTCAAACGTCTGCGCACCCAACAAGGCGTCACACTGACAGCCCTCTCGCAGACGACCGGGATCTCGAAGAGCACCCTGTCTCGCCTGGAGACCGGTCAGCGCAAGCCCAGCCTCGAGCTGCTGCTGCCCCTCGCTCAGGCGTATCGCGTGCCCCTCGACGACCTCGTGGGCGCACCCGAGGTCGGTGATCCGAGAGTGCGGCTCAAGCCGCAACGCGCCCACGGGCGGGTCGTCGTGCCCCTGACCCGGCAGCCCGGTGGGGTGCAGGCGTGGAAGATCGTCATCCCCCGGACGAAGCGGGTGCCCGAGCTCAAGACCCATGAGGGATATGAGTGGCTCTATGTGCTCGCCGGGAGGATGCGCCTCGTCCTCGGCGACCACGACATCGTGCTCGGGCCGGGCGAGGTCGCGGAGTTCGACACCCGAGTGCCGCACTGGTTCGGCAGCACGGGTGACGAGCCGGCCGAGGTGCTCAGCCTGTTCGGCAGCCAGGGCGAGCGCATGCATGTCCGGGCCACGTCAGGTGGAAGCGGATGACGGCGCCCCAGGCCGATCGAGACCGGTGACCCGCGGAACCACCGGTGTCACACCCGTGCGCGACCACGGCACCTCCCGCTGCAGTCCCGCAATCACTTGATGTGTAATCAGGACTGGCTATAGCCCGTCCTGGTTACACATCAACGGACGTGGGGTCATCCGTGGGGGTCCTCGTCGAGCACGGGCACCTTGCGACGGGGACCGCTGCCTTGGTCGCCGAGCTCGTCCTGCGGGTTGTAGAGCGCGCACTGACGCATCGACAGGCAGCCGCACCCGATGCAGCTGTCGAGGTTGTCGCGGATCGCCTCGAGGTCGCTGATCCGCTGCGCGAGGAGCGGTCGCCACTGGGCGGAGATCCGCGACCACTGCTTCTTCGTCGGTGCCGCGTCAGGGTCGAGCTCGGACAGCGTCGAGACGATCTCGTCCAGCGAGAGGCCGACGTTCTGCGCCGAGCGCACGACGGCGAGACGCCGTAGCACCGCACGCGGATAGCGACGACGATCGCCGGCGGTGCGCGAGCTGCGGATCAGTCCCAGGGTCTCGTAGTAGCGCAGCGTGCTCGTCGCCAGCCCGCTGCGACGCGACACCTCACCGATAGTCAGCAGGTCCGTTGCCTTCATGCTTGACCTCAAGTCCACTTGATGTCCTGGAATGGTCGCATGCACACGATCACATCAGGAACCTATGACGAGGCCCTTGAGCGCTTCCACCGCACCGGGCCGGAGTTCGACGGGTGGTTGTCCAACCACGGTCCGATGGTGGTGGAGGTGCTGTCGCGACGAGGCTCGGGCGACACGGTGCACCGGTGGACCGACGACTACACCCGCCGGCTCGAGCCGATGCCGCGCTCGACCCGCCCGATGACACCCGAGTCGGCGATCGAATCGCTGGGCGATCACACCCGGCTCGCCGACTGGATCTCGTTCTTCGAGCATCGGGTCGCCGACGAGCCCTGGACCGAAGTGCTCGCCTCCTGGTGGCCAGTGCTGCTGCCGGGAATCGTCGCCGGTGCGACGCACGGGGTGATCCGGGTCGGCCACGCCGTCGAGTCGCTGCGGGCAGAGGACAACGGCGTACGACGTCGCGAGCTCGCCGCCGGCCTGGGCTACTGGGCGGCACGGTGGCAGCGTGTCGTGGCCGCCCCGCCGCGGGGATCCCAGGCCGCACAGGAACTCATGATGTCGGTGCCCCGAGTCCCGCGGCAGGACGGCGGCATCCGAGATCGGCTCGCGCAGCTGCCGGTGACCACGGGGTGGGGCGAGCATGGGGCATCGTTGCGGCCGCCGGAGTCCGACATTGACGTGCCGGCGGCGCTGGAGTCGCTGGTGGATGCGGCGGTCATCGCCTATCCGCGCATCGCGGTCGGCAGTCCGACCATGCTGGTGCATGCCGCGACTGCGCCCCACGCGGTGGCGCGCGCGATTCCTTCCCTGCCGCAGCACATGTGGCGTGCGAGCTTCGACGCGGCCTGGGCCGCGTCCTCGGCCGTGCTGGCGGCGTACCGACCGGCGGTCGCTGACGAGGACAAGCCGACGACTCTCAGCGCAGAGGACGCGTGGCACGTCGCGGTCGACAACGGTGGCGAGCACGTGGTGAAACTGGCCGACTCCTCCCTCGAGGTCTACGCCCGCACGCACGACCCGAGGGCGCTCGCAGCCATCACGACGGCGGTGAGTCTCGATGCGTAGCACCGCGATCCACAGCCGCACGCGTCCGTCCTGGAGCGCCGGGCGCAGCGACGACCGGCTCACCCTGGGGTGGGACGGCGCCACGGCGAACGGGCCGACCTGGCCGGGCCTAGCGGGAGGTCTCGCGAACCTGCCGTGAGTCGCGTCTGCCGTGGCTGGGGGTCCTGAAGAGTCGGACGCCGGGGACCGTCGCTCGAATTCGTGCAGGACCTCAACAGGTGGTCACTGCGGCCACCCCTATCGATTCCTTCTGGTCCCAGGACTCTAGGGGTGCGTCGTGACCTGGAGACGCAACTATGACGGAGACGTGGCAGGACCCGCGGGGAAGGCTCCGCGCGACCAGAACCCTAGGCACTTCGGCTCCGCCCCGCCTGCGCGATGGTGCCCACCCGATTGCCCGCTGTGCCCTCGTCGCCCACGAAGATCGGGGTCACCAGCGCATCGTGGCACCCGGCGACTACCCTGGGCTCGCTAGCAAGAGCTACGAACGATGAGGCATCAGGGCCGTTTGACGCGTCTTCGCCGTGCTCCGGGCCGTTAGCTCAATCGGCAGAGCAGCGGACTTTTAATCCGCGGGTTCTGGGTTCGATCCCCAGGCGGCCCACCCCGTGACCTGCATCGATACCCGATTCACCAGTGTCAGCAGGGCGATTCGGGGCTGACCTGGGTTCATTCTGGGTTCGGCGGTCTACGCGGGGTACCAGCGCGGCTGCGGCGGTGGCGGCTTGCTGCCCGACGACTTCGAGCAGGTGCGAGTACGTGTCGGAGGTGATGGCGAGTGAGCTGTGTCCGAGTCGCTTGCTGACGACGGCCATGGGGACGCCGGCGGCGAGCATGAGGCTGGTCTGCCTGTGGCGCAGGTCGTGGAGTCGCACGGGGCGCAGGCCGGCCGCGTCGGAGAGCTCGCGGAAGCGTTTCGTCACCGTCTCGGGGTGCAGCGGTGTCCCGTCTTCCTTGGTGAAGACGTGGCCGCTGTCGATCCAGGCGGTTCCCCACTCGTCGCGTTGCTGCTGCTGCCGGAGTTGGTGGTTGGGCAGTGCGCCGATGGTGGCTTCGTCAAGGTCGACGACGCGGTCATGGCCGCTGGCGGTCTTGACCGGGCCGAGGTGGGTGGCGTGGCCGAGCTGGACGATCTGGCGGCGCACGACCAGGCGGGAGCGTTCGACGTCGATGTCGTCCCACCGCAGGCCGAGGAGCTCACCACGTCGTAGGCCGGTGAACGCCGCGACCTCGTAGAGCGGGCCGAGGGGGTCGGCGGCGCAGTGGTCGAGGAACGCGCCGAGCCCGCGAGCTGGTGGACACCGAAGCTCGGATCCTCGAGCGGGCCGTGACGGGCGGGTTCCGCCGACCTCGCCACCAGCACGAGGTCATGTGCGTGGCCGTTACGGCCCGAGCAGCGCGACCGGGATGACGGCGATGTTGTCGCTCGCGCGCCGGTAGGCGTCCCGGCCGGTGGTGAGGATGGCGGCGTCGACCAGGTCCGGGCCTAGCTGGTCGGCCAGCCATTTCAGGTGCCGGACGTCGTGGTCGTTGACGGTGGTGGCCAGCTTCACCTCGAGGGCGACGACCTCGCCGCTGCGGGCTTGGACGATGAAGTCGATCTCGCGGTCGCCGCTCTTGGTGCGCAGGTGACCGACCTTGGCGTCGGCGGCCTGCGCGTAGACGCGGATGTTGAGGGCGACCAGAGACTCCAGCAGCGCGCCGAGGAACGTGCCGTCGCGCGGGATGGCAGGCCCGGCCGACTTGCCGGCCAGTAGTCGGTCGGCGTCGAGTCCGAGGATCGCGACGGCTAGGGCCGGGTCGGCGAGGTGGTGCTTGGGTGCGTTGGTCAGCCGGTTGATGTGGGACCTGGTCGGCGACCAGCCCGGCACCGGGTCGGACACCCAGATTCGTTCCAGGGTGTCCCTATAGGGCGTGGTGGTGGTGCGGGCCGGCTTGGTGGACTGGCCCTCTGTGGCGGCGTCGCGGATCGTCTCGAACGTCGCCGTGGTCGCGGTCGCTGCGGCGTAGGCGGCCAGCCAGCGGCGCAAGCCTGCCGGGTTTCGCACCTGCAGGCCTGCCTCGGGGAAATCGCGGTCGACGATGCGGTCCAGGTACGCGTCCAGCAGCGCCCGTCGGGCCGCGTCCGTCCGGCCGAGGACGGCGGGCAGACCGCTGCCGATGATCTGCTCGACGTACTCCTCGAGCCCCACAGTCGTCGCCCCGCTGATGGCTGGCCGGCCGCCGGCGAGCAGCGCGGCCACCGACACCGACGGGACGATTCCCCGCTCGGCGAGGGTGGCGGGCCGCATGCGCAGGTCCACGATGCGTCCTGCACCGGAGTGCGTGGGCGGGGTCTGCGGGGACGCCGACCCGGCGAGGAGGAACCGTCCTGGCGAGGAGTTCTTGTCCACGGCCCGGCGCACGATGTCCCAGGAGACCGGCCAGCGCTGCCACTCGTCGATGAGGACGGGTGCGGGTGACGTGGTGAGTCGGGTCGGGTCGGCCTCCACGACCTGAAGGACGGCAGGGTCGTCGAGCTCGAACGTGGACGCCGCCAGCTGCGAGGCGGTGCGGGTCTTGCCCACACCCTTCGGGCCCTGGATCGCGACGGCCGGCAAGGCGGCGACGAACTCGGCAAGCTGTGAGTCAACCGTCCGAGGAACGTATCCGTGACCGGTGAAAGTGCTGCTCATAAGTTGATAGGCTACAGGGAGTCGGGTCTGTCCGCTACATCTGGTCGCTACTCTGCGCTACGGAAGGTCGCCTCTCTGCGCTACATCTGGTCGCACTTGTGGTGCCATGCGCCTCCCTGGCGTCGGCACCGAGTGAGCAGTGCCCGTGGCAGTGCGGATCGAACGGGGTCCTCCGAGCCGGGCCGCCCGGGCTCGACATCCTGGCCTCCCCCGCACCCGACCGCAATGGGGTCCGGGACGTGCCAGGACCTGAACCCTGCTGACCGCGACCCCATCGGCCGCGACACCCGCCAGCGCGTCGTCGGAGCATGACCGCATCCGACCCGCGGCAGTCACCGTTCGGGGCGGGAGTTGCCGCACTCAGCGTTGAACGAAAGCGCTAGTTCGGCGAGCAGCCGGGCGCCGAAGCCGGTGCACCCGCGCGGTCGCCAGCTGCCTGGGGGATCGGCCTGGACAGTGCCGGCGATGTCGATGTAGGCCCACGGGGTGTCGTCAACGAATTCCTCGAGGAACAGAGCGGCGGTGATCGCCCCCGCGACGACGCCGGCTCCGCCGAGGTTGGAGATGTCGGCGACGTCGCTGTCGAGAAGTTGCCGGTAGGCACGCTCCTGGGGCAGCTGCCAGGCGAGCTCGTCCGTGGTGCGGGCGGCGTCGAGGACCTGGTCGATGACTCGTTGGTTGTGTTTCCCATGACCCCGGCGACGAGGGTGCCGAGGGCACGCATGCTGGCCCCTGTGAGTGTCGCGATGTCGATGATGGCATCGGGCTTCTGCTCGGCCGCCATGAGGAGGGCGTCCATCATGACCACGCGTCCCTCGGCGTCGGTGTTGGCGACCTCGACGGTGGTGCCGTTGCGTGCGGTGATGACGTCGCCCATCTTCAGCGCGGAGCCCGAGGGCATGTTGTCCGTGCACATGAGGTACCCGGTCACGCTGGTGCGGCACCCGAGGTCGCCCAGGGTGAGCATGGCCGCAAGGAGTGCGCCGGCTCCGGCCATGTCGTTCTTCATCATGGCGTGGGTGCCGTCGGCGGGCTTGAGACTGATACCGCCCGAGTCGTACATGATCCCTTTCCCGACCCAGGCCATCGACCCGGTGGGCGAGTCGGGCGAATAGCTGAGCTTGATCATTCGTGGCTCGTCGTGGCTGCCGCCGTTGACCCCGAGGATGCCGCCGCAGCGCAGCTCGAGGAGCTGCTCGCGGTCGAAGGTCTCCACGACCAGCGCTGTCTCGGCGCCGAGCCTGAGGGCGACCTGTCCCATCCGCTCGGCGGTCAGGTGCGCCGGCGGGCAGTTCGCCAGATCGCGGGAGATGCACGTGGCGCGGGCCAGGACCGCACCGCGGCGTGCGGCCGCTTCGGCATCGACGAGCAGGTCGGGCGCCGCGACCAGCGTCACCTGGTCGAGCGGGGTGCCCGCTGGCTCGCGCAGCGCGGTGAACTCTTAGCGCGCGAGGACGATCCCTTCGACCGCCGCGCCGTACCAGTCGAGCGTAGCCGCCGGATCGGTCAGTGTGTCGAGGGGGAGCGCGAGCCGTGCATGACCGGCTGCGGCGAGCGCGAACGCCGCAGCGACATCGCGGACCGCTGCACTGGTGAGTGTCGCGGGATCACCGATGCCGACCGCGACCTGCAACGGTGTGCCCGGCAGGCGCAGGGTCCTCCCGCGTGCGCCGGTGAAGCCGGCGGCAGCGAGGTCAGTCCGGCTCGGTAGCCCCTCGGGCGGCTCCCCAGTCTCGGCCACGAAGACACCGACAACGGCATCCTTGCCTGAGACAGGCGCGACGCCGACACTAAGTTGCCGGGAGGCGGAGGGGACGGGATCGAAGTCGAGCGCGACGGCAATGACTCCGCTCACGGCTGCTCCAGGGTCGACGGTGTTGCGATTTCCCCGATGTAGCAGAGCCAGTCATAGTCTGCTCGCCGACGTAGGAACTCGGGCCTGCGGCGCCGGCGACTCAACAGGACGGACACCCGTGGACCACGCAACGATCAGCCTGCTCATCCTCGCCGCCGTGATCGTCCTGCTCATCTGGAACCGGCTGCCCGTGGGCGCCGTGGCCGTCATGGCCTCGCTGAGCCTGTACGTCACCGGCGTGCTCCCCGTTGAGCAGGCCCTGTCCGGGTTCGGTGACCTGGTCGTCGTGTTCATCGCGGCGCTGTTCGTGGTCAGCGAGGGCATCGACTCGGCCGGGGTCACCACCTGGGCGGGCCAGTGGCTGCTCTCGGTGATCGGAGATCGCCCACGGGTCGCGCTCGTCTCGGTTATGGCGATGGCCGCAGTCATGACTGCCCTGATCACCCTCAATGGTGCCGCCGCCGCGCTGATCCCGATGGTCGTGGTCATCGCGGTGCGCCTGGGCATCGCACCCGGGCGGATGCTGCTGCCGATGGCGTTCGCCGGCAGCGCCGGGTCGCTGCTGATCCTGACCGCGTCCCCGGTCAACGTGCTCATCGCCGGTGCCGCAGCTGACGCGGGCACCTCGGGCCTGTCGTTCTTCTCCTTCACCGTCGTGGGTGTCCCGCTGGTGATCGTGACAATCGCGCTCGGGGCGTTCCTCGCTCCGCGCGTGCTGCCCGTGCGGGTCTCCGCGACCCAGCCGCCCGACCTGAGCCGCCACGGCGCGACGATCACCGAGCACTACGAGCTCATCGACGGCTTCTTCCGACTCCGGGTCCGCGATCGCTCGCCCCTGGTCGGGTCGCCGCGCGACACGCTCGACATGTCACGGCATGGGGATCTGCGACTCATCGCGGTCCAACGCGGCTCGGAGCCCGTAGTCGGCGGGACGACGCTGCTGGCCGACGACGTGCTGGTGGTGACGGGGCCCGCGAGCGAGGTGAGCCGGATCGTCGGCGAACTGGTGCTCGCGGTCGCGATGCGCCCGGTGACCGCGACCACAGGCGAGCTGATCTCGCGTGAGGTTGGGGTCGCCGAGCTCGTGGTGCCGCCTCGCTCGCCGCTGGTCGGGGAGACCATGTTCCCCGGGATGGCCCGCGGCCCGGACCTCGTAGTCCTGACGATCCGGCGTCTCGGCAAGGAGCTGGAGGCCAAGCCCACGCTCATCGCGGAAGGCGACTCGCTCCTCGTGCACGGGTCCTGGGACGCAGTCGACGAACTCGTGGAGCACCGCGACGTCCTAGTCGTGAACTCCCCCGATCTCATCAGACGCCAGACCGTGCCGCTCGGCGCGAAGGCGGGTACCGCGATCGCGATCCTGTCCGCCATGATCATCCTGCTCGCCGCCGACCTGGTCCCGCCCGCGGTCGCCGGCCTCGGCGCGGCCACCGCGATGGTGCTGTTCCGGGTGATCTCCTCCGGGCAGGCCTACCGTGCCGTGTCCTGGCAGACCGTCATCCTCATCGGCGGCCTGATCCCGCTGTCCACCGCGATCGAGATCAGCGGAGCGGCCGACCTCATCGCCCAACGACTCATCGCGGTCGTCGGCAACGGCCACCCCCTGCTCATCCTCGTCGCGCTCTTCCTGCTCACCGCCACCCTCGGGCAGTTCATCTCCAACACCGCGACCGTGCTCATCGTCATCCCGATCGCACTGGCCGCCGCGCACGAGTCGGCAGTGTCACCGCTGCCGATCCTCATGACAGTCGCCGTCGCCGGTGCCGCATCGTTCCTCACCCCGGTAGCGACCCCGGCCAACATGATGGTCTTCGGCCCGGGCGGGTACCGGTTCGGCGACTACTGGCGCCTGGGACTGCCGTTGCTGCTGTCCTGGCTCGTCATAGCCCTGCTCATCGTCCCCCGGGTTTGGCCGCTGTGACGAACCCGGGCGCGGATCTCCCTCAGACTGATTGACTTCGCACCACCGCCACCCAGGAGAACCGATGAATCCCGTCCTCGCCTTCACCGTCGTCATGCTGGTGTGGACCATCAGCGACTTCGTGGCCAAGAAGACCAAGTCGCTGCTGTCGTCACTGTTCGTCGCCTCGATCATCTTCCCTATCGGGTTCCTCACCGGCCTGTTCCCCGACGACCTGCTCACCTCGTCCTCGCTGCTCGCCCTCGCCGGCGTCGTCGTCGGCTTAGCCTCGATCTTTCGTGATCTTGGTCGTGCCGTGTCGGTGGTGTGATCGTTGTGGCCCCGGGGCTCGGGCGTGCGGGTGATCCGGCGTTGTTCTCGCCGGTTCTCCGGTCCTGGTTGTCGGGGCTGGTGTCTTGGTCAAGTGATTGCGTGGAGTCTTCGGTGGCCGTCGGTGATGAGGTCGGCCCAGGGCCAGTCGCGAGGTAGGCGTAGTCGTCGTCGTCGGCCGCTGGTCACGATCCGTGCTGCGACGTGGAGGAGCCGCAGCCGGAGTCGTTTGGGTTCCCAGACGCGGGCTGGGGTGCCGGCCAGGGCGAGGGTCTGGGTCCAGGACAGCAGGTCGGCGGCGAGCAGGACGATCTCGCACCAGATCTGGTTGGCGGTGAAGCCGTGCAGGGGCAGGTTGCGCAGCCCGGTGTCCTTGAGCCCGCGGATGCGGTCCTCGGCGCGGGCCCGGAGCCGGTGTCGGGCCTCGAGGTCACCCAGGCGCCCGCCGGGGGTGTTGGTCGCGAAGATGGTGATGCGCCATCCGTCGGCGTCGGTGATGCGGAGCTGCGCACCGGGGTGGGGTCGTTCGCGGCGGGCGATGACCCGCATCCCTGCCGGCCAGCCGACCGCGGTCATGTCGGGCAGCCACCGGGTCAGCTCGGCGACCTGCGCACCGTCGCGTCGGGTCCCGTCGGGCTCGAGGGCGTTGCGCCAGGCTTGTCGGGGTAGCCGGTCCAGTGCGTCGACGACGAACGCGGAGGCGTAGAACCCCACGGAGTACTGCAGTTCCAGGTCGGTGATGTGGTGCAGGAATGCTTTGGTCCCACCACCGGAGTCCGTCCGGACCAGCACCGCGTGGCGTTGCGCTTCGGGGAGCTGGGTCAAGGCGGCATCCAGGACGGTGATGTGGTCGGCTGCGTTGTTCGCGGCTGCCTTCCCCCCGCGCAGGAGCCCGGCAAGCGGCTCCCCGGTCCCACCGGGGCCGTGGTCGGCGAACGCGAGCAGTGGGTGGAACCCGAACCCGCGCTTGAACGTGGGGGCGGCGTTCTCCTTCTCCGAGTGCGCGGTCACCAACGTGGCATCCAGGTCGACGACGACCAGCTTGCCGGTGACCGGGTGCCGCGCCGTCCAGGTTGCTGCCCGGGCAGTCGCCCGCGCCGAACTGATAGCGGCCAACGCCGCGTCGGGCTCGGCGGCCAGGGCCGCGATCAGCCGGGAGATCGTGGGATCCGAGGCGACCGAACCGAACAGTCCCGGCTGTGCCCGCAGGACCGCGACGTCCGCGAGGCAGTCCCCACCCAAGGCCAACGCGACCGCGAGATCGAGGATCACCTTGCCCGGGTCATGGACCGCCCGCAGCGACCGCCATGGCGACAACGACGAGGACAGCGCCCGGTCCAGGCCCGTCACCCGCGCCGTGTCCAGCAACAACGACCCACCCGCGGAGGAGATCAACGACTCGTCGGACGTGTCGACGACGACCGGCCAGGCCCGGCGGTTATTCTTCACCTGCGGAGTGCCTTTCTGATTGAGATTCAACTGCCCTCGACAAGCAGTAGTTTCCCAACCAGGACAGGCACTTCCGCGCTTTTACACCCCGTGTCGCGCCACAAGATCACGAAAGTTCGAGGCTAGAGCGGGATGTTGTGTCGCTGTTGCATGTGCAGGGCTAGCCCGGATGCTGCCGCGTTGGCGTTGGGCCAGATCATGTCGGTCGACCCGCAGATGCACGTCCACGTGAACGTGCCTGCGTGCTCTCCCTGCCCATCGGGGATCTGGATCACGTGGGTCGCCCAGTGAACCATCTCTTCGGGAGCGTCGAATCGCGCCGTGCAGATCGGACACACGATGATCTTGAGTGGTTCCTTGCCGAAGATGGGCACGGTTCTCCGTCCTTCACTCGGGTGCCCCGAGGCAGACTCGAGACACAGACCCATGTACCGACCGAAAAGTTGTCCGCGCGACGCGAGGGACGCGCCCCGAGGGGAACCTCAGATCGTCGCCGCGGTACTCCAGTGTCGTCCTCACGCAGGCGACGACACAACCGCGCCGCCGATGCCGCACTCGACCAGGATGCGTGTGCCCAGCCGCCGGTTCGGCGGCCGGGCACACGCTTCACCCGGAGTATCGTCGAAGGCGCGGGGGCTTGACCGTGCGAGGAGGCGATTGCGATGACCGAGGTACCTGGGTCAGATGCGGCACGGGTCGACGCGAACGTGGTTGATCCCGTGACGGCCCACGGCGAAGCCGCCCCCACGGTTGCGTCGGAGCCGGTCAGCGCGAAGTGGGCTGTCGGCGAATGGTTGGGCATGGTGATCCTCGCCCATGACGGTGATCGGATCGGGAAGCTGCGTAATGTCTACGTCGATGTCGAGACCGATGCACCAATGTTCGGCACGGTGCGGGAGGGGGTCTTCGCTCGCCATCTGACCTTCGTGCCCCTGGTCGGAGTCCAGATCAGTCCCGACTCGTTGCAGGTCACGGCGACCAAGGAGCAGGTCCGGTCCGCGCCCGACATCGAGCTTCAGGGTGAGGAACTGTCCCAGGCTGACGAATCAGCCCTCTACCACCACTTCCAACAGAACTACACCCCGATCACCAATGACAGCGGACGCCGACTGGCGCGCCGCTGAGTCCCTCGGAGCCAGGCGGGTTCCCGTCCACTCGAAACGGTGCGGATGACTGCCAAGTCCAAGCAGGTCAAGGGCAAGGCCAAGCAAGTCACCGGGATCGTGACCGGCGACAAGGACCTCGAAGCCGAAGGCAACGCAGATCCCGTGGTCCCGCTGCGCTTGTAGTCATGCGTCATCGTGCCGGCTCGGCCCTTGACCATCGGGGGTGAGGGCTGAGTGCGGTCCAGCGCCTGGATCTGGGACTCTCATCCGTGCACAACACGACGGCTTCGGTCGGCGGGTTGAGGTAGAGCCCGACGACGTCGACGAGCTTGTCCTCGAACGCCGGGTCGTTCGAGAGTCTGAACGTCTCGACCCGGTGCGGCGTAAGCCCCCATGCCTCTCAGATCCGCTGCACCGTCACCGGGCTCACCCCGACCCGTGCGGTCATCGTCCGACACGACCAGTGGGTGTGACCTTCAGGCGTGGAATGCAACGTCAACCGGACGATCTTATCGATCTGCTTCCTCGCTGATTGAGGGCTTGGGGCCACGGTCCGCCAGGACTCACCCCGCCGGCGGGCGCGCACTGGGATTGCGGTCACCGGGGATTCGGAACGCCCTTTCGGCCCGTGCCGGGAACGCCTGGATGCCCCGTAGCAATAGTCGCAGCGGACGTCATGAATGCCCGACACGACAGAGAGCCAGCCCCATGGGGGACAGGCCTTCCGTTGTCCATCTCCCATGGTGCGCGTTCATGACCTGATGCGCGTCCCG
>JANXWJ010000130.1 GCA_025351185.1 Candidatus Nanopelagicales bacterium
GCGACCTCGGCAAGGGTTGCGGCGTCACGCGCGAGCAGCGCGACGTCAGCGCCTGCCGCGGCGTAGGCGATCGCGATCGCCCGGCCGATGCCGCGCGACGCACCGGTGACAAGTGCCGTCCTGTCGTCGAGCCGGAATCCGCTCACAGGTCGTTCCACCTCTCCATGTGTCCGTCGAATCCGTCGGGCAGGGGTGCCGAACCGGGTACGAGGTGCCCGGCGATCTCGTCGAGGACGATCCTGACGTACTTCTCCCCCACCCAGAGGTGCTTGGCGCCGTCGACTCCGATGACCTCGGTCTGGGGCACGCGGGCGAAGCGCTCGCGCGCCTCAGGCGGCTGCAGATAGTCATCGAGCTCGGGCACGAGCGCCACGAGCCTGCGGCCCGACGCAGCCCACCGCTCGAGGTCGTCGTCGGTGGTCCATCGCAGCGGCGGCGAGAGCAGGATGGCGCCCTCGACGGGGTCGACGTCACCGTGACGCAGCACGACATCGGTGCCGAAGGACCAGCCCACGAGCCACGTGTGCGGGAGCCCGAGCTCGACGGCGTCGCGCACCGCGGCGAGCAGGTCCTGGCCCTCGCCGTCACCCTCGTCGAAGGCACCCTCGCTCGTGCCCGCAGCGCTCGACGTGCCGCGGGTGTTGAAGCGCAGCACGGCGATCCCGGCGAGTGCGGGGAGCCGCCACGCGGACTTGCGGAAGAGATGGCTGTCCATCATGCCGCCGTGCGTGGGCAGCGGGTGCAGGCAGACCATCGTGGCGACCGGGTCGCGGTCAAGAGGAGTCGCGAGCTCGCCGACGAGGCGCAGCCCGTCAGCAGTCACGATGCTCAGCGGCTCGCGGCGCGCAGGCAGCACGCTGTTCGCGACGATCTCGGCCACGGTCTCACCCCTGCTCAGACTGATCGTGCGGCTGTTTCCAGCACCCGGACACGACCACACGATCAGTCCGAGCGTACGGGTGGCTCGTCAGTGCTTCGGGCCGCGGCCTCGCTGCTGCACCGGGGCGCGGTTGCCGCGTTTGCCCCAGCAGGGCGTGTGCCAGTGGCGTCGGTGCTCCTCGCCCGACGGGCGGTCGGACGGGAACGCCACGACGTGCGCCACGCCGACATGGATCTCCTGGTCGCAGCCGGGGCATCGGTAGGTCTTCGTCGCTGCGGCTCCGGTGATCCGGCGGACGACCCAGTCGCCGTCGTCGTGCTCCTCGACGTCCTGGTGAGCACCGCCGCCGAGCGGGCGGGACGGCTCGTCGCTCGCGCGACGGTTACGACGACCCATGACGGCTCAGGCGTCGTAGCTGCGGAAGCCGCGACCGGCCTTGCGGCCGACATATCCCGCGGTGACGAGGTGCTCGAGGCGCGGCGCGGGAGCGAACCCCGGCTCGCGGAACTCGAGATAGAGGGTGCGCTGGATCGCGAGGGAGACATCGAGCCCCACCACGTCGAGCAGCTCGAACGGCCCCATGGGATACCCGCAGCCCATCTTCATAGCCGTGTCGATGTCGTCAGCCGAGGCGTAGTTGGCCTCGAGCATCCGCACGGCGTCGTTGAGATACGGGAAGAGCAGGGCGTTGACGATGAACCCGGCCCGGTCGTTGCACGTCACGGGGTGCTTGCCGAGGCGGTGGCAGACGGCGACCGCGGTCGCGACTACGTCGTCGGCCGTCGCGACGGTCGACACGACCTCGACGAGCTTCATCACCTGCGCAGGGTTGAAGAAGTGCAGACCCACGACGTCCTGCGGAAACTTCGTCGCCGCGGCCAGGTCGACGACCGGGAGGCTCGAGGTGGTGGTCGCGAGGATCGTTCCGGTCGCGCAGATCTCGTCGAGCGCCTCGAAGAGCACGGTCTTCACCGCGAGGTCCTCGACGACCGCCTCCACGACGAGGTCGCGGTCGGACATGTCGTCGAGCTGGGTCGTGCCTGCGACGCACGCGAGCGCCGCGGCACGGTCGACCTCGGAGAGCTTGCCGCGTACGACTGCCTTGTCGAGCGAGCGCTCGAGCGCGCTGCGCACCTTGGCCACCTTGTCGTCCGAGCGCGCGACGTACAGCACGTCGAAGCCGGCCTTGGCGAAGACCTCGATGATGCCGGTGGCCATCGTGCCCGAGCCGACGACACCGACCCTGTGGACCGGGCGGGTGACGACGCTCGCGTCGTCGATGAGCGCCGGCGTGAGCGAGTCAGCGACGACGACAGGTGAGTTGGGTGCCTCGTAGGTGTAGAAGCCGCGACCGGTCTTGCGACCACGCAGACCCGCGGTGACCATCTGCTTGAGCACCGGTGACGGCGCGTGCAGCCGATCGCGTCCCTGCTTGTACATCGTGTCGAGGATCTCGTAGGCGGTGTCGAGCCCAATGAGATCGAGGAGCGCCAGCGGACCCATGGGTAGGCCGCACCCGAGCTTCATCGCGGCGTCGATGTCTTCACGCGTCGCGTACTTCGTCTCGAACATCGAGGCGGCGTGGTTGAGATAGCCGAAGAGCAGCGCGTTGGCGATGAAGCCCGCCTTGTCGCCTACGACCACCGGCTGCTTGCCCAGTCTCTTCGCGACGAGTTGTACGTCGTCGACGACATCGGGTGCGGTCACCACCGTGCGCACGATCTCGACGAACGCCTGCACGGGTGCGGGGTTGAAGAAGTGCATGCCCAGCACCTGCGCCGGGCGCGCGGTCGCGACCGCGATCTCAGTGACCGACAGCGACGAGGTGTTACTTGCGAGAATGGCGTCGGGTCCGACCACCTTGTCGAGCTGCTCGAAGATCTCGCGCTTGAGCTCGAGGCTCTCCGGCACCGCCTCGACCACGAGGTCGCGGTCGGCGAGGTCGGAGTAGTCGCTGGTGAACCTGATCCGACCGATGATCGCGGCGCGCTCGTCCTCGCTCAGCTTGCCGCGCTTGACGGCCCGTCCGGTCGAGCCTTCGACGTGACCACGTCCCCGCTCGATGGCTGCGTCGTTGGCGTCGAGGCCGATGACATCATAGCCGCTGCGGGCGAACACCTCGGCGATGCCGGCACCCATGGTGCCCAGACCGACGACCCCGACCTTGGTGATCTCGCGCGACATGGTGCTCCTTCGATGACGCTGGTGCTGCTCGAGGGCTGGTGCTACCCGAGGGCTGGTGCTGCTCGCGGCCCGCACGCGCCGGGCCAGCGGCCGCGGCGTCGCGGACCGGCTCTGATCCTCGCAGGAACACCATCCGCGGCGCCCCTCGGGGCCGCTACGGTCCCGTCATGACCGTCACCGTGCGCGATCGAGGTCGGCGGCGACATCCTCGGGCTCACGCCCGTGGGCGTCGTCCTGTCGTTCTTCTACTGAGCGGCGGCGTCAGCGGGGAGCTGTACGGCGGCCAGAGCCCGGGGTCGGCGCGTCCACCCGACGTCCCCGCACGGCCGGGCTGGGCCGCGACGTACTACCGTCACCGGGTGCGCCTCGTCATTGCCTCGTGCTCGGTCGACTACGTCGGTCGGCTCACGGCCCACCTGCCCAGCGCCACCCGGCTGCTGCTCGTGAAGGCCGACGGCTCGGTTCTGGTGCACTCCGACGGCGGTTCGTACAAGCCGCTCAACTGGATGAGCCCGCCGTGCAGCCTCACGACCGAGGACCACGACGACGGCACCGGAACCTGGACGGTCACGAACAAGGCGGGCGAGAAGCTCGTCATCTCGCTGCACGAGGTGCACCACGACAGCGCCCACGAGCTCGGGATCGACCCTGGCCTGGTCAAGGATGGTGTCGAGGCGCACCTGCAGAAGCTGCTGGCCGAGCAGATCGAGATCCTCGGCGAGGGCTGGCGGCTCGTCCGCCGCGAGTTCCCGACCGCCATCGGCCCGGTCGACATCATGGCGCGCGACGCCAGCGGCAAGGCGGTCGCCATCGAGCTCAAGCGCCGCGGTGACATCGACGGCGTCGAGCAGCTCACGCGCTATCTCGAGCTGCTCAACCGCGATCCGCTCCTCTCCCCCGTGCGCGGCATCTTCGCCGCCCAGGAGATCAAGCCGCAGGCGCGCGTGCTGGCCGGCGACCGCGGCATCGAGTGCGTCGTCCTCGACTACGACGCGCTACGCGGTCACGACGACACCGAGTCCCGCCTGTTCTGATCCCGCCCCACCGTCAACCCACCGCGGCGGTGTCGGACGGGTCCCGAGACGGTCGTGCTGGGGTCGGTCGTATCCACCGGGTGGTGGAGGAGAAGAGCCATCGGGCGCTCGCTGCGCTTTCCGGTCTCGGGGGTGCAGGGTGGAGGCATGACGATGACCCGATCCGCTGCTGCCTCTGCCTCTGCTGCCGTGAATCCGCTCGTGGTGGCTGCGCCGGGCGGCGCAGACCTCGCCGTACGCGTGCGGGGGCTGCACAAGACCTACGGCGAGACCCACGCCGTCGATGGCGTTGACCTCGACGTGGTGCGCGGCGAGGTGCTCGCGCTGCTCGGCCCCAACGGTGCCGGGAAGACCACGACCACCGAGATCCTCGAGGGGTACCGCCACCGTGACGCGGGTGACGTCGACGTGCTCGGGGTCGACCCCGCTCATGGCGACGCGATGTGGCGCAGCCGGATCGGCATCGTGCTGCAGACCGCGAGCGACCTCGGTGACCTGACAGTCGAGGAGTCGGTCACGCACTTCGCCGGCTACTACCCCCGCCCGCGCGACGTCGGCGAGGTGATCGAGTCGGTCGGGCTCGCGGAGAAGCGCACGACCCGCGGAGCCAACCTCTCGGGTGGCCAGCGTCGGCGCCTCGACGTCGCGCTGGGCATCATCGGTCGGCCCGAGCTGCTGTTCCTCGACGAGCCCACGACCGGGTTCGACCCCGAGGCGCGGCGCGAGTTCTGGGTGCTGATCCGCGAGCTGCAGGCACAGGGCACCACGATCATGCTCACCACCCACTACCTCGAAGAAGCAGAGGTGCTCGCAGACCGGGTCGCGGTGATCGCTCGCGGACGCGTCATCGCCTGCGACATCCCCGAACGTCTCGGCGGGCGCGACGAGTCGATCGCCACCGTCAGCTGGCGCGAAGGCGACGGTGTCCGCTCGGTGCAGACCCAGGAGCCGACGACCACCGTCAGTGAGCTGGCCGCACGACTCGGCGGCGAGATCCCCGGCCTGGCCATCGCACGACCGAGCCTCGAGGACATCTACCTCTCGCTCATCGGCCACGACACGAAGGACATCTGATGGCCGCCTCCACCATCCCCACTCCGCTCGCGCCGCCCGGCGCGATCCCCCTCGGTGTACGCCGGGTCCGCATCGAGCTCAAGCAGTTCTTCCGCGACCGCCAGTCGGCCGTCTTCAACTTTCTCCTGCCGGTGCTCCTGCTGGTGATCTTCGGTTCGGTGTTCGGCAACCAGCCGCTCGCTCCAGGCAGCGACATCACGTTCGCGCAGTACTTCGTCGCCGGCATGATCGCCTCGGGGGTGCTCTACACGAGCTTCCAGAACCTCGCGATCGCGATCCCGCTCGAGCGCGATGACGGCACGCTCAAGCGGATCCAGGGCACTCCGATGCCCAAGCTGTCCTACTTCGTCGGCAAGATCGGCCTGGTCTTCGTGGCCTACGTCGCGCAGGTCACGCTGCTCATCCTCGTCGGCAAGCTCTTCTACAAGCTGGTGCTCCCGAGCGGCGCGCAATGGTTCACGTTCCTCTGGGCCTCGGTGCTCGGCCTGATCGCCTGCACGCTTCTCGGCATCGCCTTCAGCGTCGTGCCCAAGAACGGCAAGGGCGCCCCAGCGATCGTCAGCCCCATCGTTCTCGTGCTGCAGTTCACGTCCGGGGTGTTCTTCCAGTACGACCAGCTCCCGCACTGGATGCAGCAGTTCTCCGCACTGTTCCCGCTCAAGTGGCTGACGCAGGCGATGCGCAGTGTCTTCCTCCCACCCGAGGCCGCAGCCTTCGAGGTCACCGGATCGTTCGAGCTGGCCAAGTGCGCGGCAGTGCTGTTCGCCTGGTGCATCGGCGGACTCATCCTCAGCCTGGTGTTCTTCCGGTGGAACAAGCGCGGGCAGGATTGATCCCGTGACCGACCAGCCCCTCGCCACGACCGACCGCAGCTCGCAGCCCTTCGAGCCTCGCTTCGCAGATGCGCGCGGACTGCGGTCAGCGAGCGATGCCGGCCCAGGACTCGCAGAGCCAGGTGCCGTCGTCGAAGATCACCGACACCGTCTCGCAGTTGGCGAGAATGTGCTGCGACACGAACTCGGCGTCGAGGTTGCCGCTCATCTCGGTGAGGGCCACGGCCATCACCCCGCCGTGCGACACGACCACGACGGTCTCACCCGGGTGCTCGGCCACGACCTTCTCGAGCGAGGCCCGCATGCGCGACGCGATCTCCTGGCCGGTCTCGCCGCCGTCGAACCTCGCCGACAGGTCACCGTCGCGCCACCAGCGTCCGAAGACATCGAGCGCGATCGGTCCGATCGTGTCGTCGTGGGCGCCTTCGTGCACCCCGACGTGCATCTCCTCGACACCCTCGAGCGTCGTGACCGCAAGCCCGAGCACCTCGCCGATATCGGCGGCCGTCTGTTGCGCTCGCAACAGCGGCGAGGCATACAGGGCCGACGCGCCGCTGTCGGCCAACCACCAGCCGACGCCGCGCGCCTGGTCATGACCGAGGTCGGTCAGCGGAAAGCCGGCACGGGCACTGGTCCAGACCCGCGCGACGTTGCCCACGCTCTGCCCGTGGCGCACCACGAAGATCCGCGTCACGCCCGCTCGTCCGGTCGACCGGTCGACCGCTGCGTCACGCGGGCACGCCCACGAGACGCGGAAGACCATGAGCCGCACGGACTTCGTCGAGCACCTGCGCCATGATCACGGTCGCGTCGTAGTCCTTGGGAGTGAACACCGCCGCGACACCTGCGGCGCGCAACCTCACGGCATCGACGTCGGGGATGATGCCGCCGACGACGACGGGCACGTCGCCCAGTCCCGCAGCACGCAGCCCCTCGAGCACCATCGGCACCAGCTCGAGGTGGGATCCGGACAGGATCGAGAGGCCGACGACATCGACGTCCTCCTCCACCGCAGCAGCGACGATCTGCGCGGGGGTGAGGCGGATGCCCTGGTAGACGACCTCGAAGCCGGCGTCGCGGGCGCGCACGGCGATCTGCTCGGCACCGTTGCTGTGCCCGTCGAGGCCAGGCTTGCCCACGAGCATGCGCAGGTGCGCACCGATCTCGGCACCCGTCGCGGCCACTGCGGCGCGCACGGTCGCGAGCTCGTCGCTCACCGGTCCGATCCCGATGGCCCCAGAGACCCCGGTCGGTGCTCGGTACTCCCCGAACACCTCGCGCAGCGCACCCGCCCACTCCCCTGTGGTCACCCCGACCTTGGCGCACTGCAGGGTCGGCGGCACGAGACTGGCGGTCGTCGTAGCCACAGCGCGCAGGTCGGCGAGCGCGGCCTCCACAGCCGTGTCGTCGCGTTCGCCCTTCCACGCCTGCAGCCGGGCGACCGCCTCGGCCTCGACCGCCGGGTCGACGGTCTGGACCGTCTCGATGCCCTCGGCCGTCAGCGGGCTCGGCGCCGTCGTGACGAACGCGTTGACGCCCACGACGATCTCATCGCCGCTCTCGACGCGGGTACGCCGTGCGGCGTGCGCCTCGACGAGACGGCTCTTCATGTAGCCGCTCTCGACTGCCGCGACCGCGCCGCCCATGTCCTGCACCCGGTCGATCTCCGCCTTCGCCTTCGCGACGAGGTCGGCGACCTTGGCCTCCACGACGACCGAGCCGGTGAAGAGGTCGTCGTAGTCGAGCAGGTCGCTCTCGAACGCGAGCACCTGCTGGATCCGCAGCGACCACTGCTGGTCCCACGGTCTCGGGAGACCGAGTGCCTCGTTCCAGGCCGGCAGCTGCACCGCACGTGCCCGGGCGTCCTTCGACAGGGTGACCCCGAGCATCTCCAGCACGATGCGCTGCACGTTGTTCTCCGGCTGCGCCTCGGTGAGCCCGAGGGAGTTGACCTGCACGCCATAGCGGAAGCGCCGCTGCTTGGCGTCGGTGATGCCGTAGCGCTCACGCGTGAGCTCGTCCCAGAGTGCGACGAACGCCCGCATCTTGCACATCTCCTCGACGAACCGCACGCCGGCGTTGACGAAGAACGAGATGCGCGCGACGACCTCGCCGAAGCGGTCGGCCGGCACCTGGCCCGAGTCTCGTACGGCATCGAGCACGGCGATCGCCGTGCACAAGGCATAGGCGATCTCCTGCTCGGGTGTCGCACCCGCCTCCTGCAGGTGATAGCTGCAGATGTTGATGGGGTTCCACTGGGGCACGTCGACCACGGTCCACGCGATCATGTCGGTGATCAGACGCAGCGACGGGCCGGGCGGGAAGACGTACGTGCCCCGCGAGAGGTACTCCTTGATGATGTCGTTCTGCGTCGTGCCCGTGAGCGACGTCAGCGGAGCGCCCTGCTCCTCCGCGACCGCAGCATAGAGCGCGAGCAGCCACATCGCGGTGGCATTGATGGTCATCGAGGTGTTCATCGAACCGAGCGGGATGTCGTCGAAGAGCGCGCGCATGTCGCCGAGGTGCGACACCGGCACGCCGACCTTGCCGACCTCGCCACGTGCGAGCAGGTCGTCGGGGTCATAGCCGGTCTGGGTCGGGAGGTCGAAGGCGACCGAGAGCCCGGTCTGACCCTTCTCCAGGTTTGTCCGATAGAGCTCGTTGGAGGCGGTCGCCGAGCTGTGCCCGGCGTAGGTCCGCATCATCCATGGTTTGTCGCGCATCGCGATCCTCCTCGTACGCCCCGGGTCAGGAGTGGTCGTAGAAGCCGCGGCCGCTCTTGCGACCGAGGTCTCCCGCCGCGACCATGCGACGCAAGAGCTCCGGCGGCGCGAACGTCTCGTCCTGGGTATCGGTGTAGATGTTGCTCGCGGCGTTGAGCATGATGTCGACGCCGGTGAGGTCGATGGTCTCGAGCGGTCCCATCGCGTGGCCGAAGCCGAGTCGGCAGGCGGTGTCGATGTCCTCGGCGCTGGCCACGCCGGACTCGAGCAGGCGCACGGCCTCCATCGCGAGCGCGCTGATGAGACGAGTGGTGACGAAGCCCGCGACATCGCGGTTGACCACCACCACCGTCTTGCCGACGCCCTCGCCGAACGCCTTCGCGACCGCGACAGCCGAGTCCGACGTCTTGTAGCCGCGCACCACCTCGCAGAGCCTCATCATCGGGACCGGCGAGAAGAAGTGCGTGCCGACGACCGACTCCGGGCGCTGCGTGGTCGCGGCGATCGAGGTGATCGGGATGGCGGAGGTGTTCGATGCGAGCACGGCGCCGGGCTGGCAGATCGCGTCGAGCGCGCGGAAGACCTCAGCCTTCACCTCGAGCTTCTCGAACACCGCCTCGACCACGAGGTCGGCTCCCGCCACCGCGTCGAGATCGGTGGTCGTCGTGATGCGGGCGAGTGCCGCCTCGGCGTCGTCGGACGTCATGCGACCACGGTCGACGAACTTGGCGTACGACGACCGGATCGTGCCGAGGCCGCGCTCGAGCGCCTCGGGCGTCACGTCGCGCAGCACGATGTCGTAGCCGGCCGCAGCCGCCACCTGGGCGATGCCAGCGCCCATGAGCCCGGCACCGATGACCGCCACCTGCCTGACCGCGGCCAGCTGGACCTCGGATCCGCCGACCTCGGATCCCTCGACTGCAGCCACTGCGACCTCCTCGTCAGGGCCGTCACCGCGGTATCGGTGCGCCCGTATCGGACTCTAATCCGGGCGCCTCCCGCATCCCGGGTCGGGGCGATGCCGCACTGCCCGGCCACCCCCGGTTCACGAGTTACTGCCCGAATCCCTGGTTCCGGGCGCGTTGAGACCGACGATTCGGGCAGTGACTCGAGTCCTCCCGCTCGTGGCGTGCTGCTGGTTGACACGGGGCGGCGCGGCCGGGGTGGCCCTGGGAGGCGAAGAGGTCGAGCATGGCCCCGTGCAGTTCACCAGCGCCTCGTTCCTCGTGGGGCCCCTCATCGCCTTCGGGGTCGTGGGCATCCTGGTGCTGCTGCTGCGCTGGACCTTCAGCCGCGGCGGCTCGCTGGTCGCGCGCCCGGCGAAGTCAGGCCGGGTCGACGAGTACGGACTGCTCGTCTCCGTCGCGGCACCCACCAACTACATCGAGGCCGAGATGGTCCGCCAGCGCCTCGAGGACCACCAGATCCGCGCCACCCTGGCGCAGACCCTCGCCGGCCCGAGAGTCATGGTCTTCGAGCGCGACGCCGAGAGAGCGAGAGCGCTCGTCGCCAAGCCCCACTGACCCGGCGCCCCCAGGACGCACCTTGCTGGCACACGTGCTGCTCAGCGACCGTCTTCAGCAGCAGTTACGCCAGCAAGGCGGGTCCGTCAGAAGGGTCAGCGGTCAGGTGAGGTGGTTTACTTCGATCCTCGTGACGTCGGCGCCCAGGGTGCCGAGGTCGCCGATGAAGCCCTCGTAGCCGCGGTCGACGTGATGCGGCTCGTAGACGGTGGTCACACCCTCGGCGACGAGGCCGGCGAGCACGAGGCCGGCGCCCGCCCGGATGTCGGCGGCCTCGACCGGCGCGCCCGACAGCGACTCCTTGCCGCGTACGAGGGCATGGTGCCCGTCGGTGCGTACGTCGGCCCCGAGACGCACCATCTCGTTGACGAAGCGGAAGCGCGCCTCGAAGAGGTTCTCGGTCACCATCGCGGCACCGCGCGCGATGGAGTTGAGCGCGATGAACTGCGGCTGCAGGTCGGTCGGGAACCCGGGATAGGGCAGCGTCACGATGTCGACCGCGCGCGGCCGGTCGTGGTTGCGCACCCGGAACCCGTCGTCGAGGACGTCGACCACCGAGCCCGAGCTGACCAGCTTGTCGAGAGCGATGTCGAGGTGGTCGGCGCGCGCGTTGCGGATGGTGACGTCGCCCCGCGTCATCGCCGCAGCCACCGCCCAGGTGCCTGCGACGAGCCGGTCCGGCACGGTCGTGTGCGTGACAGGTGACAGCGAGTCGACGCCGTGGATCTCCAGGGTCGAGGTGCCGACGCCGTCGATCGTCGCGCCCATCGCGGTGAGCATCGCGCAGATGTCGACGATCTCCGGCTCGCGCGCTGCGTTGTCGATCACGGTGACCCCGTCGGCGAGGACCGCGGCCATGAGCAGGTTCTCGGTGGCGCCGACGCTCGGGAAGTCGAGCCACACGCTCGCCCCGTGCAGGCGCTTGTCGCGGGTCGCGATGAGGAAGCCGTGCTCGCTGCGCACGGTCGCGCCGAGCTTCTCCAGCCCCGCCACGTGCATGTCGAGCCCGCGGCTGCCGATGTTGTCGCCGCCGGGGAGCGCGACGTCGGCCTCGCCGCAGCGAGCGAGCAACGGGCCGAGCACGTTGATGGAGGCGCGCAGCCGGCGTACGAGGTCGTAGTCGGCCTTGTGCAAGGGCACGGCGGGCACGGCGATCGACACGGAGCGTCCGTCGGTGTCGCGTACAACATCACAGCCGAGGCGGCGCAGCAGCTCCGCCATGTATTCGACGTCGAGGATGTCGGGGACCTCGTGGAGCACCGTCAGGCCTTCGGCCAGCAACGACGCGGCCATCAGCTTGAGCACGCTGTTCTTCGCGCCCGTGACCCGCACCTCGCCGGCCAGCCGGGCGCCCCCCACGATCCGAAAGGCCTCCACGCCAGCGAGGATAGGCGACACCGCGAGGTGGTTCGTGCCACGACGTTCCTCCCTGCGGGTGCCTCCGCCTGGCGGTGGGGGTGCCCTTCACGCGCCGGAGCGGCGGGGAGCGGGAGGCCCTAGGCTCAGACCATGGTCAACCTCACCCGCATCTACACCCGCACCGGCGACGACGGCACCACAGCGCTGGGCGACATGTCGCGGGTGGGCAAGAACGACCTGCGGCTGCACGCCTATGCCGACACCGACGAGGCCAACTCCTCCCTCGGCGTCGCGATCGCCCTCGGCGACCTCTCGGAGGACGTCGTGAGCCTGCTCACGCGCATCCAGAACGACCTCTTCGACGTCGGCGCCGACCTGTGCACGCCTATCGTCGCGGACCCGGCCTACCCGCCGCTGCGTGTCCAGCAGGAGTACGTCGACGCCCTCGAGGCCGCGTGCGACCGCTACAACGACGTGCTCGAGCCGCTGCGCTCCTTCGTGCTCCCCGGCGGAGCCGCGGGCTCGGCGCTGCTGCACGTCTCCCGCACCGTCGTACGTCGCGCGGAGCGTTCCACCTGGGCCGCTCTCGAGAGCTTCGGCGAGACGATGAACCCGCTCACCGCGACCTACCTCAACCGGCTGAGCGACCTGCTGTTCATCCTCAGTCGCCACGCCAACCTCTCCGCCGGCGGCGACGTCCTGTGGGTGCCCGGCGCCAACCGCGCCTGAGGCCACTGGCCGGCGTCGGTCGGGTGCCCGTCCCCCCGGGTCAGGCGGGGTGCGCCATCGAGGCGACGACTGCGCGGTTGTCGGCGAGCACCACGTCGACGGGTACGTCGTACTCGATCGTCATCACCAGGCCGGTCCCCGACCAGACCCAGCCGCACTCCACCATCGGCACATCGAGTGCGGCGGGCGTCGACCGCACGCAGACCGTCTTGCCGCCGTTGGCCTCCGCGAACGTCTGACTGGTCGCCCCGGCCGAGGCCTTGCTGAGCCCGCGGGCCATCCCGGCGGCGAAGGCGTTCTGGTCGAACGGCTTGGTCACCCGGATCCAGACGAGCACGGCATAGCCGGTGCCCCCGACCGGAGCCGACCGGCCGCCCGGACCGTAGATCTGCAGGTACGTGCGGGTCGTGGTACCACGCAGCCGGAACCCCCGTCACCGTCATGACTGACCCCCGTACGTCGTCTCCGCGAGGGCCGACTCGACCCCCGTCGGACTGTGCGCATCGGCATCCGCCGGACGACACCTGAGGAGATGACTCCCGCGATCTGAGCGTCGTACCGGTCAGCGCGCAGCTCAGCCCGACTCAGCGCAGTGCCTTGCCGCCGAGCACGGCCATCTCCGCAGCGACGGCCGAGAGCATGTCCTGCCACTCGTGAAGCGGCATCGCCGGAAGGGTGTCGGTCCAGTCCGCGAGAGAGGAGCCCCGCAGCTGGAGGAGCCCCTCCGGCCGGGCGAAGAACCACAGGTGCAGGTGCGCACCACCGTCGCCCCACCGGTTCAGGTGGACTCGTCCGACGCCGCCGAGCGAGGTCAGCGCCATCTCGAGCCGCCAGATCCGCTGGCCCATCTCTCCCGAGAGCAGCAGCCCGAGGTTGCCCAGATCGACGTGCTTGCGCGGGCTCAGGAACACGATCGGGATCGCACTCGGCTCGGGTGCGGTGATCTTCCACCGCTCGTCGGCCCAGACCGCCTGCGACACCCCGGTCTCGCACGAGTCACAGGGCTTCCCACCCTCACCCGTGCGCGCCGGCTCGGGCAGCTCAGGCTCCTCGAGCGCCTTGACCCGCATCTCCCCCTCGAACGGAAAGATCTCCCACGACGCGACGTCTGGCAGAGCCAGCCGCCCGTCCGCGCCCTCCGCGTCCCGAACCCGACGCAGCAACGCAGCATTCCGAGGATGCACCAGCTCTGCCATACCCCGACCCTAGAAGCCCCAGCAGCCCACCGCCCCCACTTCCCCGAGCAAGCGAACCCAAGCAAGCGCACCCCAGCAGGCGCACCCAACCTCGCGGGCTGGGAGTGTCCGGCGCAGAGTCGAAGCCGCGCCCGGCAAGGGTTCCCCCGAGGGGGAGCCCGCAGCCGCGCGCCAACCCCCACAACCCCCCGTACAACCACCACCCAGGAGGGCGGCGGGACCCGCAGCCCGGCCACAACGACTGCCGGCCACAACGAGCTGGGCCGGACCCACAAGGAGTCCGGCCCAGCTCGTCGAAGATCGTCAATCCGGGACAGAAAGCGCAGCTGAACCGCGTTGATCATCCCTGCCGGAAGAACAGCCGAGTCAGCCGCCGACGCGGTGGCCGCCGGAGGTGTCGGAGGCGTGCGCCGAGTGCTGGTCGGCGAGAGCGACCTTGAGACGGGTCTCCGCGCGCATGATCGCCGCAAGCTCGTCCGGAGACTCGTCGCCGGCCGCCTTGGCGCGCTCAAGAGCGAGACGAGCGCGCTCGACGTCGATCTCGCCGCCGAGCTCGGCGCTCTCGGCCAGGATCGACACGTGGTCGCTGTCGACCGAGAAGAACCCGCCGTGCACAGCCACCGAGATGACGGTGCCGTCGCTCGTCGTGATCCGCACCGGTGAGTCCGCCAGCAGAGCCAGGACCGGCTCGTGCTGCGGCAGGATGCCGATCTCGCCGTCGAGCGTCTTCGCGACGACCATCGACGCCGTGCCCGACCAGATCTTGCGGTCGACCGCGACGAGACTGACGTTGAGCTCGCCCATGATCAGCCGGCCAGCTTCGCGGCGTTCCGCTCGACGTCCTCGACGCCTCCGCAGAGGAAGAACGCCTGCTCGGGCAGGTGGTCGTACTCACCCTCGCACAGCGCCTTGAACGACGAGATGGTCTCCTCGACCGGCACGAACGAGCCGGCCTGACCGGTGAACTGCTCGGCCACGAAGAGGTTCTGCGACAGGAAGCGCTGGATCCGGCGAGCCCGGCCGACGAGGATCTTGTCCTCCTCCGACAGCTCGTCGATGCCGAGGATCGCGATGATGTCCTGGAGGTCCTTGTAGCGCTGCAGGATCTCCTTGACGCGCGCCGCGACGAGGTAGTGCTCCTCGCCGATGTAGCGCGGGTCGAGGATGCGCGAGGTCGAGTCGAGCGGGTCGACCGCGGGGTAGATGCCGAGCTCGGAGATCGGGCGCGACAGCGTGGTCGTCGCGTCGAGGTGCGCGAAGGTCGTCGCCGGGGCCGGGTCGGTGAGGTCGTCGGCGGGGACGTAGATCGCCTGGAGCGAGGTGATCGAGTGACCACGCGTCGAGGTGATGCGCTCCTGCAGCTGACCCATCTCGTCGGCCAGCGTGGGCTGGTAGCCCACGGCCGACGGCATGCGACCGAGCAGCGTGGAGACCTCGGAGCCGGCCTGGGTGAAGCGGAAGATGTTGTCGATGAAGAGCAGGACGTCCTGCTTCTGCACGTCGCGGAAGTACTCCGCCATCGTCAGCGCCGAGAGCGCGACGCGAAGACGCGTGCCCGGCGGCTCGTCCATCTGGCCGAAGACCAGCGCGGTCTTGGCGATCACGCCCGACTCGGTCATCTCACCGAAGAGGTCGTTGCCCTCGCGGGTGCGCTCGCCGACTCCGGCGAACACCGATACACCGCTGAAGTTCTCGGCGACGCGGTAGATCATCTCCTGGATGAGGACGGTCTTGCCGACGCCCGCACCACCGAACAGGCCGATCTTGCCGCCCTTGACGTAGGGCGTGAGCAGGTCGATGACCTTGATGCCGGTCCAGAAGACCTCGGTCTTGCTCTCGAGCTGGTCGAAGCTCGGCGCCTGCGCGTGGATGCCGCGACGCTCGGTGATCGTGAGGGACGACTCCTCGACGTCGAGCGGCTTGCCGAGGGTGTTCCACACGTGGCCGAGGGTCACGTCGCCGACGGGCACCGTGATGGCGTCGCCGGTGTCGCGCACGGCGGTGCCGCGCACGAGGCCGTCGGTCGGCTGCATGGAGATGGTGCGCACCATGTTGTCGCCGATGTGCTGTGCCACCTCGAGGGTGAGCGTGCGGTTGCTCTCGCCCTCGATGTTGTCGCCGAAGCTCACGTCGACGTGCAGGGCGTTGTAGAGCTCCGGCATCGCTTCGACGGGGAACTCCACGTCGACGACAGGCCCGGTGACCCGGGCGACCCGGCCGACGCCGGTCGCGGTCTCAGTCGTTGCAGTCATGGTGGTCCTCGACTCCTATGCCGATGCGGAGAGTGCGTCGGCGCCGCCGACGATCTCGCTGATCTCTTGGGTGATCTCTGCCTGGCGGGCCTGGTTGGCCTGGCGGCTGAGGGTCTTGATGAGCTCTTCAGCGTTGTCCGTCGCCGCCTTCATGGCGCGACGACGGGATGCGTGCTCGGACGCCGCGGAGAGCAGCAACGCGGTGAACACGAGGTTCTCGACGTACTTAGGGAGCAGCGAGTCGAGCACGGCCTCACCGGACGGCTCGAACTCGTAGAGCGGGAACGGGCCCTGGCCCGCTGCCGCAGCCTCGGCGGCGGTCGTCTCGACGATCTCGAGCGGCAGGATCCGACGCACGGTCGGGACCTGCGTGACCATGGACTCGAAGTGCGTGTAGACGATGTGGATCTCGTCGCTGCCGCCGTCCTCGGTCCTCATGAGGAACGACTCGAGCAGTGCGGCAGCGATCTCCTTGGCGTGGTGGTAGGTCGGCTGGTCGGAGAAGCCCGTCCAGGAACCCGCCGCCTCACGACCGCGGAAGCGGTAGTAGGCCACTGCCTTGCGCCCGACGAGGAAGGGAGCGACCGCCATGCCGTTGTCGTGGAGCAGAGACGTGAGCTGCTCGCCCTCCTTGATCGCGGTGGAGGAATAGCCGCCTGCCAGCCCGCGGTCGGCGGTGATGATGAGCACCGACGCACGCTCGCGCTGGCGCTGCTTGATGTCGGTGAGCGGGTGGCCCCCGGCCGTGTGCGTCGCCGCGGCCGAGATGGCCCGGGCGAGCTCACGGGTGTAGGGCAGAGCCGCCTCGACACGCTGCTGCGCCTTGACGATGCGCGACGACGCGATGAGCTCCATCGCCTTGGTGATCTTCT
The DNA here is from genome assembly GCA_025351185.1 of Candidatus Nanopelagicales bacterium. Classification (GTDB taxonomy): domain Bacteria; phylum Actinomycetota; class Actinomycetes; order S36-B12; family CAIYMF01; genus Longivirga. The sequence continues at coordinate 16,660 of JANXWJ010000130.1, forward strand.
TGGTCGACTGGACGGTCTTGATCCGCCGTCGATAGATCCGCTGCTGGGCACCCATGGGGCAGGGACCTCAGCCCTTGACCCTGGTGATCGTCGCCTGCTGCACCTCGGAGGCGTCGAGCGCCTCCACCGGAGCCTCGTGGACGACGAGCGGGGCGCCGGCCGACGTCGTGAACTGCTTCTTGAACGCGGCGATGGCGTTCTCGAGCAGCGTCACGGAGTCATCGGAGAGGGCGCTCGTGGCGCGGATGGTCTCGAGCACGGCCTTGTGGTCGCGCTTGAGGTAGTCGAGGAACTCGCGCTCGAAGCGACGGATGTCCTCGAGCGGGACGTCGTCGAGCTTGCCCGTGGTGCCGGACCACACCGATGCGACCTCCTCCTCCATCGGGAAGGGCTGGTACTGCGCCTGCTTGAGCAGCTCGACGAGGCGCGAGCCACGTGCGAGCTGCGCCTTGGAGGCGGCGTCGAGGTCGGAGCCGAAGGCCGAGAAGGCTTCGAGCTCACGGAACTGCGCGAGGTCGAGACGCAGGCGACCGGCGACCGACTACATCGCCTTGGGCTGCGCCGAGCCGCCGACGCGCGAGACCGAGATGCCGACGTTGATCGCCGGACGGACACCGGAGTTGAACAGGTCCGACTCGAGGAAGCACTGACCGTCGGTGATCGAGATGACATTGGTCGGGATGTAGGCCGACACGTCATTGGCCTTGGTCTCGATGATCGGCAGACCGGTCATCGAGCCAGCACCGAGCTCGTCGCTCAGCTTGGCGCAGCGCTCGAGGAGCCGCGAGTGCAGGTAGAAGACGTCGCCGGGGTAGGCCTCGCGGCCCGGCGGGCGACGCAGGAGGAGGGACACGGCGCGGTAGGCCTCGGCCTGCTTGGACAGGTCGTCGAACACGATGAGGACGTGCTGGCCCTGGTACATCCAGTGCTGGCCGATGGCCGAGCCGGTGTAGGGCGCGAGGTACTTGAAGCCGGCCGGGTCAGACGCAGGCGCCGCGACGATGGTGGTGTATTCCATCGCGCCGGCGTCCTCGAGTGCGCCCTTGACGGCCGCGATGGTCGAGCCCTTCTGGCCGATGGCGACGTAGATGCACTTGACCTGCTTCGTGGGGTCGCCGGACTCCCAGTTCTGCTTCTGGTTGATGATCGTGTCGATCGCGACCGCGGTCTTGCCGGTCTGACGGTCACCGATGATGAGCTGGCGCTGGCCGCGGCCGATGGCCGTCATGGCGTCGATCGCCTTGATGCCCGTGAGCATCGGCTCCTTCACCGGCTGGCGCTCGACGACGGTCGGCGCCTGCAGCTCGAGGGCGCGTCGCGCCTCGGCCACGATCGGGCCCTTGCCGTCGATCGGTTTGGCGAGGGGGTCGACCACGCGGCCGAGGAACCCGTCGCCGACCGGCACCGAGAGGATCTCGCCGGTGCGACGGACGACCTGGCCCTCCTCGATCTTGGAGCCGTCACCGAGGAGCACGGTGCCGATCTCGCGGACGTCGAGGTTGAGCGCGAGGCCGAGGAGGCCGCCCTCGAACTCGAGGAGCTCGTTGGTCATGGCCGAGTGCAGACCCTCGACGCGCGCGATGCCGTCACCGGTCTCGGTGACCCGGCCGACCTCTTCGCGGGTCGTTCCGGGGGCATACGACTCGACGTTCCGCGCGATCGCGTCGCGGATGTCCTCCGGCCGGATCGTGAGCTCCGTCATGGTGTCCTGCTCTCTCGTTCTTGCGCCCGACTGGGCGCCTGCGGTCGTCGTGCGGGCGGGTCTTCTCAGGTCGTTCGATGTCAGGTGCCGTTCGGGTCGTACGGGCTAGACGGAGACCGTCCGGCGGGCCTGCTCGAGCCGGCTCGCGATGCTGCCGTCGATGACGTCGTCGCCCACTCGGGCCACGATGCCGCCGATGACCTCGGGGTCGACGACGACGTTGACGCGCACCGTGCGGCCCTGGAGGCGCGTGAGCGCCGCGCTGAGCCGGGTGTGCTGCTCGGTCGTGAGCGGGATCGCGCTGCGCACCTCGGCCAGCACCTGGCGGCGCTGGTCGGAGGCGAGCTTGGCGAGGTCCTCCACCGCGGACGCCGGTCGGCGCCCGCGCAGGTTGCTTGCGGCGTGCGCCACCAGCGCCGTCGTGGTCGGCGACGCCGACGCGCCCAGCAGGTCGCGCACGAGCGATGCCTTGCTCTGCGACGTCATCGCGGAGTCGGTGAGGGCGAGCTGCAGCTCGGGGCTCTGGTCGATCGCCCGACCGACCGTGAACAGCTCGTCCTCGATCCGGTCGAGGGAGCCTCCGGTCTCCGCGACGGTGAAGGCCGCCTGCGCGCCGAGCCGCTCGATGCCGTCGACGAGGTCGGCTGCGCTCGACCAGCGCGCGCTCACGATGTCGGAGAGCACGGCAGCCGACAGAGCCGAGATCTGAGCTCCGAAGAGGTCGGTCGCGATGCCCGAGCGGGCACCGGCCGGCTGCCCGGAGTCGGCAAGCGCCGAGCGCAGCGACTTCTCGCGACCGAGCACGGCGGCGACAGCGAGCAGCTCGCCCGAGACGGCGTCGAACCCCGGCTCGGCACGTCGGGCGTCGAGAGACGCCTGCATCGCCGCCAGGGACTCGCGGGAGGATCCGAGCATCAGGCGCTCGTCCCGCTCGCCGCAGCCTGTGACTCGAGATCGGCGATGAACCGGTCAACCGTGGCCTGGGCGCGGGCGTCGTCATGCAAGGACTCCCCCACGACCTTGCCGGCCAGCGTCACAGCCAGGGTGCCGACCTCGCGGCGCAGCGACGCGACCGTCGACGCACGCTCGGCGGAGATGGCCGCCTCGGCACGCGCGGTGACGGCGGCAGCCGCCTCGGCCGCCTCGGTGCGGGCCTCCTCGACCATGGCAGACTTGTCGGCCTGCGCCTGGGCGCGGATCTGGGCCGCCTCGGTGCGGGCTTCGGCGAGCTGCGCCTGGTACTGCGAGTAAAGCGCAGCTGCCTGCGCCTCGCGCTCCTCGGCCCGCGCGATGCCGCCCTCGATGGCCGCGGTGCGCTCCTCGAGCGCCTTGCGGATTCCCGGGAGGGCAAGCTTGGACAGCGCCCAGAAGACGATCAGGAACGCGAGCAGACCGATGATCAGCTCGTCGATCGGGACCGCGAGGACGCTGCTGCCCTCCGCGAGGGTGCTCATTGCGTGGCTCATGACTGTCAACCTTCGTCAGCGACGATGCGGCGGGAGGTGCGGATCACGTACCGAAGACGAATGGCGCCACGAAGCCGATGAGCGCGAGCGCCTCGGTCAGGGCGAAGCCGAGCAGCATGTTGGCGCGGATCGTGCTGTAGGCCTCGGGCTGACGCGCGATGGCCTGCACACCCTGACCGAAGATGATGCCGACGCCGATGCCGGGGCCGATGGCCGCGAGACCGTAACCGATCGAACCGAGCGAGCCGGTGACACCGGCGGCAGCAGCGAGGAGCGACATGTCGTGTTCCTTTGTGTCGGCCGGCGGCGGTTCCGCCGGTCAGGGGTAGAGCGAGTTCGTAGGGCGTGCGGTCGAGCGGGTGGTCAGTGTGCGTTGACGGCGTCGTTGATGTAGACCGCCGCCAGCAGGGTGAAGACGTAGGCCTGCAGCCCTTGGATCAGCAGCTCGAAACCGGTGAGACCGACGGTCACGACGAAGGACGCGCCCGAGCCGATGATGCCGACGATGTTCGGGGACAGGAGATACCAGGTGGCCACCGAGAACGTCACCAGGAGCATGTGACCGGCGAACATGTTCGCAAACAGACGGACCGAGTGCGTGAACGGCCGGACGATGAAGTTCGACAGGATCTCGATCGGCACCAGAAGGACGTACATCGCCTTGGGGACGTCCGGCGGCATCGTCATGTTCTTGAAGAACACCAGGCCCTGCTTCTTGACGCCGAGCGGCACCCAGACCAGGTAGACGAGGATCGCGAAGGCCACCGGGATCGCGAAGCGCGACGTCACCGGGAACTGCGCGAACGGGAGGATGCTCATGATGTTGAGCACCCAGACGAAGAAGAAGAACGTGAACAGCAGCGGCACGAACTGGTCGCCCGCCTTGCCGATCGTCTCGCGGGCGATGCCGTCGCGGACGAAGAGGTAGCCGTACTCACCGAGGCCTTGGATACCGCGGGGCACGATCTTCGCCTTGCGGAACGCGAGGACGAAGAAGACCACGATCAGGAGCGCGCCGATCAGGAGCAGGATCAGCGGCTTGGTGATGTGGAACTCCAGCCCGAAGAGGCTGAACTCCACCACCGAGTCGAAGTTGAAGATCTCGGTGTTGGGCGCGGGAAAGCCGCAGCCTTCCGGAACCAGGTGGCAGCTGCCCTCGGAGAGGGCGAGCAGCGCGCTAGCGGACACAGTGCGACTCCATCGGGCTGGTGGGGCCGGGCAGGACCATCGGGGGTGTGGCCTCCGAGCGGGGATCGGTCATGACCGGTCCTGCCGCTGCGTCTCAGGCTCGGGCCTGGTCGGCTCGAGTCGGCGGAACAGCATGAACATCGCGAGGGCGACCCCGACGAGGACCCCCGCAGCGGCGAAGAGGGACTGGTTGCCCAGCCACCGGCCCAACAGCCAGCCGAGCCCGCCGTAGAGCATGATCCCTGCGGCCAGGTGGCTGACTGCGGACCACGCCGCACCATCGGACACGCGGCCCTCGGGCAGCACATCCGGCTGGGCCGCGGACGTCTTCGTCGCGACGCGACGGTACCACTGGGCGTCACGGTGGCCGTTCGCGGGGGTTGCGGTGCGCGGGGCACTGACGCCCTGCTCGCGCGGTCGCGGATCGAGGGCGCTCACTGGTCGGACTCCCGACCCGTGACCTGCTCGGCGCCGGTGACCGTCGTGGTCTCCTCGCGAGGCTCGACGACGAGCGTCTTGAGGCGCGACGACCCCCAGATCTGCACCGCGATCCAGACGAACGTGCACACGACGATGGTCGAGGCGAACGACTTGGGATCGAGCCAGGTCGCATCCTTGAGCAGCGCGATGAGGATGAAGAGGGCGAAGATCTGGGTGAGATAGACCAGCATCCCGGCGGCCAGCGCTGTCTCAGGGCTCTTCGCGAGGACTCGGCCGACTGCCCACTGCCCCGCGGCGAAGAACACCACGACGATGACCGCGCCGAGGCCGGCACCGAAGGCGGCGTTGCTCCCGCGGAGCACGCCAGCCAGCACGACCGCGAGGACGCCGGCGACCGAGGTGATGACGATGGAGCCCCGGAGGACGACAGACGTCGCCTGGGTTGCGGGCATCGGGCCGGAGAGTGACGGTCCGTCGGAGGCGGCGGGCACGCCGTCAGCGTAGGGCAGGTCGCCCAGCGGCCCAAACGGCACGCGTGCGACCTCGGTCACCTGGTGCGGACCGACGACCTACGGTCCCGCCAGGCGGGTCCGCAGCCTCGGCCAGCGGACCGCCACGAAGAGCACCGCCACACCGCAGACGAACCAGATCGCGGCCACGCCCGGGGGGACGAAAGCCAGTCCCACTGCGGTGAAGGCGAGCAGGAAGGTCCAGCCGTACATGAGCAGCACGGCGCGGCGCTGGCTGTGGCCGATCTCGAGCAGGCGGTGGTGCAGATGCTGCTTGTCGGGTGAGAACGGGCTGCGCCCGGCTCGGGTGCGCCGGATCACCGCGAGCAGCATGTCGAGCAGCGGGACGGCCATCACAGCCGCCGGCAGCAGGATCGGCAGCAGCGCGGGGACGAACGTGGGTCCGGGCACGATGGTCGGGTCGAGCTGGCCCACCAGCGTGATGACCGAGCTCGCCAGCAGCAGCCCGATGAGCATCGAGCCGGTGTCGCCCATGAACACGCGCGCCGGGTTGATGTTGTGCGGCAGGAAGCCCGCGCACATGCCGGCGAGGATCGCCGAGACGAGCGCGGCGAGCGTGGCCCGGGTGACGCCGTACTCGAAACTGAGCAGATAGCTGTAGGCGAAGAAGGCCAGCGACCCGATGCCGACGATGCCGGCCGCCAGACCGTCGAGCCCGTCGACGAAGTTGATGGCGTTGACCGCCACCACCACCACGAGCATCGTCAGCAGCACCGAGGTGAGTGGGTCCAGGACCAGCACGCCGCCGATCGGCAGCCAGACGATCGCGATGCCCTGCAGCGCCATGACGGCGCCTGCGAGCGACTGCCCGGCGAACTTCGTGGGGGCATCGAGACCCCACTTGTCGTCGATCATCCCGAGGACGATGAGCACCGCCGCACCGGAGAGCAGGGCCTGCGGTTCGGTGGAGCCGGAGAACACCGATTTCATGAGCGGGAGCTGGCTCGCGACGAGCATCGCCGCGACCAGGCCGGCCGCCATGCCCAGCCCACCGAGCCGCGGGGTCGGTTCGTCGTGCACATCGCGGTCGCGCACCGCTGCCATCGCGCCCCACCAGATGGCGAAGCTGCGCGCGAGCGGGGTGACCAGGTAGGTCACCGCCGCCGCGACGACGAGGCAGAGGAGGTACTCCCGCACGAGTCAGGTGCTCCTAGGAGGCGTAGGCGGGCTTGGCCGAGACGAGGGACGTGACGTCTGCGGCGATGTCGGCGGCGGCCGTGCCGTCGGCGTCTCGTACGGCGCGACCGATGAGGGCGGCGATGGTGGACATGTCGGCCTCGTCCATCCCCTGGGTGGTCGTGGCCGGGGTGCCCACGCGGATGCCCGACGCGACGCTCGGCGGCTGCGGGTCGTAGGGGATGGCGTTCTTGTTGAGCACGATGCGCGCGGCGCCGGTGCGAGCCTCGGCCTCGGCACCGGTGACTCCGATGCCCTGAAGGTCGAGCAGCGCGAGGTGGGTGTCGGTGCCGCCGGAGATCGCACGCATCCCCTCGGCCTCGAGCCCCTTGGTCAGTGCTTGCGCGTTGGCGATCACCTGGCGGGTGTAGGCGGCGTACTCCGGCGTCGCACACTCCTTGAGCGCCACGGCCTTGGCGGCGACGGCGTGCATGAGCGGGCCCCCCTGCATCATCGGGAAGACGGCCTTGTCCAGGGCCGCCGCGTGCGCGGTCCTGCAGACGAGGGCGCCCGAGCGCGGGCCGCGCAGCACCTTGTGGGTCGTGAAGGTGACGACGTCGGCCCACGGCACGGGGCTGGGGATCGCCCGGCCCGCGACGAGGCCGATGAAGTGGGCGGCGTCGACCCAGAAGATCGCCCCGACCTCGTCGGCGAGGTTGCGGAAGAACTCGAAGTCGATGAGGCGAGGGATCGCGCTGCCCCCGGCGCAGATGACCTTCGGCCGGTGCTCCCGGGCGAGCGCCGTCACCTGGTCGTAGTCGATGTTCTCGGTGTCCTTGTCCACGCCGTAGTGGACGGCG
>JANXWJ010000158.1 GCA_025351185.1 Candidatus Nanopelagicales bacterium
GGCGGCGACCCAGGCTCCGCCATAGCCACCGGTGACGAGGCCGTGGACCGAGCCCGACGTGCCACCGGCCAGGCCGAGGATGTGACGCACGGTGCTGCCGGTCGGCACCTCGAGCACGCCGGGCTGACCGACGGCACCGGACACGGAGATGAGCATGGTGCCGGGCGCGGTGGACACGCCCACCTCACGGAACCAGTCGGCTCCGTGCCGCGCGATGAGGGCGATGTGGGCGTAGGTCTCGGCGTTCGACAGCAGTGTCGGGCGACGGCGTACGCCGGACTCGAAGACGCGCGGCGGCACGGTCATCGGCAAGGCGACACCGTCGCCGAGGAAGTGCGCCAACGCGCTCTCCTCGCTGGCGACATAGCGGCCGGGCGCGTCGACGACACGGAGCTCCACACTGTCGAGACGGCGGCTGCGACGCTGCTCGGCAGCGCGCTCGAGGATGGTGAGCGTGCGGCTGCCGCGGTGCGCGGCGACATGCACGACGGAGGCGCCGACGGCCTCTGCCGCGAGGACCGCGCCGTCGAGGATCAGGTGCGGGTTGTGCTGGGCGAGCACCGCGTCCTTGCTCGCTGCGGGCTCGCCCTCCATCGCGTTGACGACGACGAAAGGGTCCTTGCGCGACGTGCGCGCCGCCGTGACGACGGCGTGCATCTTGCGTCCGGTGGGGAACCAACCGCCACCGCGACCCGCCAGCCCGGCTCGGTCGACCTCGCCGACGAGTGCACCGACGTGGCCGCGCTTGGTGCGGAGCTGGGTGGGCGGGGCACCGAACATCGTGAGGTGACGACCGAGGTCGGCGCCGACGGCCTCGCCGAGGAGGCGCGGTGCCCCGATGGCAGGTGCTGATGTTCTCGACGGTGCAGGAGTTCGCGTCACGAGCGCAGCTCCATCCGGGTGGGCACCGAGACAACGGGGTCGTCCTGGCGGTGCGGAGTCATGAACCGGGCGACGACGGCAGCGGCGACGAAGCCGACCATCATCCCGGCGACGATGCGGGTGAGGAGCATGTCGGTGCCGACACCGAGCGAGTGCGCGACTGCGACGGCCCACATGGCATAGGCGGTCCAGTGGATCCCCTTCCACAGTCGTGGCGGGATCCGACGTCGCAGCAGGCTCGTGATGATGACGGCCGCCATCAGGTCGAAGGCGATGGTGCCCAGCCCCACCCACAGCGTCTTGTAGGTCGTCTGGAACGGGATCACGACGTCGAGCCAGCTGATCGGCACATAGCTGTCGACGACGGTCGTCCCGATGTGGACACCGAGGAAAACCACCGACAGCAACGAGATGTTGCGGTGCAGGAGAGTGATGACCGACTCGGGCCAACGCGTGCTCGCCCAGCCCTTGGTGGTCGCGATTCCCATGACCGTGACGATCGTGAAGAGCACCAGCGAGACCTCGCCCGTGGCCCGGGTCGCCAACCAGAGCGGATTCACGCGGATGCTCCTTCACTCTCGGGCAGGGGCCAGGCGCCGACTCTGACGACGGTGCCGTCGGTGCTGACGAGCCGGCACGGAAGAGCGGTCTCCTCGAGCCACGCGACGGCGCGGTCGCCGAGCACCAGGGCAGCGGTGCTGGCCGTGTTGGCGGTGACACAGTCGCCTGCGGCGACGCTGACGGTTCGCCAGACCGGAGTGACGGGACGCCATGTGATCGGGTCGATGACGTGGGCGACGGTGCTGCCGTCCGCAGTCGTCCTGGTGCGGACCGTGGTGCTCGATGTTGCGAGGCCCCCACCGGCGAGGCTGATCGTCTGTGCCACCGCGTTGGCACTGGCGGCGCCCTCGCGGTGGTCGTCGGTGACCAGGACGGGCCAGCCGCCGTCGGGAAGCGGGCCGGCGATCGCGATGTCGCCGGAGAGCGAGACGAGCACACCCAGACCGCTGGCGTCGCTCGCCAGCACGGCAGCGCGATCAGCGGCCCAGGCCTTGGCCGTCGCCCCGAGATCGAGGCGGACCCCGCTCGGCATCTGCACGACTGCTCCCTCGACAACGTCGGTGATGACGACGTCGCGGTAGGTTCCGGCGCGTGTGACCGTGGGGGCGGCGGACGCGGCGCTGAGCGTCACTGCCCCGACCGTGGGGTCGACGACGCCGCGGGTGCGCTCGGCTGCGTCGATGGCGATGTGCAACGCCTCGGCGAGCACCGGTCCGACGCGGGTCGGTAGGCCCGACGCGGCATTGAGCGCCACGATCTCGCTGTCGTCACGGTAGGTGCTGGCAGCCAGGTCGACGAGGGCCACCCATGACTGCACGGCGTCGAGCGCAGCCTGGTGAGAGCCGTCACCGGAGGTCGC
>JANXWJ010000162.1 GCA_025351185.1 Candidatus Nanopelagicales bacterium
CGTCGTACGACGGCTGCGTCGGGAGCCCGAGCCCCGCCACGTCTGGGTCGTCACCCGGCCCTCGGTCGCGACGTCGGCCACCGTCGTTGCGGCGGTGCAGGCGCTCAAGCTCGCAGCATCGGAGCACCTCAAGCGAACGACGGCTGAGGACCGGCGCACGACGGTCGCCTGAGCGAGCCGCCGCCGCGCACGAGGCTGAAGCCGGATTCGCCTGTGCAGCCTGTCGAATCCGCCGATCGCCCATCCTAGAGAAGATGGATGGCCGTGCACCGCGGCCGAGACGAGAGGACTGCGCCATGCCGCACTACCTGCTGTCGGTCTGCTATCCCGCCGACGCCGTGCAACCCGACGACGACACGCTCGCGCGCATCATGGACGACGTCTCCGCGCTCAACGCCGAAATGGTCGCTTCCGGTGTGTGGGTGTTCACCGGGGGTCTGCACGACCCGTCGACCGCCACGGTGGTCACGGACGAGAAGGGCGAGATCGTCGTGCACGACGGCCGTTCATCGAGAGCAAGGAGCAGGTCGGCGGCATCACCGTCATCGAGGTCGACGATCTCGACGTGGCGCTCGGCCGGGCCCGCCGGATGTCGACCGTCATCACCGTGCCTTTCGAGGTTCGCCCGTTCGCCCACACCTTCCCGGGCTGACCACGAGTCGCCCCTCGGACGCGCACCCGGACGCGTTCCGCTCCCCGACCGGTCGCGTGAGAATGTCGATCCGGGCGCAGCGCGTTCGTGCAGTGGATGAGCGGCCGGAGCATCCGGCCCCGCCACACCGAGAGGAGAGGCAGATGCCTCAGTACCTGTTGAGCGTCCACGGCACGCAGGACAGCGCCTACGCCACCGACGAGGAGATGCAGCAGGCGTACGCCGACACCGGCCGTCTCAACGAGGAGATGCAGGCCTCCGGCTCGTGGATCTTTGCGGGCGGTCTGCACAAGGCCAGCACGGCGAAGGTGGTGCAGAGCAAGGACGGCGTGCTGCTGCACACCGACGGTCCCTATCTCGACAGCAAGGAGCACATCGGCGGCTTCTGGATCATCGACGTGGCCGACGAGGCGGCAGCGCTCGCGTGGGCCGACAAGGCGACCGTCGCATGCCGAGGCGCTGTCGAAGTACGCCCGTTCCAGGGCTAGCCGACCGAGTGACGACTCCCCCCGAGCGCGGTGATCGCCCCGTGCCGGACCCCCTGTCTCCAGCTGTGGGGCAGGAGCGCATGGACTCCGCGGCGGGGGTCGAGCGGGTCTTCCGAACGGACTACGGGCGTGCGGTGGCGACGCTCGCCCGGCTCGTGGGTGACATCGGGCTCGCCGAGGAGGCGGTGCGGGAGGCGTTCGCGGTCGCACTCGAGACGTGGCCGCGCACCGGGATCCCCCCGAGCCCGACCGGGTGGATCGTGTGCTCACTCGTCCGAGAGTGAATGCCCCGCAACGCACCTGGGCCGTATCAGATTCAGTCGGCGATCGCCGCCGTGCACAGCGACGCCGCCACACCGGCCGACACCGACTGGACCCAGATCCGCACCTCCTACGACCAGCTGTACGCGAGGGCACCGACCCAGGTGGTCGCTCTCAACCGCGCCGTCGCCGGCGCCGAGATCGACGGGCCGGCGCCGACTCTCGCGCCCGTCGATGCGCACGACCTCGACGCCTACTGCCTCCTTCACGCAGTGCGAGCCGACCTGCTCGTCCGCCTCGGTCGGCCGGACCAGGCGACGGCTGCCTACGACCGCGCTCGGGCACTCACGGACAACGCGGTCGAACGGGCGCTCCTCACGCAACGACGCGATGCGGTCTCCGCACCGCTCTGACCTGGTGTCATCGGGGGTCAGCGTTCTCTCAGCGAGCGTTCTCGGTGAAAACGTTGCAGGTCATGCAGAGTCACGGCAGGGTCTGCAACAGACCGGGAGCCGCCCGGCATCACGACGAAGCGGGAGCTCTCCATGGCCATCTCGGTCAACCTCGACAAGGCACTCGACAAGGCATACGAGGGGAAGTCCCTCGAGGAGATCCTCGAGGCCCCGGTCGCAGCGCTCGCCGGCGTCACCGACGCGGACGCCGAGCACCTCGCCGCCGCGTTCGGCATCAAGACCGTGCGCGACCTCGGTAGCAACAAGCACTTCGCGACGGCCGGCGTCCTCGTCGCGCTCTCGAACCGCGCGGGCTGATCGCGCACCGCTTTGCGACGACGTAGCCCTCGACCCCCGCTGGGGTCGAGGGCTACGTCATGCCTGTCCTACGACGAGGTGAGCCTTCGTCACGCGTGGGGTAGGCAGCTCCGACGATCCACCCGCCCAGGTTCTCGGGGGCTGCGTCCGCGAGGACGAGCCGCGCCACGTCGCCGACCCGAATCGTGCCCGGGCGGATCACCCAGCTGTTGAGCGCGAGCTCACCCCCGAGCTCCTGACGAATGCGCCGAAGACGTCGAGATCCTGGGCGCCGGTGTCGGGGTCGATCGAGGTCACGATGCATCTCGTGCGCAACGAGTGGATGCCGATGAGCACATCGCCGATCTCCAGAGCCTGGCCGGGCCAGGTGGTTTCGTCCTCGACGCCCGTCGATGACGAGGTTGGGGCGCAGGCGTCGTACGTCGTGGCTGAAGGCCGCCACCGCGCAGTCTGTGGCGACGAGCAGGTTGAGGATGTCGAAGCGTGCGGGGCTGACGTCAGCGGCCAGGCGCGCTCCCTCGCCGGCACGCTAGACGACGAGAGCGGCCGCTTCGTCGCTGACCCAGGGATAACCGCCGACGAGCGGCGGGCCCGTTGGCCCAGTTGATGCCTCGAGGCTGAGCAGTCCGTGACGAGTGCGACCGGTGAGGGGTCCGCGGGCGCCGGCCACGTGCACCACGCGATCACTGACGATCCCGTCGCGCGTCACCACTGCGGACGCGAGCGCCTCTCCGCGCAGGGACTTGACCGGATACCGCCAGAGCTGAGAGACCTGCATGGCGGACCCTTTCGTCGGCGTGAGCGGCAGGGCACTGCAACCGATGTGTTGCG
>JANXWJ010000208.1 GCA_025351185.1 Candidatus Nanopelagicales bacterium
ATGGCGACCATGCTCGCGCCGAGGACGGTGACTCGACGTACGGACGGGTGCGACAGCAGCTTCAGCATCAGGTGGCCTCCTGGAAGCGACCGTACGGGAAACCCGTGGATCCGCATCAGATGCACGGTGGTCACGCGGGCACGTGTCCGGGTACCACGGCAGCGAGCCGAGACGGGCACGGAGATGATGTGTGGTCCGTACTGGACTCGAACCAGTGACCTCACGCGTGTGAAGCGTGCGCTCTAACCAACTGAGCTAACGGACCTTGTCGTGCTGCCTGTCGTGCCTGGCAGGTCCTGGGCTTGTGACACCGTGACCAGCGCGTGCACATCGACGAAGCGCGGGATGCGCGCCGCTCGTCAGGTGCGTCCGCGACTCTAGCAAAGCGTCCACCGTGCGCCGAACCGACTAGGACGCCGGCGCCCCCAGGCCGGTTCCCGCGGCACCCTGTGCCCAGCCTCACAGGCTGGGGGCGCGTCAGTTCTGGGGCCAGGGGGGACAACTCCTCTGCACACGATCGTGTGCACCGAGAGGAGAGAATCCGTGCTTCCCGTGAGTGCCCACCTGGAGCTTCGACTGGTCCTCGGGGGTGACCGTGCGATCGCCGTGCCGGCGACGCTGTCCTACTCGCGTGATGCGCCCTATGCCGTGACCGCCTCGTTCCACACCGCGGAGGGCGACGTGACCTGGGTCTTCGGCCGCGACCTGCTGTACCAAGGGCTCGAGGCCCCCGTCGGCGACGGCGACGTCGCGGTCTGGCCGTGCGCCCAACGCGACCAGGAGTCGCTCTGCCTCTCGCTGTCGAGCCCGACCGGGAGCGCGCTGCTCGAAGCCGACATCGCGGCCGTGGGAGCCTTCCTCGATCTCACCTACGTCCTCGTGCCCTCGGGCAGCGAGGGCCAGCACATCGACATGGATGCCGAGCTCGACCTGATCCTGCGCGACGACAGCTCGCCGCACTCCTGACACACACGCCAGACTGCACGTCATGACTGGACTTGCGCAGCACCCCGTGGACGGCCCGAGCCCGCGCACCGGCGCGGACGGCGCTGTCCTGGTCGACTGGTGGTGCGACCTCGCCTGCGCGGCCTGCGCCGAGTCGCTCGAGCTCCTCGACGAGCTGAAGGACCGCTTCGGCGACGGTATCGAGGTGCGCCTGCGCCACTTCCCGCTCACCCACCACGTGTGGGCGGTTGCCGCGGCCCAGTGCCAGGTCGCCGTCTCGGCACAGGGCAGGGGCGAGGCCTACGCGGCTCACGCGCTGGCGACCATCGACACCATCGAGGGCCCCGCGGACTACGTCGACCTCGCGGAGTTCCTCGGCGCCGACTCCGACGAGGTGGCGGCCGCCCTGTTCGACGGCCGGCACGCGGACGAGGTGCGCGCCGACCACGACGCCGGACGAGCCCTCGGCGTGCTCGGCACGCCGACATTCGTCGTCGACGGCCTGCTCATCGACGCGAGCGGCACCCGCGACGGTGCCCTCGTCGCTCTCGTGGCCCAGGTCGAGCGCGCCCGCGCCGCGCGGTAGCTCGCGGCCGTCGATGTGGTCGCTGTCCGCCTACAACGTCTCGACGGTCGCCTGCGCCGGATGCCGACGTGAGTACCACGTCGCGAGCGGACCGGCGGAGAGCCCGTGGGCGAGGACGGACAGGGCCACCGTCACCGAGACGGTCGCGAGGACAAGGACGCCGTCGCTCCCCTCCACGGCATCGAGCGCCAGGATCGCGAACACGATCGACGCGAGACCGCGGGGCCCGAGCCACCCGGCGAGCGCGACCGTGTCCCAGGGCAGCCGCAGGCCGAGAGCCGCGACCGCGACGGGGACCATCCGGATCACCGTGAGCGACAGCACCGCATAGAGAACCATCTGCCACGTGACGATGCCACGGATGTTCGCGAGGACGCCCGCACCGAAGACGAACCACACGGCAAGGCCGAGCAGCATGCCCAGCTGCTCGGTGAACAGGAAGGCCTCCTCCCGTTCGACCCGCTCCGTCGTGCCGCCGTAGGCGACACCGGCGACGAAGGCGGCGACCG
>JANXWJ010000218.1 GCA_025351185.1 Candidatus Nanopelagicales bacterium
CGACGTTCTTGAACAGGCCGGCGAGTTCGCTCGGGTACTCCGATTCGATCATCACGCGGTTGCGTCGCATATCGACGATGTGGTCGATGTGCTCGATGTCGACGGGGCACTGGTTGACGCACGCCCCGCACATCGTGCACGACCAGAGAACATCCTCGTCGATGATGGCGTTGTCGGCATCGCGAGATCCGACGAGCGGTCGCGCATGCGCGTCCTGCACCGCCTGGCTGTACGACGCGATCTCCACCGGCACCGGCACCGAGGCCTTGCCGGCGCCCGGCGAGGCCAGATAGCTCGGGTTGTCCTTCGCGACGAGGTAGGGCGCCTGCGCGAGCAGGTTGTCGCGCAGATCCATGATCAGCAGCTTCGGCGACAGCGGCTTCTCGGTGTTCCAGGCGGGGCACTGCGACTGGCAGCGCCCGCACTCGGTGCACGTGAGCAGGTCGAGGTTGCCCTTCCAGGTGAAGTCCTCGATCGAGCCGCGACCGAAGACCGCCTCGTCGTCGGGGTCCTCGAAGTCGATCCGGTCGGCGCCGGAGTACATCGGCAGCAGCGGGCCAAGACCGTTGGGGCGGCGGGAGAACAGCACGTTGAACGGCGCCAGGAAGATGTGCATGTGCTTGCTGTAGAGCACCAGGATCGTCGTGCCGAGCACGGCGCCGAACGACAGCAGGATGAAGATCGTCTCGATCCACTGGTTGGTCTCGAGGCTCAGGCCCGACAGCAGCGACCCGACCCGCTCGGAGACGAACGCGCCGCTGGAGTAGGGGAACGTGCCGGTGTTGATCTGCGCCCCGCGGTAGACGAACAACGTGACGACGATGGTCGCGATCGAGAGCAGGATCAGCCACGCACCCCCGGTGTGGGAGCCGTAGAAGCGTGACTCGCGCCCGATCTTGTGCGGGTTGCGCCGGATCCGGATGACCGAGAACACCACCAGTGCCAGGAGCACGAGCAGGCCGAACAGGTCCTCGAGGAAGCCGACGACCGGCCAGGTGCCGATGATCGGGACGTGGAAGTCGGGGTCGAAGAGCGCACCGAACGCCTCGATGATCGTGAGCCCCAGGACGATGAAGCCCCAGAAGGTGAAGAAGTGCGCTGCGCCCGACGGGCCCCACTTCAGCAGCTTGCGCTGCCCGAGGACCTCGACGACCTCGTTCTGCAGCCGCACGCCCTTCTCGTCGGTGCGACCCACGGCCGGCTGGCCGGAGCGGATCACGCCGTAGATCCGGTTGCCGCGCCACGCCGCGAGGCTCAGCGCCACGAGAGTGAGCAGGACGCCGATCACGAGACGCACCGTGAGGTGGGTCTCGGAGAACGGCGTGAGCGTCGCGACATCGGTCGCGAGGGTGGTCAGCGAGAGCACCGGTCCTCCGTAGCGCACAGAACAGGGCCGCGCAGGCGTCGTCGGTACGCCGTGCCAGGCCAGGTGCTCCCACGGTAGACGCCACGCCCCCCGTCCGCCCCAGCAGGGCTGCGCGCCCGGCCGAGGCTCGGCCGTACGCGGCCGCACCGCGGTTGGTGGTACGCGTTATGTCATGTACTATGAGCCCAGGCGACTCAAGTAACCTGATTCAGTAGTTGACACCTCATCTGACCCGGTCCAGAGTCGGAGCACAGGACGACCCGCACCACCCCGCTGGCGCGACCCGCACCACCCCTGAACACACCCACCACAGCACCCCGCACCGTCTTCAGAAAGGCACAAGTCTCATGGCACGAGCAGTCGGAATCGACCTCGGGACGACCAACTCGGTCGTCTCCGTCCTCGAAGGTGGAGAGCCCACCGTCATCCCCAACGCCGAGGGCGCTCGCACGACGCCGTCGGTCGTCGCCTTCGCCAAGAACGGCGAGGTTCTCGTCGGCGAGGTGGCCAAGCGTCAGGCCGTCACCAACGTCGACCGCACGATCCGCTCCGTGAAGCGCCACATGGGCACCTCGTGGAACGTCGACATCGACGGCAAGGCCTACACCTCCCAGGAGATCAGCGCGCGCGTGCTGCAGAAGCTCAAGCGCGACGCGGAGGCCTACCTCGGTGACACCGTCACAGACGCCGTCATCACGGTGCCGGCGTACTTCAACGACGCCCAGCGCCAGGCCACCAAGGAGGCCGGTGAGATCGCGGGCCTCAACGTGCTGCGCATCATCAACGAGCCCACCGCCGCCGCTCTTGCATACGGCCTCGACAAGGGCGAGAAGGAGCAGACGATCCTGGTGTTCGACCTCGGCGGAGGCACGTTCGACGTGTCGCTGCTCGAGATCGGCGACGGCATCGTCGAGGTCAAGGCCACCAGCGGTGACAACAACCTCGGCGGCGACGACTGGGACGAGCGCCTCGTCGCGCACCTGGCGACGCAGTTCAAGAACGCCCACGGTGTCGACCTCACCAAGGACAAGATGGCGCTGCAGCGTCTCCGCGAGGCGGCCGAGAAGGCCAAGATCGAGCTCTCGAGCTCGATGCAGACCTCGATCAACCTGCCCTACATCACCGCGTCGGCCGACGGTCCGCTGCACCTCGACGAGACGCTCACCCGCGCCCAGTTCGAGAAGCTCACGAGCGACCTGCTCGACCGCTGCAAGGCACCGTTCGCCGCGGTCATCAAGGACGCCGGAGTCGCCCTCGGCGACATCGACCACGTCGTGCTCGTCGGTGGCTCGACCCGTATGCCCGCAGTGACGGAGCTCGTCAAGGAGCTCACCGGCGGCCAGGAGCCCAACAAGTCCGTCAACCCCGACGAGGTCGTCGCCATCGGCGCCTCGCTCCAGGCCGGCGTGCTCAAGGGCGAGGTCAAGGACGTCCTGCTCCTCGACGTCACTCCGCTGTCGCTCGGCATCGAGACCAAGGGCGGCATCATGACCCGCCTCATCGAGCGCAACACCACCATCCCGACCAAGCGCTCGGAGATCTTCACCACCGCTGACGACAACCAGCCGTCGGTGCTCATCCAGGTCTTCCAGGGTGAGCGCGAGATGGCGGCCTACAACAAGAAGCTCGGCACGTTCGAGCTCATGGGTCTCCCGCCGGCGCCCCGCGGCGTGCCGCAGATCGAGGTCACGTTCGACATCGATGCCAACGGCATCGTCCACGTCGCTGCCAAGGACCTCGGCACCGGCAAGGAGCAGTCGATGACGATCACGGGTGGCTCAGGCCTCCCCAAGGACGACATCGAGCGGATGATGAAGGACGCCGAAGCGCACGCCGAGGAGGACCGTCAGCGTCGCGAAGAGGCTGAGATCCGCAACTCCGCGGAGTCGCTGCTGCACCAGACCGAGAAGTTCCTCGCCGACTACGGCGACAAGGTCCCGGACGACGCGAAGAGCAACGTCGAGGGCCCGCTCGCGGACCTGAAGAAGGCGCTCGCCGGCGACGACATCGACGCGATCAAGGACGCCGCGGAGAAGGTCGCCACGACCAGCCAGGCACTCGGTGCGGCGATGTACGC
>JANXWJ010000263.1 GCA_025351185.1 Candidatus Nanopelagicales bacterium
GTCGACGAAGCGCACGTGGGTGTGATCGGTGGTGTAGCCCTTCTCCTGCGGGCAGATCAGCACGAGCTTCGCGCCGGGCTTGAGATAGGGGAGGTAGGACTCGAGCACCGCGTCGGCGGTAGCCTCGTCGAGGTGCTCGAGCACGTGCGCGACGAGCATCGCGTCGAAGCTCGACTCGACGGCGTCGACGCAGGTGGGCCACTCCTCGGTCGTCCAGGCGCGCAGCCCGCGCTCGCGTGCCATCCCGATCGAGTCGGCGTTGTGGTCGACCCCGACACCGTTCTCTAGCGCCGCGAGGTTGCGACCGAGACCGCACCCGACGTCGAGAGTGCGGCCGAGACCGAGGCGTCGCAGGTTCCAGCGGTAGGGCCGCTGGACGTCGAGCACCTGCTTCCAGCGAGCACCCTCGAGCCGGGCGAGCCGCTCGGCGTAGTCGGTCTGCGCCGTCTGCGGAGCGGCCGTCCCGGTGCTCGACGGCCCCGTCGTCAGGGCGTCGCTGACAGCGTCACCGGCCGTGGGCTCGTCAGACATCTGGCCTCCTGTCAGGGCGACGCGCGCAGCGCGGCAGCACGCGTCCGTCGAGGCGGTCTGCAGCCTCCCTACGATGAGCACAGTTTCACAGTCAGCGCGGAAGGTGTGCGAGTGGGCCGTCGGCAAGCGCTCGCGTCGTACTCACGCGGTCCGCTCCTCGTCGCCTCGGGATCTGTCGTCCTCGGGCTCTGCTCCTACGCCTATCTCTCGCTCGCTGCGCGCACGGTCGGCCCGGTCGACTTCGGTGAGCTCTCCACGCTGTGGGCGATCGTGTTCGGCTTCGTCGCCGGGCTGTGGCTGCCGTTCGAGCAGGAGCTCACCCGCATCGTCGCGTCAGCGGGGGAGCCGTCGCCCTCCTCGTCCGACCTGCGTCGGGTCGCCATCCTGCAGGGCTCGACCCTCGTGCTGGCCGAGCTCGTCGTCGTGATCGTGGTGACTGTGACCTCGGGCGCGCTGTTCGGTGGTTCGGCCGTGCTGGGCCTGGCCCTCGCGGCCTCGGTGGTGTCGGTGTCGGTGGCCGGCTTCCAGCGCGGCACGCTGCTGGGCTCACGGCGCTTCGGGTGGGCGGCGGTGCAGCAGGGGAGCGACGGCGGTGTCCGCGCGATCGGAGCCGCTGTCTGCGCGATGACCGGTGCGTCGGTCGGTGTGTTCGCCCTCGTCCTGGCCCTCGCGCCGCTCGGTGGTGTGCTGGCCGCGCTGCCGGGCACACCGGTGCTCGACCACGTCCGAGCCGTGACCCGCACCTGGGGAGACCTCGTCCGCGACCTCGCGGCGCTGCTGGCCGGCTCCTATCTCGCGATCGTGGTGCTCAACATCGGACCGCTCGTGGTCCGGGTCGGCGCCGGGCCCGCCGAGACCGGGCGCTTCATGGCGGTGTTCGTCGTGGCGAGGCTGCCGCTGTTCTTCGCCGGCCCCGTCGTCGCCGGGCTGCTGCCCTCCTTCGTCGATGCCTACTCCGACGGCACCGGCCGCAGCTTCGTGCGCACGGTCCGCGCGGTCGTGGCGGTCGTGGCCCTCGGGGCCTTACTCGGCTGCCTGGCGCTCGGACTTCTCGGGCCGTGGCTCGCACGGGTCTTCTTCGGGTCGGCCTATGCCGGTGACCTGAAGGTCAGCGTCGTGCTCGCGGTGTCCTCCGCGCTGTTCGTCGTCGCCATGGTGATGCAGGGCGCGCTGGTCGCCGCGCAGGACCAGCGTGCCGTGGCCTGGGCGTGGCTCACGACGACGGCGGCGTTCTGCCTCGGCCTGCTGCTCCCGCTCGACATCGACCAGCGCGTCGCGGTCGCCTACGTCATCTCCGGCGTCGTCGCCGTCGCCGCGATGTCCCTCCTCCTCTCACGTACGTCCCCAGCTCCGTCGTCCGTGGACGCCGCGTGAGCGGCGCGCACCGGCCCTGGACGCGCGACGCTCTAGACTCTGCCCTCGTGGAGCAGGGTCACGGGGGTCGGGCGCTGGTCGTCGTCCCCGCCTGGAACGAGGCCGAGGCGCTGCCTGCGGTGCTCGTCGAGCTCAGCTCGAAGATCCCGGGTGTCGACGTCCTCGTGGTCGACGACGGATCCACCGACGGCACAGCCGATCTGGTCCGCCGGTCCGGCACGGCGTCGGTGGTGTCGCTGCCGTTCAACGTCGGCGTCGGCGGTGCGATGCGCGCCGGCTTCCTCTATGCCGAGCGGAACGGCTATCGCGCGGTCGTGCAGTGTGACGCCGACGGCCAGCACGACCCAGCGGACATCGCTCGACTGCTCGCGGAGCTCGACGCCGGTCTCGACGTCGTCATCGGGGCCCGCTTCGCTGGCGTCGGCACCTACCAGGTCGGCGGGTTCCGCCGGATCGCCATGAAGTTCCTGGCATCGTCGCTGTCGCGGATCACCGGCACCCGGCTCACCGACGTCACGTCCGGCTTCCGTGCCAGCAGTGCACGAGCCGTGGCGGTCTTCGCCCGGGAGTATCCGCCGGAGTATCTCGGCGACACCATCGAGTCGCTCGTCGTCGCCCGTCGCGCCGGCCTGTCTATCGGCCAGCTGCCCGTCGAGCTCCGCGAGCGCCAGGGTGGCACGCCGTCGCAGTCGTCGTTCAAGTCCGTCATCTACCTCGGTCGCGCCGTGCTCGTGCTGGGGCTTGCCGTCCTGCACCGTGGCGCGGGCAAGGACGACGCATGACCACGACCATCATCGGCGTCCTCGCCGCCTTCGCCGTGCTGGTGCTCACCGTCGAGCTGCTCCGGCGCCGTGCGCTGCGCGAGAAGTACGCCGTGATCTGGCTCGTCGTGAGCCTTGTCGCCGTCGTGTTCACGGTGTTTCCCGGTCTGCTGCTGCGCGTCTCGCAGCGGCTCGGGTTCCAGATCCCGGCCAACTTCGTCTTCGCGATCGCCGCTCTGGTGCTCCTCGTCGTCGGCATGCAGCTCTCGCTCGAGGTGGGGCGACTGGAGGACCGCAGCCAACGCCTCGCCGAAGAGGTGGGCCTCCTGCGTCATGACATCGAGCAGCTCCGACGCGAGCTTGCCGGGTCGGCACCGACCGAGCCGGTCGAGCTGTCGCACGCGGCAGCCCGCGACGACCGCGACGACCGCGCGGCCGATGACGATGGCGACGCTGGTGGCAGTGCCTCCGGCTGACGTCGTTCTCGACGCCGCGCTCGTTCACGTGATGATCCCGGCCTTCGGTGACGACGCCTATCTGCGTGACGCGATCGAGTCGGTGCTCGCGCAGGACTGCGACCTGTGGCTGCTCACGATCAGCGACGACGGACCCGCGGATCCCGTCCTCGCGGAATGGATCACCGAGCTGGGCGATGACCGAGTGACGTATCTTCACAACCCGCAGCGCCTCGGCATCAACCGCAACTTCCAGCGCTGCCTCGAGCTGGCACGCGGACCTTGGGTCGTGCTGGTCGGTGCCGACGACCGGCTGCACCCGCGCTATGTGCGCGTCGTGTCCGCCGCAGCTGCGGCCCACCCCGACGTCGCGTGGATCCAGCCCTCGGTGCTTGTCATCGGCCCGGACGGCTCGGCGGTGGTGACCCGCGCGGACCAGGTCAAGGC
This sequence comes from Candidatus Nanopelagicales bacterium, assembly GCA_025351185.1. Lineage (GTDB taxonomy): Bacteria > Actinomycetota > Actinomycetes > S36-B12 > CAIYMF01 > Longivirga. The sequence goes on from JANXWJ010000263.1 coordinate 3,569, forward strand.
TCGTCTCAAGCCGAAGCCGTCACCCGGCGGCGTCACCGTGCTGGCGGGCGAGGAGCTGTCCCGGTCCCTGCTCGTCGGCAACTGGATGTACTTCCCGGCAGTCGCGTTCCGCCGCGACGTCGTCCTGGCGTACGGCTTCCAGGTCGGTCGCGACATCGTGCTCGACCTCGACCTGTATCTGCGCATGCTCGTCGACGGGGCGTCTGCCGCCTACCTCGACGAGGTCGTGTTCGACTACCGCCGCCATGCGGCCAGCCTGTCGTCGACCGAGGCGGTGAGCGGGGTGCGCTTCGCCGAGGAGCGAGCCTTCTTCGACGAGGCCGCGGCGACTCTTGACCACATCGGCTGGCACCGGGCCGCACGTGCTGCGCGGCTGCACATCACCTCGCGGCTCTACGCCGTGCTCTGCCTGCCTCGCTCGCGCAGCGCCGGAGCGGTCGGCTCACTTCTGCGCCACGCGGCCGGGCGCTAGTCACCGACGGTGTCGGCGAGGTCGCGGTGTCCTCCCCCGCGTGAGCGGCGCCACGTCGTCCTGGTCCGGCCGACCTCGGGCCACGACTACGATCAATCCCATTGTTCGACTCCGTACACGACACTCGACCCGGGGCAGGTATGCGCATCCTCGTGACCGGCGGGGCCGGCTTCATCGGCTCTCACTTCGTCCGCACCCTTCTGGGCTCTGGCTACCCCGGGCTCGCCGAGGTCGAGGTGACCGTGCTCGACGCGCTCACCTACGCCGGCAGTCGTGCCAACCTCGACCCCGTCGCCGCAGACCCGCGCTTGACCTTCGTCGTGGGCAACATCCTCGACGTCGACCTCGTGGACCCTCTCGTCGGCGCCACCGATGCGGTGGTGCACTTCGCTGCCGAGTCCCACGTCGACCGGTCGATCACCGGTGCACGTGACTTCGTCATGACCAACGTCGTCGGCACCCAGACGCTGCTCGATGCGGCCAGCCGTCACAAGATCGGCCGCTTCCTGCACGTGTCGACCGACGAGGTCTACGGCTCGATCGACGAGGGCTCCTGGCCCGAGACGCACCCGCTCGAGCCCAACTCGCCCTATGCCGCCTCCAAGGCCGCCAGCGACCTGCTGGTGCGGTCCTACGGGCGTACCCACGGGCTCGACGTCCTCATCACCCGCTGCTCCAACAACTACGGGCCCTACCAGTTCCCCGAGAAGGTCATCCCGCTCTTCGTGACCAACCTCATCGACGGCGGCACCGTCCCGCTCTACGGCGACGGACTCAACGTCCGCGACTGGCTGCATGTCGATGACCACTGCCGGGGCATCGCGCTCGTGCTCGCGGGTGGTCGCAGCGGCGAGGTCTACAACATCGGCGGCGGCACCGAGCTGACCAACAAGGAGCTCACCGAGCTGCTGCTCGAGAAGACCGGGACCGACTGGAGCCGGGTCACGCGGGTCGAGGACCGCTTGGGTCACGACCGGCGCTACTCCGTCGACATCGGCAAGATCTCCGGCGAGCTGGGATATCAGCCGCTCGTGCCCTTCGAGGCGGGACTGGGCGCGACCGTCGACTGGTACCGCGACAACCGCAGCTGGTGGGAGCCGCTCAAGGCTCGCGCCGCTCTCGGTCAGTGACGGTGCCGCGGCCCGACGGCCGCTGGCTGGTGGTCGGCCACACCGGGATGCTCGGTCACGACGTCATGGCCGCCCTCGATGGTCGTGACGTGCGCGGGATGTCGAGGCCTGACCTCGACATCACCGACCCGGCCTCGGTCGATGCCGCGCTCGAGGGCGTCGATGTCGTCGTCAACTGTGCGGCGTACACGGCGGTCGACGACGCCGAGGACGCCGAGGCGGCGGCGTTCTCGATCAACGCGCTCGGCCCTGCTCACCTCGCGCGCTCCGCCGCGCGCACGGGAGCGTGGCTCGTGCAGGTCTCGACGGACTACGTCTTCGCCGGCGATGCGACCACGCCCTACCCCGAGGACGCGCCGCTCGACCCGCGCACGGCCTACGGCCGCACCAAGGCCGCTGGCGAGGAGGCGGTCCGCGGCGAGCTCGCCGCCCATTCCTACCTCCTGCGCACAGCCTGGTTGTACGGCGCGCACGGCCCGAACTTCGTCCGCACCATCGCTCGCGCAGCCGCCGAGCGCGACCGTCTCGATGTCGTCGACGACCAACGCGGACAGCCGACCTGGTCGGCGGACGTGGCCGGTCGCATCGTCGCGATGGTCGATGCCGGAGTGCCGGCGGGGACCTATCACGCGACCTCGTCGGGCGAGACCACGTGGTTCGGCTTCGCTCGCGAGATCGTCGCCCACGCCGGCCTCGACCCGGTGATGGTGCACCCGACGACATCCGCGGCGTACGCCCGGAGGGCTCCGCGGCCGTCCTACTCGGTGCTCGGCCACGATGCCTGGGCCGCGGTCGGAATGCCTCCGCTGCGTGACTGGAGCGATGCGCTGAGTGCTTCCTGGCCGCCATTCGGGTGACGTTGGCGTGGGGCTGATGTGGCCTGCGGGACAAGCGGATACCCAGTTTTGGGGGTATGCGCTCCGGGGGATCCTGATGCTTGCTCACCTCGTCTAAGGTGTGCCGTGTCATGACGAGAGTCATGACCTCGGGCGGCCCGCCGACCGGGGATCGAGGAGGCGTCGACCCGCGACCGTCAACACGGTCACCCACTCCCTGTCGGGGGTGAGGTCGCGGTGAGCCAGTGGTGAGCCCGGCCTTGATCGTGCGCCTTCCAGCTTCGGCTGACCGCCACGACCAGGACAGGACCCCCCATGGCCACGAACCCCCCCCGCTCCGCCAGCGAGGACGTGCCGACGGACTTCGGCGACGGTCGTCACGAGCGCATCCCCGGCGGTCACCTGCGTGAGCCGCGCGCCCATGCGCGCCAACCCAGGGCGCATGCCCGCCCCGAGCCCTCGACCCCGCCGTCGCTCGCGAGCCGTCGCACGAGCGCGCTGCTGGCCTCGACGCTCACCGTCGCCGCGGTCGGTCTTGTCGCGGTGCCGCTGATGGTGGCCGACGCCACGGTGTCGGTCAACGTGTCGCCCGACCAGGTGCTGGCTGCCACCAGCGCGCACCTGCTGACCTCGGGCTGGTCCGGGTGCAACCCGGGCTTCACCCTCGACTTCGACGGCATCTCCGATGTCACCTACACCCTCGCGCAGCCGTCGAGCCGCCTGGTGATCCGCGCCGGCAGCTGGGACTTCGTCTGGACGGGCACCAACGCCGGCCCGCACGGCGTCCCGCAGGCGCCGGACGGCAAGGTCCACGCCATCTCCCACGTGGTCGTCTGCGGCCCGGGAAGCACCCCGAGCGGCTCCGCCTCGGGATCCGGCTCGGGCTCCGCTCCGGGCTCCGGCTCGGGCTCGGGGTCTGGCTCTGCGTCGGGCTCCGGTTCCGGCAGCGGCACTCCGTCGGGTACGTCGTCGTCGGGTACGCCGTCGAACACGTCGTCGTCGGGTACGCCGTCGAACACGTCGTCGTCGGGTACGCCGTCGAACACGTCGTCCTCGGGTACGCCGTCGAACACGTCGTCCTCGGGTACGCCGTCGAACACGTCG
>JANXWJ010000297.1 GCA_025351185.1 Candidatus Nanopelagicales bacterium
ATGGCCTTCACAGCCATCCCCTCCGACCGATGCAGGCGCCGGATCTCAGCCCATTCTTCCATCATGATCATTCCCTCACTGTGGCCGAGGGGGTCAACATTCACTCGGCACCAGGGGGTCAGTTTTCACGCGGCGTCGACAGGTGGACCGCTCAGGGTGTCGATGGATGCTCCACCTAGAACGGAGCAGTTCAGTTGCCGCCTGCGCGCGGGAGGGTCCGACGCTCGCTCGCTGCGAGGACTGTGGTCGTCTAGGTGACGCGTGGGGGATGAGCCTGCGTGGTAGTCGGCGCGGGTGAGGTCGCGAGAAGCCGGTTCTCGATGGCGTCCGCGGCGGCTGGTGGTCCGCCAGCGGCCTTGAATCCTGCGGCGACTCGGGCCGCGCCGTCGGACATGGTGATGGCTTCAGCGACCTTGGACCGCAGTCGCGCTGCGGTAAGCCGACTTGCGGGCAGTCGTGTCCCGGCCTCGGCGACCTGGACACGGCGGGCGACCTCGAGCTGGTCACGGCCGAACGGCACGGCGCAGACGGGGACGCCACGCGCGAGGGCCTTCTGGGTGGCGCCCATCCCTCCGTGGGTCACCGCGCAGACCGCTCGGTCGAGCAGTGGGCCGTGGGCGAGGAAGCGTTCGACGTGGGCGTTGCCGGGGACCTGGTAGTCCGCCGGCTCGCCTGAGGGCAGCGTGGCGATCACGTGGAACGGTTGGTCGGAGAGGGCCTCGAGCGCGGCCTTGACGAGTCGCCCGTCGTCCTGGAACTCCGAGGAGGTGGTGACCAGGACGAGGGGCTGGTCGATGCCGGCGAGCCAGTCGGGGGGTTCGCTGGGGGGCTCCCAGTCGCACGGTCCGACCATGACGATGTTGTCGGGCCAGTCGTCGCGGGGGTACTCGAAGGGCTCCGCGGTCAGGTAGACCAGCAGCGGGGGTCGGCGGAACAGGTCGTCAGCGTGGCTGAGCTCGGGCAGGCCGAGCCCGGCGCGGATGCCGTTGAGCGGTGGGACCATCTGCTTCTCGATCGTGCCCAGCACGACGGGGCGCAGCAGGCGGTCCCGGGCCCGACCCAGCGGCCCTCGCGCGGGGGAGAAGCCGGGGCCGTACGGGGGGACCTGAGGTGAGCGGACCGCCAGGGGATAGGGGCAGAAGGCCGCCCAGGGGCCACCCCACTGCTCGGCCGCGGCAAGTGCTCCCCAGGAGTTGATGTCGACCAGGACGGCGTCGGGCTGCTCGTCGCTGATGGCCTGGCGCAGATCGTCGGCGTCGAACTCGGCGCGGGCGCAGAAGCCGCGCACCGCCGCCGCTAATGCTTTCTGGGGGCTGCGCGCACGCCAGTCGTCGATCTCGACGGCCTCCACCTGAGCGCTGATCGGCGAGGCGTTGAAGCCCCGGTCGTGCATGAGCGGAACCTGGGAGGCCAGGGTGCGCACGCTGACGGTGTGCCCGCGCCGGTGCAGTTCGTCGAGGATCGGGGTCAGCGGGAACAGGTGCCCGCGCGAGGGTGAGGTGTAGGCAAGGACTCGGGCCATCAGGGTGCCTCCAGCATCGGGGTGAGTAGTTCGAGGAGCGCGAGCTCGGTCTGTCGGCGGCTGAGGCCAGCGTCGCGGCGCAGCAGCTTCCAGGTGTAGACGTCGCAGACCGCGGCGATCTGGGCCAGCCGGCGCCGGCGTTCGACCCCGGTCCGGCCGGTCAGTGCCGGTGCGAAGACGCGGGCGCACCAGTCCCGGTGCAGCGCGCGACCCAGGTCGACGAACGGCGTGAGGCCGGGGAGCCGCTGCTCCTCGGCGAGCATCTTGAGCGCCCGGTCCCCCGTGCCCTCGTAGTTCTTGATGAGCACCGCCACCGCCGCCGGGACATCGCCGACCGGTGCCTCGCGTTCGCCCCGTTCCCGCTGGGCCTCTCGGGCAGCGCCGGCCTCCAACAACCCTTGCTTCCCTCCGAAGCGACGGATCACCGTTCGTACCGTCACTCCCGCCCGCCGAGCGACCTCCTCCAGCGAGATCTGGTCGGACGGGCGCTCCCAGAACACCTCCGCGACGGCATCGAGGATCCGCTCGCCGGTCTCCTCGGTCGCCTGTGCACGGGCACCCATTCGGTACGGACGAGGGACGGCAAATTCCATGTCATTGACAGTGACATGGAAATCAAGTGCAGGCAATAGCCACGCGGCACATCGTCGGGACCCCCGCCGGCGCCCCGCGGGTGAAGCGGTGGTTCGTCGACCGCCGTCCACCGGGATCTGACCCACCCGCCCCGCGACCTGTGACGAGCCTCGTGCGTGTTGACCGCGTCAACAGCCGGACCCAACGGGACCCGACAGGTCCCGACGGAACCCGACGGGTTGTGCTCGCCACCAACGAGATCCGACGGGTCCCGACGGTTCGGGAGAGTTCGATTCCCGCCACCTCGGTCCCAGGTCTCCTGCGTGTGCCCGTGCTGGCCGTCTCGCCTGGACGGGGCGGATGACCTGCACGACGGCGCTCTCAGGCGTACGGATTCGCCATCAGAAGTTGCCGCAGCTGCGGCGTGACCGCCCCGCGCGACTCGCCGTTCGAGCTGCGCGCGTCGTGGTCTGCTAGTTCAGCAAGATTTCGTGGGAGCTCCGTGGGATACCCGCCAGGAGCGGTCGAGGCTGATCTGACGGGCCGCCCGGTTCCCTGACCCCAACTTCCGGTCGGGGGCCGGTGCGGACTTTGTGGGAGGGGATCGGCTTGACCGTGGCACGCACGACGTATACCAAGTGCCGCAAAGGGAATCGCCGGTTGCCCGCGTCCGGAGCGGGCCGACTCGGGAACGGGCCACGAGGACAGCTGAGACGGCGCTACCGACCTGATGTCACCAG
>JANXWJ010000005.1 GCA_025351185.1 Candidatus Nanopelagicales bacterium
CCGCGACGAGGGCGGAGATCGCCATGCAGCGCTCGCCGGCGGAGCCGAAGCCGGCGTTGACAGCGGCATCAGCGGCAAGGTCGAGATCGGCGTCGGGCAGGACCACCATGTGGTTCTTCGCGCCGCCGAGGGCCTGGATGCGCTTGCCGTTGGCGGTGCCGCGCTCGTAGACGTACTTCGCGATCGCGGTCGAACCCACGAAGGACACGCTCTTGACGTCAGGGTTGTCGAGCAACGCATCGACGGCGACCTTGTCACCGTGCACCACGTTGAAGACACCCGAGGGCAGACCTGCCTCGGCCCAGAGACCCGCAAGGAAGTTGGCGGTCGAGGGATCCTTCTCACTCGGCTTGAGCACCACGGTGTTGCCGGCGGCGATCGCGATCGGGAAGAACCACATCGGGACCATCGCGGGGAAGTTGAACGGCGAGATGATGCCGACGACTCCGAGCGGCTGACGGATCGAATAGACGTCGACGCCGGTCGAGACGCTCTCGGAGTAGCCGCCCTTGAGGAGGTGCGGGATGCCGCAGGCGAACTCCACGACCTCGAGGCCTCGGGTGACCTCGCCGAGCGCGTCGGAGAGCACCTTGCCGTGCTCGGCCGTGATGAGGGCGGCGACCTCCTCCTTGCGCTCGTTGAGCAGCTGACGGAAGGCGAAGAGCACACCCGCGCGCTTGGTGAGCGAGGTCTTGCCCCACTCGGCGAAGGCGGCCTTGGCCGCAGCGACGGCGGTGTCCATGACCTCGGTCGTCGCGAAGTCGACGCGCCCGGTCAGGGCGCCGGTGGCGGGGTCGTGCACCTCGCCGGATCGTTCGGCGACGGCACCGAACGGCTTGCCGTCGATCCAGTGGGTGATGCGCGTGGGCTCGGTCATGAGGGAAGTCTCGTGGCAGCCGCCGTACACCGCCACCTCCACACTGACGGCGAATCACCTCACACCTTGACGACCTGTAGCGCCTCTGCCCGCGGCCGGGGCGCGAGTTACTGCCTGAAAGCTCAGTTGTGGACTGGCGAATCGAAGGCTTCGGGCAGTAACTCGAGGCCCCTCCGGGGTCAGGAGTCGAAGCCGAGGCCGAGGCGGTCGAGCATGCGGAGCCAGAGGTTGCGGCGGCCCTCGTGGGCGTCGGCTCGGGCGAGGGACCAGGTGGTGAGGCTGATCGCGGCGCCGCGCACGGGCTCGGGCGGGAACGGCAGCGGCATGCTGGAGACCATCCGGGTGCGCGTGCGCTCGGTGTCGCGGCCGTCGAGCAGGTCGAGCATCACCGAGGCGCCGAAGCGGGTGGCGCCGACACCGAGACCGGTGAAGCCGGCGGCGTAGGCGACCCGCCCGTCACGCGCGGTGCCGAAGAACGCCGAGAACCGCGAGCAGGTGTCGATCGCCCCGCCCCACTTGTGGGAGAACCGGATGCCTTCGAGCACCGGAAAGACCTCGACGAGGTGCTCGGCCAGGAGCGCGAAGGACTCCTCGCGCTGGTCGTGACGTGCGTCGACGCGGCGCTGGTAGATCGCGTCGTAGCCCCCGAAGAGGATGCGACCGTCATCGGTGCGACGGTAGTAGTGGAACTGGTTGCCGATGTTCGACAGGCCCTCGCGGCCCTCCCACCCGATGGTGGCCCACTGCTCAGCGGAGAGCGGCTCGGTGACGAGGACGTAATCATAGACCGCCACGACATAGTGCTTCAGGCGTCGCAGCAACGGTGGGAATGCATTGGTGGCCAACGCGATCCGAGCCGAGCGGATGACTCCCGGCCCGCTGTCGGACTCCGTACGGATCTCCAGGGTGCTGCCGTGGTCAGCACCGAAATCGGTGGCCCGGGTCTGCTCGTGGATCCGCACACCGAGCTGCAGGCACGCAGCGCGAAGCCCCCAGGCGAGGCGTGCGGGGTTGACCATCGCGACGCCGTCGCGGTCGGCGATGCCGCCGATGTAGCGCGGCGAGCGCACGCGCTCGGCGACCTGCTCGCGGTTGAGCAGCTCGAGCTTCTCGCCGTACTCCGCGCCGGTCGACGGGGCTTCAGCAAGCCCGTCGAGGTGATGCGGATCGGTGGCCAGCGCGATGTCGCCGGTACGCTCGAACGAGCACTCGATGCCATAGCGGTCGATCGTGTCGGCGATCGCATCGAGGTTGTCGCGGCCGAGACGGGTGAGCACGTGGAGCTCCTCCGGCCACCTGCTCAGGCCGTTGTCGAAGCCATGAGTGATCGACGCGGCGCAGAATCCGCCGTTGCGCCCGGACGCGGCCCAGCCGATACGCGAGCCCTCGATGAGCAGCACGTCGCGGGCAGGATCGGCCTCCTTGGCCAGCAGCGCCGTCCAGAGCCCGGAGAAGCCGCCGCCGATCACCAGCAGGTCCGTCTCGGTATCGCCGGAGAAGGGGGCGAGGGCTTCGGGTCGCGACGGGTCGTCGAGCCAGAACGGCACCGGCGAGGCGCCGACGACAGCGGCGTAGGACGAGGGGCGGGGGGTGCGTGCGAACGGCACGACTCTCACGGCTCCGAGGCTGGCCGCCCCGGGTCCTCCGGACGATACGACCGCCACGAGCGGGCGGAGGGATCCGCCGCGTTCTCCCGTGGCATGCAGAGCCTAGCGCAGGTCCTGAACAGTGAAACAGCATGCGCCCCCACGAGCAGGGCGGCCAGCTGCCGGCGACCTTGAGCGAGGCGGCGGTGGAGGTGGGCCGGGTCATCTCGTCGATGAGGCGCGAGGAGTGCGTGGTCGTGAGGAAGGCGTCGTCGGGGAGGATGAGCGGGTTGTCGACGAGGGTGTCGTCGACCTTCGCCATCTCCTCGCGGGCACCCTTCACCGGGCAGATGTACTGAACGTACGCCGTGACCTGAGCCGCGACCTTCGGGTCGTAGTAGTAGTCCGTGACCTGATGGGCGTTGGCGCGGTGCTGCGCCTGCTGCGGGATCACCATGGCGTCGGCCTAGATCAGCTGTCCGGCCTCGGGCACGGAGTAGGTCATCGTCGGGGTGTCGAGCCGCAGTCGACACCCATGTCGAGCATCACGAGCGGCACGGTGTCGCGCCAGTCACCGATGAGCGCGACCTTGCCCCTGAGGTCGGGGCCGGTCAGCAGCTCGGTGATGGCCCGCCCCGGCTTGGTCTTGCTGGTGTCGAGGGCGATTCCGGTGCAGCCGGACTGCCACGGCACGGTGTAGGTGCGGTCCTGGTCCCAGGCGGGGTGAGCGAGGGAGTCGATCATGTTCTTCGCGACGTCGGGGATCAACGACTTGTCGAGCGCCTCGAGGTGGCCGACGCGCAGCCACTTGGTGGCGAGCTCCTCGATGGGCACGAGGATGTCCTAGCCGGTGTCCTGCCCCGCGTGGAAGGTCGGAGCGAGTTTCCGTCCCCCTCCCGACACCGTGCGGCAGCGGTGGCTGCTCATGCCTTCTTGCGGCGACGCTGCACGACCTGCGCGATGAGCACGATCGTCAGCGACACGAGGAACATCAATGATCCGACGACGTTGATCTGCGGCGGGGTGCCGCGCTGGGCAGCGCCCCAGACGAACATCGGGAAGGTCACTGTCGACCCGGAGTTGAAGTTCGTGACGATGAAGTCGTCGAAGGACAGCGAGAAGGCCAGCAGCGACGCGCCGACGATGCCCGGCAGGACCAGCGGGAAGGTGACCCGCCAGAACGTGGTGCGCTCGTTGGCGTAGAGGTCCATGGCGGCCTGCTCGAGACGCGGGTCGAGGCCGGCGATGCGGGCCTTGACCGTGACGACCACGAAGCTGAGGCAGAACATGATGTGCGCGATGAGGATCGTGGTCGTACCCCGCGCGAAAGCCAGGAGCACGAACCAGGTCAGCAGGGACGAACCCATCACGACCTCGGGGGTCGCCATCGGCATGAATACCAGCAGGTTGCTCCCGCTGCGCCCACGGAACCGATAGCGCGCGATGCCGAACGCCATCAGCGTCCCGAGCATGACGGCACCCAGGGTCGCGACGAGGCCGATGACGAGGCTGAGCTGCAGCGACTCGCAGAGGCCCCCGACGCCACAGAGGTTGGTCCAGGCGTCGAACGAGAACTTCACCCATTGGTAGTTGAACCGGCCGTTGGGCTGGTTGAACGAGAACGCGACGACCACGAAGATCGGCAGGAACATGTACAGCAGCACCAGGCCCGCGACGAGCTGGAGCAGGTGCCGGCGAACCCAGTTGACCGGCCCGCCCGGACGCCGCGCCGCGGGAGCGGAGGACCGGGCCTGCGAGGTCTGCACGGTGGTGGCCATCAGACCAGCTCCTCGGTCCCGGACCGCCACACGTACAGCGTGACGAGAAGGACGATCGTGGCCATCAGGGTCACCGACAGCGCCGCCGCGGTCGGGTAGTCCTGCTGGTCGAGGAAGGTCGAGTCGATGACGTTGCCGATCATGCCCTCGCCGGCCCGGCCCAGCAGGGCCTGGTTGATGTAGTCACCGGCGGCCGGGATGAACGTGAGCAGCGTGCCCGCCACGACGCCTGGCATCGACAGCGGCAGGGTCACCTTGCGGAAGGCGGTGAACGGGGTGCTGTAGAGGTCTCCGGCCGCCTCGACCAGGCGCGGGTCGACCCGGTCCAGCGACGCGTACAACGGCAACGTCATGAACGGTAGGAAGTTGTACGTCAGGCCGGTGATCGTGGCCAGCGGCGTCGCCAGGACGCGGTCGCCGGTCGTCAGCCCGATCAGCTTCAGGACAGCGTTGATGTGCGTCGTGTTCAGCACCGTCACGATGAAGCGCAGGTCGCCGGCCACGGGCTGGTGCAGGGCGAGCAGCCGCATGCATTCTTCCTCCACATTGATCTCGAAGGAGTCGATCTCATTCTTGTCCTGTTTGATAACCTGGCGGGCAAGATCGGGATTTTTCTCCCATAACGCCTTGACGGATTTCTGCATGTTTTCCTGCACCGCCGTGCCGAGGTAGACGATCTGGTTTTTAAGTTTTTCTATTTCCGTCTGAATGTTGCCAGCCATAAGTGTTCTCCTTCTTTT
>JANXWJ010000008.1 GCA_025351185.1 Candidatus Nanopelagicales bacterium
CACGGACGCGTCCAAGGAGATCTGGGCCACCACGCTCGACGGCGGCTACTTCTTCTACTACCACACCGCCGACAAGAAGGCCCTCGGCAAGTGGTGGAAGGAGTACAGCGCGACCGGTGCCACCGAGACTGACACCGGAGACATCTACACCTCCTAGTGGCGTACCGAAGCGCTCCTGCTCTGCATGATTTCGATGCTGAGCAGGAGCGCATCTGCGCCCGACCGGGCCTGCCGATCGCTGCAGCCCAAGTCTTGGCTTGCCGATCGATGGGTCGAGGTCGTAGCCCGTCGCCGCGATCAGCCCGGTGATCCCAGCCCTCTGCGCCGTCAACGCACCTCGTGCCAAGGTGACTCCGTGTGCATCGTTCACGCCACCAAGGCACTCCTCGGTCGTGTCGGCCTCACCGACCCCGCAAGTGAGGTGGAATCGACGACACTGCTTGGTCCCTGGTTCGCCACCATCGCCACGGGAAGGGCTCAGATCGCGCTCCTCGTGAACGAGGCCACCTTGCTGCCGGTCCTCCTTCCCCTTGCCCCATCGCGATCGCTGTTCCGTCGGTTTCCCACCGCACTGGCGGACGTGCTGGCGGCCCACGGAATGAGCAAGGGAGTCATCGACGCCGAACTGGTCGCGATGAGCGAAGGCGTTACGCGCAGGACGGCGAACCGCAGCATGGTCGGCATGCTCGTCGAGTTCACCTTCTTGACCGGCCACCACCGTCGGGAAGCTCCTGGTCTCGACCTGACGCAGTTGTCCGCGACCTGGCCCGAACACCGTGCAGCCCGCTCTGCAAGCTCCACGTCAGTCCGGACAGGGAACTCGCGGCCTACGTCGCCGAGCGCAGCTGACGACCGGAGGGTTTCGAGCGCGCGTGACCGCAGGTTTGCCGCAAGCCAGACCGGTAACCAAGGCGGTTATGACGCCACCATCTGGTAGAGACCGCCGTCGAGCGTGGTGGCCCAGATCTCCTTGGACGCGTCCGTGCCGAAGGACGTGACATGGGTGAGGTGCCCGGCCGCGCTGAGGATGCCGTTGGCCGAGTTGAGGGTCCACACGCTGCCGGTGATGTAGTCACCGACGACGTACCGCGGCCCCATCAGCGCCTGGTAGCGGGCCCCTCGGTAGACGACTCCCCCGATCAGCGCCTCGGCGGTGGGGTGAGCGACGACGGCGATCGGCGCCTTGTACGCGACTCCGGCCAGGCAGCGGCTGGCGTTGTAGGTCGAGTTGCCCTCCCTGCACGACCAGCCGAAGTTGTAGCCGCGTGCACCCGCGGTGGTCAGGTCGATCTCCTCGTACCGGTCCTGGCCGACGTCAGCGACGTAGAGGCTGCCGAGCGACGGGTCGAAGGAGAAGCGCCATGGGTTGCGGAAACCGATGTCCCAGATCTCAGGCGCCGCACCAGCGGTGTGCACGTAGGGGTTGTCGGCCGGCACGCAGTAGTAGGTGTGCGGCGCGCACGGGTGGTAGATGTCGATGCGCAGGATCTTGCCGGTGAGCGAGGTGATGTTCTGCGACTTGTCGACCGGATCGCCCTCCCCTCCACCGTCGCCGGTGGACACGTAGAGGTCGAGGTCCGAGCCGAACGCGAGGTCACCGCCGTTGTGGTTGGTGTACGTCGGGTGCGGGATCACCATGACGATCCCCTCGGTGGCCGACGAGACCGTCGCCTGGGTCTCAGTCGCCGGCCGGAATCGCGAGACGACCAACGCACCGTCCGACCGGGTGTAGGTGATGAAGAAGAGCGGCGCCGTACGGAAGCCGGGCCACACGGCGATGCCGAGGAGGCCCTGCTCGCCACCGCTGGCATTGACCCTGCTCCGCATGTCCAGATAGACGGACGCGTGGGTCTGCCCTGGCGTCCAGACCAGGACGCGGCCCAGCCGGTCGACGATGAACATCCGGCCGGTGCTGTCCGGGATCCCGACGACCTTGACGGCCTGGCCGAGGGCACCGACGCGCAAGGGGAAGCTGAGGTGCGGTGGGTGAGTCGCACCCGGTGCGGCCGACGCGCTCGACGAGGCCGCGACCAACGCTCCGACGACGAGCGCGGAGCTGGCGAGCAGTGCGCCCAGCTGGCGCCGAACGGACGGGCGCAGGCCCGTGTGGCGAGCTGCGGATGAGCGGTGCAGGCGAGCGTGGGACATGACTGCTCCTCGCGTCCGGTGGTCGAGATTGCGAC
>JANXWJ010000112.1 GCA_025351185.1 Candidatus Nanopelagicales bacterium
GGCCATCGCGCTGCGCAACCGTGTGCTCGAATGCCTCGACATCGCGGAGAGCGCGACCGACCCCGAGATCCGTGAGCGCAACCTGACCTTCGTGTTCGTCGGAGGCGGCTACGCCGGCACCGAGGCGCTCGCGGAGTCCGAGGACCTCGCCCGCTATGCCACCCGCTACCTGCGCAACGTCACACCCGACGACCTGCGCTTCGTCATGGTCGAGGCCTCGCCCCGGATCCTCCCCGAGGTGGGGGAGGACATGGGCCGCTGGACCGTCGAGCAGCTGCGCGAGCGAGGAATCGATATCAAGCTCGAGACCAGGCTCGAGTCGACTGTCAACGGCGAGGTCGTGCTCTCCGACGGTACGACGATGCTCTCCGACACGGTCGTCTGGACGGCCGGCGTGAAGCCGCACCCACTCCTCGAGGCCACGGATCTCCCGCTCGACGAGCGCGGGCGCCTGGTGTGCCGCACCGACCTTCAGGTCGAAGGTGTCGCCGACGCCTGGGGCGCGGGCGACTGCACCGCCGTGCCCGACCTCACCGACCCCGGCACCTTCTGCTCACCCTCAGCGCAGCATGCCGTGCGCCAGGCCAAGGTGCTGGCCGACAACATCGTGGCGTCGATGCGCGGGTTCGAGACGCGCGACTACAAGCACCACCACAACGGCTCGGTCGCGTCGCTCGGTCTCTACAAGGGCGTCGCGCAGGTCTATGGCATCAAGATCAAGGGATTCCCGGCGTGGTTCCTGCACCGCACCTATCACATGAGCAAGGTGCCGACGACACGGCGCAAGGTGCAGGTGATCACCGACTGGACCATCGCTTTCCTCTTCCAGCGCGACGTGACCAGCCTCTGGAGCATGCACGAGCCGCGTACCGCGTTCGCCGAGGTCGCGCACGCGAGCGACGCTGCTCAGATCGCCGCAGCGGAGGACCGTCAGGCGCAGGCGTGATCCTCGAGCCGTGACCGCTGCACCGCGTCGAGCAACGACGCCCTAGGCTCGACGTATGACGCACAGCCTCGCTGTCACCGTGCTCGGCCACGACCGGCCGGGGATCATCGCCGATGTCACCGGTGTGCTCGCCGGCCTCGGTGGCAACCTCGAGGACTCCTCGATGACGTTGCTGCGCGGCCACTTCGCCTGGACCCTCGTGGTCGCGGTCGCCGCCGACGCGAGCGTGGTGTCGGACCGGCTCGCGCACCTCATGGCAGAGGGACTCGTCGTGTCGGTGCTGCCGTTGCCCGACGACGACGCAACAGCGCCCGAGGGCTCCGCGTGGCTGCTGTCGGTCCACGGGGCCGACCGTCCCGGCATCGTCTCGGGGCTGACCCGATTGGTCGCCGAGGCGGGCGGCACGATCACCGACCTCACGACTCGGCTCGGCACCGGGATCTATCTGCTCGTGGCCGAGGTCTCCTTGCCTCGCGAGACCGACGTCGAGGCCTTGAGCGCGCGCATCGCCGCGGCTGCCGAGGGGCTCGGGGTGCGCGCCACCCTGACCCCCGCCGAGTCCGACGTCCTCTAGGCCGGTCGTGCCACTCCTCGACGGGCGGATCGTCATGCCGCCGCTGCCCGAAGGTCGTGTCCTTCCGGTCATCACCGCGCCTGCGGACGTCCTCTCGACTGCTTGCGTCGAGGTCGATCCAGCAGCTCCCGACGTCGTGCAGCTCGCAGCGGATCTGATTGTCACGCAACGAGTCTCGCCCGGCTGCGTGGGACTCGCGGCCAACCAGGTGGGCATCGGGTGGCGCGTCTTCTCCCTCGACGTGACCCACCACCCCAAGGCGCGCACGACCCACGGAGAGTACGTTCTCGTCAACGCACGCATCGAGTCGTCGTCGCGCAACGAGAAGTCGCGCGAGGGCTGCATGTCGGTGCCCGACTTCACCGGTGACGTGAAGCGGGCATCGCGCATCGTCGTACGCGGATTCCTCCCGGTCACGGGCGAGGAGGTCGTGCTCGAGGCCGACGCCTTCGAGGCGCGAGCCCTGCAGCACGAGCTCGATCATCTCGACGGCTTCGTGTTCCTCGACCGGGTCGCCGGCGCCCACGCCGTCTATCCCCGCCAGACCTATCTGTAGATACTCGTTCCTACGGCGTCCGCGCCGGACCGCCCTCGTAGCCCAACCGGCAGAGGCACGCTGCTTAAACCAGCGACAGTGCAGGTTCGAACCCTGCCGGGGGCACCAACCCTCCGTGATCTTGGTCGTGTGCTCGTTTCCGATGTCGGGAAACAGTCGTACGACCAAGATCACGTGAGCTGGGGTGAGGTTCGCGGCGCCGGGAGCTGTGTCGAGTCGCCGTCGTGGATCTCGAGGATCTCGCACACCCACTCGCCAGCCGGGCCGTTGACGACGACCACGTCGCCGACATGTGCGCCCAGGATCGCCTGGGACACTGGCGATGTCATCGAGATCCGCTCGTCGTCGAGCGCTGCCTCGACCGGGTGCACCGGCCGCACCCAGGTGTGCTCGCCGTCGGGCATCGCCAGCTGCACGCGCGCCCCGATGCCGACGGCGTCGAAGTCCTGCGGAGGCAGGGCGGTCGCACGACCGAGCACCGACTCGAGCCACTGTGCTTCGGCGAGGAACCGCTCGAAGGCCGCGACATCTCGCTCGTCGCGCTCGCGCGCCGTGAGCAGCGGGCGCAGCTCGGGCAGCGCGACGTCATGCAGGAAGACGAGGCGCTCCGCCAGCAGGGCGAGACCGTCGTCGGTCAAGGGGATCCCGATGCTCGCAGTCCGTCGCGACGCGGGGGACGAGAGACGGGCGGATTCGGTGGTGCTCATGACGTACCTCCGGTGGTGGTGGGTGCGGGCGATGTCGTCGCCTCGACGTCGTCGGTGACATCGAGGGCCGGGGCGGGGCGGGTAGCACGAAGGCTGGCGACGATCGAGACGGTGATGATCGCGATCACGACTCCGAGGGAGAGCAACGTCGGCACGTGCATGATGTCGGCGAGCAGCATCTTGGCTCCGACCCAGACGAGCACGATCGCGAGCCCGAGCTTGAGGTGCACGAAGCGGTCGACGAGGTCGGCGAGCAGGAAGTACAGCGCGCGCAGGCCGAGGATCGCGAAGGCGTTGCTGGTGAAGACGAGGAAGGGCTCCTGCGTCACGGCGAAGATCGCCGGGATCGAGTCGACGGCGAAGACGATGTCGCTGACCTCGATGAGCACGAGCACGGTGAGCAGCGGCGTCGCGAGCCGTCGGCCGTTCTCGCGGATCCAGAACTTCGCCCCGTGGTAGTTCGGAGTCGTGGGCACGAGGCGCTGGAAGAGGCGGACCGTACGGCTGCGTGAAGGGTCCGGATGCTCGTGCCGGCTGCGCGCCATGCGCCACCCGGTGAACACCAGGAAGGCACCGAACACGTACAGCACCCAGCCGGCGCTCGCGATGAGCACTGAGCCGCCCGCGATGAAGATCGCTCGGAACACCAGCGCGCCGAGCACACCGAAGAAGAGCACCCGGTGCTGGTGCTCCCGGGGTACGGCGAAGTAGCTGAAGATGATCGCGAAAACGAACACGTTGTCAACCGCGAGGGTCTTCTCGATGACGTAGCCGGCGAAGTACTGCGACGCGTACTCCGCGCCGAACAGCCACCAGACGATCACACCGAACGCGACGCCGAGGCTCACCCAGACGGCGCTCCACGCCGCTGCCTCGCGCATCGACACCACGTGCGCGTGTCGATGTGCGACGAGGTCGACGGCCAGCATGACGAGGATGACGCCGAGGACGGCGACCCAGCCCCAGAGGGGGACGGACATAGAAAAAACCTCCGACTCATGGACGCGGAACGTCCGATGTCGAAGGTCTCCCACCGCCGCATCCGAAGGTGCGACCCACCGTGCCGGACACCGACCCGAGGGGCGGTGTCGTGATGACGACACGACAGCGAGGGGGTACTCCCCTTGCGATAACAATTACAGAATGAGCGAGCGCCGCCCCCCTGTCAAACCAAACCCCGCGTGATCTTGGTC
>JANXWJ010000129.1 GCA_025351185.1 Candidatus Nanopelagicales bacterium
GCAGCAGCAGCCCGCCGAGCCCCTCGGCGACCGCGAGCAGCATGACTCCCACGACGTCGAAGCCGCGTCGTGCTGCGTACGCCGCGCCGCTCACGGCTCCGACACCGACTGCCGCGAGCTGGGTCCACGCGGGGAGGGCCAGCGACGCGTCGACGGTGATGCCGAGGGTGCCGAGAGTCGCCAGGCTGCTCACCCTCGCGACGATAGGGCCTGTCCCGTCGTTCCGCCGGACGCGCGACGCGACAGTAGCCTCGAGCCGTGCTCCCCACCTCCGTACCCGCTGCCGTGACCACGATCGGGTCGATGCCCGGGACCTCCGTACGCGATGCCGTGGGCCTCGTCGTCGCCGAGCTGACGTCCGGCGACGGAGTCCCGCACCTGCCGGAGCTCCCCGGGCGCGGGCCAGGCTCGGACCTCGTCGGGCGCACGGCGGGGCTCCTCGCCGGGGTCGTGCCAGATCTCGCCGTGGAGACGACCGCGACAGGCTGGCGCTTCGCCGATGCGCCGGGTCGCGAGTCGCGTCGCGCGGCCTCCTGGCTCGGCGAGGACCTCGACGCGTGGGAGGAGGCGCTGCAGGGCTTCGACGGCACCGTGGCGGTGTCGCTCGCGGGTCCGTGGACTCTCGCGGCCGCCATCGAGCTGCGGACCGGGGAGCGCGCGGTGCGTGACCCTGGCGCGTGCCGGGACATCGGCGGAGCGCTCGAGATCGCCGTCGTGGACCACCTCGCCGATCTGCGCCGTCGGCTCCCGTCGGCGCACCTCTCGCTGTGGTTCGACGAGCCGGCGCTCCCGGCGGTGCTCTCGGGCGAGATCCCCACGCAGAGCGGGCTTTCGCGCTATGCCGGTGTCGACGAGCCGGTGGTGGAGGCTGCGTATCGACGGCTCGTCGAGGCCGCGCACGGTGCCGACGCTGCAGCCGTCGTTCACTGCTGCGGTGCGCGGCCGCCGTACGCCCTGCTCGTGCGCTCGGGCTTCGATGCGCTCTCGGTCGACCTCCTGCTCCACGACCGTCACGACGACGACGCGATCGGCGACCTGGTCGAGGCCGGGCGTCGCCTCGTCGCAGGCGTGCTGTCGCCGACCGACACCGCACTGTCGGAGGTGAGCGCTAGCGTCGACCTCGTGCGCGATCTCGGACACCGTCTCGGTCACAGCCCCGAAGCCATCGCGAGCTGGGTGCTCGTCTCACCCACCTGCGGGCTCGCCGGAGCGTCACCCGACCATGCCCGGTCGGTGCTGTCGCGGCTGCGCGCCGTCGGCCGGGGGCTGCGTGACGAGGAGGGTGACCGTGGCTGAGCCGCGCGCCCCCCGGAAGTCGGCGGCCGACCCTGCAACGCGCTGGCGGGAGCTCGTCGAGCTCGTCGAGGATGCGCGCCAGCGCTACTACGTCCGCGACGCCGCGGCCCTGTCCGACGCCGACTACGACGCACTCTTCCGAGAGCTCGAGGAGCTCGAGGCGGCGCAGCCCGAACTCGCCTCGGCCGACTCGCCTACGCAGGCGGTCGGTGGTGAGCGCTCGGAGATGTTCGAGCCGGTTGAACACCTGCTGCGGATGCTCAGCCTCGACAACGCGTTCAGCAGCGAGGAGCTCGCGGCCTGGTCGGCGCGGGTCGAGCGGGATCTCGGCTCGGTGCCCGCGATGCTCTGCGAGCTGAAGGTCGACGGCCTGGCCGTCGACATCGTCTACGACCGCGGCCGCCTGCGCTCGCTCGCGACCCGCGGTGATGGTCGCGTCGGCGAGGACGTCACCTACAACGTCCGCTTCATGCCCGCGATCCCGCGGACGCTGACCGGCACCCCGGAGCACCCCGTGCCCGACCTCGTCGAGGTGCGCGGCGAGATGTACTTCCCGGTCGCCGACTTCGACGCGCTCAATGCCGAGATGCTCGCCCTCGGCCGCTCGCCGTTCGCCAACGCGCGCAATGCCGCGGCCGGCACCCTGCGGCAGCGTGTCGACCGGCGCGAGCAGGAGCTCGCCGCCGCGAAGGATCGCGCCTCCACCGCCATCGAGCGGCTGCGCGCCGATCTCGACCGCGCGTCGCGGCGCCTCGAGCTGCTGCAGCTCGTGGTCCACGGTGTGGGGATCTGGCAGGGCCACGAGCCGTCGCGTCAGTCCGAGGCCTATGCAGCGCTGAGCGGGTGGGGCCTCCCCACGAGCGAGCGCGCCCGCGTCGTCGATGACCTGGCCGGTGTGCAGGCCTACGTCGACTTCTATGGCCAGCACCGCCACGACGTCGAGCACGAGATCGATGGGGTCGTCGTCAAGGTGGACGACCTCGCGACCCAGGGGAGGCTCGGGTCCACCTCGCGCGCGCCCCGCTGGGCCATCGCCTACAAGTACCCGCCCGAGGTCGTGCGCACGCGGCTGCTCGACATCGAGGTCAATGTCGGCCGCACCGGCCGGGTCACGCCGTTCGCCGTCATGGCGCCGGTCAAGGTGGCCGGCTCGACCGTCTCGATGGCCACCCTCCACAACCAGGAGGAGGTCGTGCGCAAGGGAGTGCTCATCGGCGACCTGGTCTTCCTGCGCAAGGCCGGCGATGTCATCCCCGAGGTGCTCGGCCCGGTGGTCGAGGAGCGCACCGGCGCGGAGCGCTCTTTCGTCATGCCGACCCACTGCCCGTCCTGCGGCACCGCACTCGCTCCCGCGAAGGAGGGCGACGTCGACATCCGCTGCCCCAACCAGCGGTCGTGCCCGTCGCAGCTGCGCGAGCGCGTGTTCCACGTCGCCTCGCGCGGCGCCCTCGATATCGAGGGACTGGGCTTCAAGGCCGCGGTCGCCCTGCTCGACGACGCCATCGTCACCGACGAGGGCGACGTCATGGGTCTCACCGCCGAGCAGCTCCGGACCAGCAGCTTCTTCACCCGCGAGGGCGTCGCCGAGGGGAGGGTCCTGACGGCCAACGCCGAGAAGCTCCTCGCCGAGCTCGAGTCGGCCAAGGCGCAACCGCTGTGGCGAGTCATCGTCGCGCTGTCAATCCGGCACGTCGGCCCCACGGCCGCCCAGGCGCTCGCTCGCGAGATCGGCGACCTCGGCGTCATCGCCGACTCGTCGGTCGAGCGGCTCTCCGCCGTCGAGGGGGTCGGTCCGATCATCGCCGAGGCCGTCGTGGAGTGGTTCGGTGTCGACTGGCACCGCGATGTCGTCGACAAGTGGCGCCTCGCCGGGGTGCGGATGGTCGAAGAGCGCGTCGACGCCGGCCCTCGTCCGCTCGACGGGCTCACCGTCGTCATCACGGGCACCGTGGATGGCTGGTCGCGCGACGGTGCCACCGCGGCCGTCCAGGAGCTCGGCGGCAAGGTGAGCGGCTCGGTGTCGAAGAAGACCGACTTCGTCGTCGTGGGAGACAACCCAGGCTCGAAGTACGACAAGGCCGTCGACCTCGGTCGACCGGTGCTCGACGCGGCCGGGTTCGGCGTGCTCCTCGAGCAGGGGCCGGACGCCGCTCGGGCGGCCGCCCTCGTTCCTGACCCCGGAGAGTGATTGCCGCAGGTCACGGCCCTGCCAACCGGTCACCGCGCCCCGTGGGCGTTACGTCGTACGGGTGAAGCCTCAAGAAATCTGTCGGCGCGTCGAAATCCATGTGAGCAGGAGGTGTGCGGCGCGAGCCGTCGCTGCATCCTGTCCAGCTGTGGGCGACCGGGAGGGGGAGGCTGATGGGAACGCGCGAGCGACCGTCGCTGTGGGGCTTCTCGCTGTTCGCCCTCACCTGGCAGTTCTGTGTGTGGTTCGGCTGGGGGCTGGTCGTTCTCGCGGTGCTCAACCTGCGCGCGACCGACATCACGGTGATCGGTTGGCCGTTGGTCGTCGTCGCCGGGCTGGCCTTCCTCGGTGAGCTGCGCCCCGTCATCGCCTCGAACGTCTACGTCGGCTCCGGCGTCGCCATCTCCACGGCCTTCGTCTTCGCCGCGCTCTACCTGTGGGGATTCACCCCGGCCATCGCTCTGCAGGCGACCGCGATCCTCGTCGGCGAGATCATGAACCGCAAGGACGTCTGGCGGATCCTGTTCAACGTCGGGCAGTACGTCATCAGCATCGCGGCTGCCTGGGGGGTTCTCGTCGTGGCCGGCGTGACCACCAGCGCGGCGGCACCTCGTACGGAGTTCCACGGGACGGACGCTGGCTGGGTCCTCGCCTCGTGGGGCGCCTACCACCTGGTCAACCTCGGTCTCGTCGCTGGCACCGCCGCATCGGGCGGGCAGACCTGGTGGGAGTCGTTCTCGGACGACTTCTGGTACTACACCTTCTCCACGCTGTCGGTGCTCGCGGTCTCGCCGTTCATCGTCGTCATGGCCTCGCAGGCATGGCAGTTCGTGCCCCTCCTCCTGCTCCCGCTCATGGCCGTCTACCTCACCGCGGCCGTGTCGCGCGACAAGGAACGGCAGGCGTTGCACGACGCGCTCACCGACCTGCCCAACCGCACGCTGCTCCAGCAGCGCGTCGAGAGCGCCCTGGCCGGCGCGCGACGCGACGGGGTCGGACTCGGCCTGATCCTGCTCGACCTCGACCGCTTCAAGGAGGTCAACGACACCCTCGGGCACCCGGCAGGTGACGCCCTCCTCGAGGTGGTGGCGCGGCGCCTCGTGGGCGCAGTGCGGCCCGGTGACACGGTGGCCCGTCTCGGCGGTGACGAGTTCGCGGTGCTGCTGCCCGACGTCGACCACCCCACCGATGCGATCGAGGTCGCCGGTCGGATCAAGCAGTCCCTCGCCGAGCCGTTCCGCCTCGAGGGCGTGCTCATGGACGTCGACGTGAGCATCGGCATCGCGCTCAGTCCGCAGCACGGCGACGACGTCGAGGTGCTGATGCGCCGTGCTGACGTCGCGATGTACGTCGCGAAGGGCGAGCAGACCGGCATCGAGGTCTATGACGTCGCCCGCGACCCCAACTCACCCACGCGACTGGGCACCGTCACGGCGCTGCGCGAAGCACTCGACCTCGGTCAGCTCGAGCTGCACTACCAGCCGAAGGTCAACCTCGTCGACGGCACCGTCGTCGGGGTCGAGGCCCTCGTCCGGTGGCGCCACCCCGAGCGCGGCCTGATCCCGCCCGACGACTTCATCCCGCTCGCCGAGCGCACCGGGCTCGTCCACCGCATCACCGCTTTCGTCGTGAAGGCCGCCCTCGACCAGGTCGAGGAGTGGTGGAAGCAGGGCGTGCAGATCCCGGTCGCCGTCAACGTCAGCATGCGTGACCTGCAGGAGACCGACCTCGCCGGCCTTGTTGCCGCCGAGCTCGACGCCCATCACCTGCCGCCGAGCGCCCTCGTCCTCGAGCTCACCGAGAGCGTGCTCGCCCAGGATCCCGGTCGGGCCGTCGCGACGCTGCGCGAGCTCGCCGACCTCGGCGTGCTCAGCTCGCTCGACGACTTCGGCACCGGCTACTCCTCGCTCCTGCTGCTCGAGCGACTCCCCGTCGCCGAGATCAAGATCGACCGCTCCTTCGTACGTCGCCTCGACGAGGCCGGCGCCGACCCCGCGATGGTGCGCTCGATCATCGGCTTCGCCCACGGCCTCGGACTCTCCGTCGTCGCCGAGGGAGTCGAGACCTCGCTCGCGTGGAAGGTGCTGCGCGACATGGACTGCGACGTCGCACAGGGCTATCGCGTCGCCCGTCCGATGCCCGCCGACCAGGCCACGCAATGGCTCGTCGAGCGCGTCGTACGCGGACCCGCCGAACGCGCTGGCCTCCGCGCCGTCGGCGGCACCGACCACATCGCGCGCTGACTCCCAAGGCTCCCCGAGTAACAGGTCCAATGGTCGCTGAGCGGCTGCCTTGAGCGACCATTCGACCTGTTACTCGGGTGGATCTGGTCCGTGCGCGCCTGCCGCTGGGCGCGTTCAGCTGGTTGCGTCGCGCCACATGGTGGCGACGTCGGGGCCGCCGGTCGGGTGGACGCGGTCGATCTCGACGAAGCCATAGCGGGCGTAGAGGGGCACGTTGGCCAGGTTGCTGGCCTCGAGGTACGCCGGCATCCCCAGATCGTCGACCGCACGGAGGTTGTCGGCCAGCAGCCCGAGGCCGTAGCCGTGGCCGAGGTGGTCGGGGTGCGTCCCGAGCAGACTCAAGTAGGCGTGCGGCTCGTCGTGGGGGTGCGCGTGCTCGAACATCTCGAACACCTCGAGCACGCGGTCGGCCCCGTCGCCGGCGATCTCGCGGAGCATCGGCTCGAGCGCAGCCTCCTGCTCCGGAGACATCTCGGTGCCGCCGGGAGGGATCCACACCGACGTCGAGGTGTCGCCGGGCGCGAGGAACGTCCACGGATAGCGGGTCGCGCCGTCGACGAAGAGCCCGAACAGGGCGCGGTGCTGGTCACGTCGGCGCTCGTCGTCGGGGAAGGCCCACGACCAGAGCGTGTCGCGGTAGAACGACTCGACCAGGATCTCGACCACGGCGTCGTGGTCGGCGGCGGTCGCGGTACGGGGTGAGCGGGGCGGGATGCTCACGGCTATCACTCGTCTCTGGTTGGCGTGCCCGAAGCATGCCAGCCCGCCTGTCGCTCGGGGGCTGGGGGCCGGGCGGTCGCGAGTCGGTGAACGCCGCATCCGTAGGATGGCGGGCATGGCCGACACCCCCTCGATCACGCGGGATGATGTGGCGCACCTCGCCCGGCTCGCCCGCATCGACCTGCCGCCCGAGTCCCTGGACCACTACGCCGAGCAGCTCGGTGTGATCCTTGGCGCCGTGGCGCAGGTGTCGGAGGTCGCGACCGCCGACGTCCCCCCGACGAGCCACCCGCTGCCGCTGGTCAACGTCTTCCGCGAGGACGTCGTCCGCCCGTCGCTGACCAACTCCGAGGCGCTGTCCGGTGCCCCGTCGGTCGAGTCCGAGCGGTTCCGTGTGCCGCGGATCCTCGATGAGGAGTGAGCGACCCCGATGTCGACTGACCTGATCACGCTCACCGCGGCGCAGACCGCGGCCGTCGTCGCCGACGGCTCGGTGTCGGCCGTCGAGGTCGCCCAGGCGCACCTCGACCGTATCGCCGCTGTCGACGAGCGCGTCCACGCCTTCCTCCACGTCGACACCGCGGGCGCTCTCGCCGCGGCCGCTGCCGTCGACGCCGCACGCTCCTCAGGAGTCACTCTCGGCCCGCTGGCCGGCGTGCCGCTCGCACTCAAGGACGTGCTCACCCAGAAGGGGATCCCGACCACCTGCGGGTCGCGCATCCTCGAGGGCTGGCGCCCGCCGTACGACGCCACGGTGACCGCTCGTCTCAAGGACGCCGGCGTGGTCATCCTCGGCAAGACCAACATGGACGAGTTCGCGATGGGCTCCTCCACCGAGCACTCTGCGTACGGCCCCACCCACAACCCGTGGGACCTCGAGCGCATCCCCGGCGGCTCGGGCGGTGGGTCGGCCGCTGCCGTCGCCGCCTTCGAGGCGCCGCTCGCGATCGGCACCGACACGGGCGGCTCGATCCGGCAGCCCGCTGCGGTCACCGGCACGGTCGGGGTCAAGCCGACCTATGGCGCGGTCTCCCGCTACGGACTCGTCGCACTCGCCTCCTCCCTCGACCAGGCCGGCCCGTGTGCACGCACCGTGCTCGACACCGCCCTCCTGCACGCGGTCATCGCCGGGCACGATCCGATGGACTCGACCTCGGCCGACGTGCCGGTCCCCGACGTCGTCGGTGCCGCGCTGCGCGCCGACGTGAAGGGCTTGCGCGTCGGCGTCGTCAAGGAACTCGGTGGCGAGGGCTATCAGGCCGGAGTACGTCAGCGCTTCGACGAGACCGTCGAGCTGTTGACCTCGCTCGGCGCCGAGGTCGTCGAGGTGTCGTGCCCGCACTTCCCCTACGCGCTCGGTGCCTACTACCTCATCCTGCCGAGCGAGGCGTCGTCCAACCTCGCGAAGTTCGACGGGGTGCGGTTCGGCCTGCGCGTCGGCGAGGACGACGGCAACCCGTCGATCGAGCAGGTGATGGGCCGCACCCGCGCGGCGGGATTCGGGCCGGAGACGATCCGTCGCATCATGCTCGGCACCTACGCCCTCTCGGCCGGCTACTACGACGCCTACTACGGTTCGGCCCAGAAGGTGCGCACCTTGATCCAGCGCGACTTCGCCGCCGCGTTCGACCAGGTCGACGTGCTCATCTCTCCCACGACGCCGACCACGGCGTTCAAGCTGGGGGAGAAGCTCGACGACCCGCTGGCGATGTACCTCAACGATGTCGCCACCATTCCGGCCAACCTCGCGGGCACTCCCGGGATGTCGCTGCCGATCGGGCTCGCCACCGAGGACGGCCTTCCTGTCGGCCTGCAGATCATGGCGCCGGCCATGGCCGATGACCGGCTCTACAACGTCGGCGCCGCGGTCGAGGCCGCGCTGCTCGACCGATGGGGTCACCCGATCCTCGAGGAGGCTCCGGCCCTATGAGCACCCATGTCGCCGAGACGGTCGTCGACTACGACGACGTCGTCGCCCGCTTCGACCCTGTGCTCGGTCTCGAGGTCCACGTCGAGCTCGGCACCGTCACCAAGATGTTCTGCGGCTGCCCGACCGAGTTCGGTGCGGCACCCAACACACAGGTGTGCCCGGTGTGCCTCGGTCTGCCGGGCGCGCTGCCGGCGGTGAATGCCGTCGCTGTCGAGTCCGCCATCCGCATCGGTCTCGCGCTGCACTGCTCGATCGCCGAGTGGTGCCGCTTTGCGCGGAAGAACTACTTCTACCCCGACATGCCGAAGAACTTCCAGACCTCGCAGTACGACGAGCCCATCGCGTTCGACGGCTATCTCGATGTCGAGGTCGAGACCGACGAGGGGATGCGGACCTTCCGCATCGAGATCGAGCGCGCGCACATGGAGGAGGACACCGGCAAGACCTCCCACCAGGGCGGCGCCACCGGTCGCATCCACGGTGCCGATTACTCCCTCGTCGACTACAACCGCGCCGGCATCCCGCTCATCGAGATCGTCACGAAGCCGGTGCCCGACACCGGAAAGTACGCCCCCGAGGTGGCTCGTGCCTACGTCACCGCCCTGCGTGAGCTGCTGCGCGGGCTCGGCGTCTCGGATGTGAAGATGGAGCAGGGCTCGCTGCGTTGCGACGCCAACGTCTCGCTGCGGCTTACCTCGTCGGACCCGCTCGGCACCCGCACCGAGACCAAGAACGTCAACTCGCTGCGCTCGGTCGAGCGTGCCGTGCGTTATGAGATGACCCGTCAGGCGGCCGTGCTCGACTCCGGTGCCCGCGTGGTGCAGGAGACGCGGCACTGGCACGAGGACACCGGCGTCACGACCTCGGGTCGCGAGAAGTCCGACGCCGAGGACTATCGCTATTTCCCCGAGCCCGACCTCGTGCCGATCGCGCCGTCGCGCGAGTGGGTCGAGGAGCTGCGTGCTGCTCTGCCGGAGAACCCCGCCGTCCGCCAGACGCGCCTCAAGGGTGCGTGGGGCATCAGCGACTTCGAGATGGCGTCGGTGGTCAACGCGGGTGCGCTCGATCTCGTCGAGGACACCGTCGCGCTCGGTTCCGACCAGGGTGCCGCCCGCAAGTGGTGGACCGGCGAGCTGGCCCGCATCGCCAACGAGCAGGGCGTGGAGCTGCAGGACCTGCCGATCACGGCCACCGATGTCGCGCGGGTCGAGGCGCTCGTCGGTGCGGGCGCGCTCAACGACAAGCTCGCCCGTCAGGTCATCGAGGGCGTGCTGGCCGGCGAGGGCACACCCGACGAGGTCGTGGCCTCACGCGGTCTCGCCGTCGTCAGCGACGACGGTCCGCTGCTCGCCGCGATCGATGACGCGCTCGCGGCTGCACCCGACGTCGCCGAGAAGATCCGCGGCGGTAAGGTCGCGGCTGCCGGCGCCATCGTCGGGGCCGTCATGAAGGCCACCCGCGGCCAGGCCGACGCTGCCAGGGTCCGCGCACTGCTGCTCGAGCGCCTCGACGTCACTGAGGACTAGAACCCGCCGCACTGCCGCCGCTGTGGTTGCGGGTGTGCGGGCCTTCGCACAGGGCTAGGTCGGGATGGGCTCGGTGGTCACGGTCTCGCCGAGGGCGGAGCCGGCGACCCAGCTCGACCAGCTCGTGTTCCAGTCGGTCGTGCCCGGGTCGCCATGGGCGATCAGGTCGTCGATCGGGCGTCCGGTGTTCTTCACGGTGACGAGGTCGCCGTACTGCGCCATGTCGAAATAGGTCTTGGCCCTGTCGACCGTGAGGTGGATGCAGCCGTGCGAGCTGTCGACCAGGCCCTGCTTGGCAGCGGACCAGGGCGCGGCGTGGATGAACGTGCCCGACCACGACAGTCGGGTGGCCCACTGCACCTGCAGGTCGTAGTAGTCCTTGCTCGACTTGTCGCACGTGATCTTCGCGGTGCACGAGGTCATCTCACGGATCGGCAGCTTCTCGAGCACGATGTAGTTGCCGCTTCGCGTGACGAACTCAGGGCGCCCGAGACTCGTGGGCCAGGTGTACTTCCACTTGCCGTTCACGGTGATCGTGACGGTCTTGGTCTTGTCGTCGACGACCGTGACGTGGGAGTCGCCGACCGTGAAGTTGGCTGTGCCGTCCCTGATGCCGTACCTCGTGTCGCTGACCTGCACGCCCTTGAGCGCGGCGACCACCCGGACCCGGGTGTGGCTCGGCCACGTGGTCTCCGGCCGGAAGTGCACCTCGCTGGCACTGATCCAGTGCCAGGCGCCGGTGACCGGCGTGGAGGAGTAGACGTGCAGGTTGTTCTCCACGTCCTCCTTGCGGTTGACGGGATGGTTGAACCGGATGACGACCGGCGCATTGACCCCGACGGTCGCGCCGGCGCCGGGGTTGATGCCGTAGCGCATCTTGGCTGAGTCCGGCTGGCTCGAGACCTTCGCCAGGGTCGTGAGCTGGGAGCTGCCCGCAGCACCCGTGACGCTGGCCTTCACGGCGTACGACGCCCCGGCGGTGGGGAGCGCAGTGCTCGTCCAGGTGGTCCCGTCGGCGGCGAGGTCGCCGGCTAGGTCGTCCTGGGTCGCGGAGTCTGTGACGATGACCGCGGTGAGGGTGCCGTGGGCGACGGAGACGGTGAACGGCGTCTGCCACGAGGCCGGGTTCTCGACGGCGAGCGTGGGCGCTGCAGGAGCCGAGGAGGAGACCGCCGCGCTGGCACCTGGTGCACCCGACGCCCCCGAGCCCCCGTGGACCTCGAGCCCGGCGCACCCGGCGAGGAGCACCGAGGACGCCAGAGCGACGCCGAGAGCGGTGGTGAGACGGCCGAGCTGCATACGGGTGCTCCGGAGGCGGAGGTGGTGCTCCCCAGGACGAGGGGGAGAACCTCCACGGTAAGTCACTCCAGCACCACATCCCACCCCAGATCCCGCGTGATCTTGGTCCAGTGCTTGTTACCCACCCCGGGAAACCACCACACGAGCAAGATCACGCGAGAACTGGGTCGGTCGGGTCGGGTCTGCGGCCTAGGGTCGGGGGGGTGTACCTGCCTGCGCACTTCGGCCTCGACGACCTCGACGCGGTGGCCGCGCTCGTTGACCACGTCGGGTCGGCCGACCTCGTGACGGTGGCGGCGTCGGGGGAGCCGGCCTCGACTCTCGTGCCCGTGCTGTGGGACCGCAGCGGGAGCGACACCGAGGCCGGTCGCCACAGCCGGCTGCTCGCTCACGTCGCGACGATGAACCCGCAGTGGGCTGAGGTCGTCGACGGCCAGCGGGTGCTCGCGATCGTGCACGGGGCGCAGGCCTACGTCTCTCCCGCGTGGTACGCCAGCAAGGCCCAGCACGGTCGCGTGGTGCCGACCTGGAACTACTTCAGCGTGCACCTGTCGGGCACCGTCGAGCTGGTCGATGACCCGGACGAACTGCGCCACCTCGTCAGCCTGCTCACCGACCGGCACGAGCACGAGCGCCCGGACCCCTGGTCGGTCGACGACGCACCGGCCGCCTTCATCGCCGGGCAGCTACGCGCCATCCGCGGCGTGATCGTGCACATCGACCGGGTCGAGGCCAAGGCCAAGCTCAGTCAGAACCGCAGCCTCGCCGACCGGGTCGGTGTCGTGTCCGGTCTCCTCGCCGAGGGCGGCGGCCCGGAGGTCGCCGACGCGATGGCCAGCATGATCCGCGACGACACCGCCGACGACGAGTGACACCGCTGCTCGACGCGCCCGACCCACGCGCAGTGATGGCCGCGTTCGGCCTCCCCGGCGCCCCGACGGCCTACGCCGAGGTCGACGGCGCCTGGTCCAACAGGGTCTTCCGGCTGCATACGGCGCACGGCTCCTACGCCGTCAAGGAGCTGCGCAACCCCTGGGGCGAACCGCGATGGGCACAGTGGCTCGACGAGAGCTGGCAGCTCGAGCTGGCGGCGGTGACAGCAGGTGTCACTATGCCCCAGCCGGTGCCCGCGCCCGATGGCGCGTGCTTCGTCGACGTCGATCGTGGCGACGGCTCGGGCGCGGTGCCGGTGCGGGTGCACCACTGGGTCGACGGCGTACGGCCGTCCGTCGCCGACGTCGGCACAGAGCTCGCGGTCTGGACCGGACTCACTCTCGCGACAGTGCACGCACTGCGGATGAAACCGCGCGACGCAATGCTGTTCCCGGTCCCGACCACTGCGTCGGTGCAGGCCTGGCCCGACCTCTGCGCGAAGGCGTCGGCGGCGAACGCTGCCTGGTCCGAGCAGCTGGCAGCGACGCTCGAAGCCGTGGCCAGGGCGGCCGACCTGCTCGTGCCGACCGTTGACCACGCGACCGTGATGAGCCACGGCGACCTGACCCTGAAGAACCTGCTCATTACCTCGAGCGGACCGGTGCTGTGCGACTGGGACGTCGCGATGCCGCGGGTGCCCGCTTGGGACCTCGCGGAGGTCGCGGTGTCGATCGCTGCCTGGCACGACCGGGAGGCGGCACGCATCGTGCGCTCGTCGTACGCCGATGCGGGCGGCGAGCTGGTGCCGCCGACGCCTCGCGACCTGGGGCCGACCCTGATGGTGCGGCTCGACTTCATCTCGCTGCTGGTCCACCGAGCGCTCGCGCTGCGCCCCACGTCACCCGCGGAGCGGGCCGCAGCCGACGCCAAGCTGCCCGACCTGCTCGCCGAACTCCCTCGCCAGGTCGCCGTGGCTGAGTCGCTCGACGCCTGGCTCGGCTGACCCCGCCCGTGAGACTGATCGTGTGGCTGTTTCCCGGGGTGGGAAGCAGCCACACGATCAGTCTGAGCAGGGGGCGTCGGAGGTCGCGGTCAGTAGCGGCCGCCCTCGGGGGCGGGCATCGCGTCGAGATCGGCGAGGTCCTCGGGGCGGAGTACGACCGCGCTCGCAGCAACGTTCTCCTCGAGGCGGCTCACCCGCTTGGTGCCAGGGATCGGGATGACCTGGGGGGCCCGAGCCAGCAGCCACGCGAGCGCGACCTGGGCAGGCGTGGCACCGAGCCGTGCGGCGACGGCGATCACGGTGTCGACGAGCGCCTGGTTCGCGGCCATCGCCTCGGGGGAGAAGCGGGGAAGGCTGGCGCGGAAGTCGTCGGAGCCGATCTGGTCGGCCGAGAGCGCTCCGGTCAGGAAGCCACGCCCCAGCGGCGAGAACGGCAGGAACGCCACGCCGTTCGCCTCGCACCAGGGAAGGACCTCGACCGCCCAGTCACGCGTCCAGAGCGACAGCTCGCTCTGCACCGTGGCCACCGGGTAGATCACGTGGCAGGTCTCGAGCTCCTCGACCGTCACCTCCGACAAGCCGATCGCGCGGGTCTTGCCCGCCTCGACGAGACCGGCGAACGCACCCCACGTCTCGGCGATCGGCACCTCGGGATCGACCCGGTGCAGCTGATAGAGGTCGACGTGGTCGACGCCGAGCCGCTGCAGCGACGCGTCGCACGAGGCTCGGACGTAGTCCGGAGAGCCGTTGCGGCCGTAAGTGAAGGATGGGTCCGTGACAAGTCCGCATTTGGTCGCGACGACGGCCTGGTCGCGGTGGCCGACGAGCGCACGACCGATGACCTCCTCGTTGGTGAACGGCCCGTAGACGTCAGCGGTGTCGAGCAGTGTCACGCCGATCTCGAGTGCGCGGTGGATGACGGCGATCGATGTCGCGTCGTCGCGGGAGCCGACGTCGTACGCATGCGTCATGCCCATGCAGCCGAGACCGATCTCACCCACCTCGATACCGCTGCTGCCCAGTGCTCGAGTCTTCATGCCCCGAATCTATCGGCGACCCCTGCACGGTCTAGTTTCGAGGGATGGGTGACCTCGTGCTGCTGCCGTGGGCGGATCATGCGACCGCGCTGGGCGGGGCGACCGACGGGCTCGAGGTGGAGGTCTACGACGGCAGCCGCGTGCCGGAAGCCAAGTCGCTCGAGCGCGCTGCGTTCTACGTCCCGCCGTACATGTCGGCGTCGCACACCGTGGCACTCATCGAGGCGATGCCGCACCTGCGCGTGATGCAGACCCTCACGGCGGGGGTCGACAACGTCTGGCCGCACCTGCGCGCCGGCGTGACCTTGTGCAACGCGGCGGGGGTGCACGACGCGAGCACGGCCGAGCTCACGCTCGGGTTGATCCTGGCGAGCCTGCGTGGGATCGACGACTACGCCCGTGCGATGACGACGGGCACCTGGACCTACGGCCGGCGCGAGTCGCTCGCCGACAAGCAGGTGCTCGTCATCGGGCACGGGCACGTGGGGCAGGCGATCATCGCGCGGCTGCTGCCGTTCGAGGTCGACGTCGTACGCGTCGGGAGCCGCGTCCGGGTGCTCGACGACGGCACCCCGGTGCACGGCATCGACGAGGTCGGCGCGCTGCTGCCGACCGCCGACGTCGTGGTGCTCATCGTCCCGCAAACCTTCGAGACGACCGGCCTCGTCGATGCGCAGTTCCTCGCCCAGATGAAACAGGGCGCGCTGCTGGTCAACGTCGCGCGCGGTCCTGTCGTCGTGACCGAGGACCTGCTCGACGCCGCACGCCGCGGCCACGTGCGGGCTGCACTCGACGTGACCGACCCGGAGCCGCTGCCGTCCGACCACCCGCTGTGGTCGACGCCTGGCGTGCTCATCAGCCCGCATGTCGGCGGCTTCACCAGCGCGTTCCTCCCGAGGGCGCACCGCCTCGTCGCCGACCAGCTGCGCTGCTGGTCGACCGGCCGGCCGCTGGCCAACGTTATGACCCGCCCCTCGCCCCTGGGCTAGATTCGGCGACGCCGGCGTCGAAGGTCGTGCCGCCAGGTGGCGCGTGAGCCGGCTCGTCGAGGGGGAGACATGGATCCGTACGGCAACCCGACCTCGTCCATGGACGGGTTCATGACGGTCTTCTGGATCTTCTTCGTGCTGATCGTGGTCGGCGGTGTCGCCACCACGATCTACCGGTTCTCGATGGCCCGGAAGTCCGGTGTCGATCCGATCGCCGGTGACATCCAGCTGATGGGCAAGGTCGTGAACTCCGCTGCGCTCGCGCCCCAGGCGCCGATCCGACCCGCCCCGGAGAAGTCTGCGACGCAACGCCTCGCCGAGGCCGACGCACTGCTCGCGGCCGGCACGATCACCGCGGCCGAGCACGAGGCAGCTCGAGCCCACATCCTCGGTACCCTGTAGCCGCGATCCCGTGGTCCAGGCCTCGGGTTGCTGCTCGAATCCTCGGTTGTGAGCCTCGAACCGAGGATTCGAGCAGAAATTCGCGGACCGGTCCGGGCTCGGAGATGACGGACCTCGTAGGCTCCAGGTGTGAGCACCGAGACTCCTGACATCAAGCCCCGGTCGCGTATGGTCACCGACGGCCTCGAGCGCGCGGCGGCCCGCGGCATGCTCCGTGCCGTCGGTATGGGTGACGACGACTGGGAGAAGCCGCAGATCGGCGTCGCGTCGTCGTGGAACGAGCTCACGCCGTGCAACCTCTCGCTCGACCGTCTCGCAAAGGCGGCGAAGGTGGGCGTGCGCGCGGCCGGCGGCTTCCCGCTGGAGTTCGGCACGATCTCGGTGTCCGACGGCATCTCCATGGGTCACGTGGGCATGCACTACTCCCTCGTGAGCCGCGAGGTCATCGCCGACTCGGTCGAGACGGTGTTCGAGGCCGAGCGGCTCGACGGTGCCGTGCTGCTCGCCGGCTGTGACAAGTCCGAGCCCGCGATGCTCATGGCCGCAGCGCGACTCAACGTCTCCGCCGTGTTCCTCTACGCCGGGTCCACGCTGCCCGGCAACGTCGACGGCAAGGACGTCACCATCATCGATGCGTTCGAGGCTGTCGGCGCTTGCGCCCGGGGTCTCATCACCCGCGATGAGGTCGACCGCATCGAGCGCGCGATCTGCCCCGGAGAGGGTGCCTGCGGTGGCATGTACACCGCCAACACGATGGCGTCCGCCGCCGAGGCGATGGGCATGTCGCTGCCGGGTTCCGCCGCACCGCCCGCCGTGGACCGTCGTCGTGACGGCTACGCCAAGGCGTCCGGCGAGGCCGTCGTGGAGTTGCTACGCCGCGGAATTCGCACCCGCGACATCATCACGCGGGCGTCGCTGCAGAACGCGATCGCGGTCGTCGTCGCTCTCGGCGGCTCGACCAACGCCGTGCTGCACCTGCTCGCGATCGCGCACGAGGCGCACATCGACCTCGAGATCGAGGACTTCAACCGCATCGCCGACAAGGTCCCGCACCTCGCCAACGTCAAGCCCTTCGGGCAGTACGTGATGAGCGACGTCGACAAGATCGGCGGTGTCCCTGTGGTCATGAAGGCGTTGCTCGACGCGGGCCTGCTCGACGGCTCCTGCCTCACCGTGACCGGCAAGACGATGGCCGAGAACCTCGCCGACATCAACCCGCCGGATCCCGACGGCAAGATCCTGCGCGCCCTCTCCAACCCCATCCACGCGACCGGGGGCCTAGCGATCCTGCACGGTTCGCTGGCACCCGAAGGAGCGGTCGTGAAGACGGCCGGCTTCGACTCCGACATCTTCGAGGGCAACGCTCGCGTGTTCGACGGTGAGGCCGGTGCGATGCAGGCCGTCGAGGAGGGCACGCTGCGCAAGGACGACGTCGTCGTGATCCGCTACGAGGGCCCCAAGGGCGGCCCCGGCATGCGCGAGATGCTCGCGGTCACCGGTGCCATCAAGGGCGCCGGGCTCGGCAAGGACGTCCTGCTCATCACCGACGGCCGCTTCTCGGGCGGCACCACCGGTCTCTGCGTCGGTCACGTCGCGCCCGAGGCCGTCGACGGCGGTCCGATCGCCTTCGTGCACGACGGAGACCGGATCAGGCTCGACGCGGCGAAGCGCACCCTCGAGCTGCTCGTCGACGACGCCGAGATGGCTGCGCGGCGCCAGGGCTGGATCCCGCCAGCGCCGAAGCACACCCGCGGTGTGCTCGCGAAGTA
The DNA here is from genome assembly GCA_025351185.1 of Candidatus Nanopelagicales bacterium. Taxonomy (GTDB): domain Bacteria; phylum Actinomycetota; class Actinomycetes; order S36-B12; family CAIYMF01; genus Longivirga. The sequence continues at coordinate 17,276 of JANXWJ010000129.1, forward strand.
CGCCAAGCTGGTCGGCTCGGCCCGCTATGGCGCGGTCTGCGACTGACTTCCCGAACGGCGTACGACGAACGGTCAGACTCCTCGCCCGGTGCGCTCGGCACCTCAAGATCCACTCCAGGGCGCCGATGGCCTCTGAGTGACCCTTGTAGGCCCCGGCGCGCACCCCCGTGCCCAGCCCCGCGAGAGCCTGCCGTTCCTTGTGGCGCTCGCGGTCGCGGTCGCCTGCGCTGCCGTGCCCGCGATCGCCGTCCTCCAGGGTGACGAGGGCACCTGGCCCTACCTGTTCGTAGGCGGCCTCGGTGCGGTGGCGACCCTGAGCCTCGTCGGTGTGGCGGTCCGCAACCAGGGTCGCTTGCGGTTGGCGTGGTCACTGATCGCCGGCGTGGGCGCCTGCGCGACGTATCTCCATCTCACCAACGGCCTCGGCCTCGACGTGCCGGGGCAGCTTTCGCTGCGCCTGGCCGCGGCGACCATGGGTGCGCTGTCACTGGTGGCGTTCCCCGGCACCGACCGGCCGCCGCTGGCGTGGCTGCTGCTCGGCCTCGACGGGTGGCTGCTCGGGGGATCGCTGTTCGTCGGGCTGTGGCTCACGGCACTGACCCCGACGGAGCTGCTCGGCTTCTCCAGCGGCTACATCGCGGCGTGCTCGTGGCTGCTCCTCGACTTCGCGATCGCCAGCGCGGTGTTCGCGCTGACGTTGCGGGTGGCGCCCGAGCACCGTGCCGGAGCGATCGCGCTGTCGCTGACCGTCGCGCTCATCGCCAACGGCGACATCTATCGCTCGTTCTTCCCGGCCTCGGGCATGGGCACGTCGGCGCTCGCGATGTTCCTCGGATCATGGACAGCTGCTCTCGTCCTCGGTGGGCTCTCGCCCTGGATCACCCGAAGTCCGTTCGCCCACTTCGACAACCGGGGCGATGGACCACCACCCGTGCGCGCGTCGTTCCTCATCGCCTGCCTCGCGATCGCGGCCGGGGTCCTCGCGTGGTCGTTCGGCCGCCCGCCCGACGCGATGCTCGCGTTCGTGGTCGTGACCCTGTTGCTCTCGGTGGTGACCAGCCAGGCCCTGCTCGGGTTCGAGAACCGCGACCTGGTCACGCAGGTGTCGCGGCAGGCCGACCTCTTCCGCGATCGCGCCACGCGCGACGTGCTCACCGGCCTGCCCAACCGTGACGAGTTCACCGGCCGGGTCGAGCTCGCTCTGCGCGGCGAGCACTACCAGCACGTCGCCGTCCTCTTCGTCGACCTCGACGGGTTCAAGGACGTCAACGACTCCTTCGGTCACGCCGTGGGTGACGAGCTCCTGGTCGAGGCCGCGACCCGGCTCTCGCAGGTCGTACGCCACCGCGATGTCGTCGCGCGGTTCGGCGGTGACGAGTTCGTCGCCCTCATCGACGACTGCGACGACGACACTGCGCTCGAGGTCGCAGAACGCCTGCGTGACTCGCTCTCGAAGCCCTACGACATCGCCGGGCGCGACGTCGTCGTCTCCGCGAGCATCGGCCTGGCGCGACCAGGTATCGATGACGACGCCGAGTCGGCCCTGCGCAACGCAGACCTGGCGCTCTACCGGGCCAAGGCAAACGGGCGGGACCGTGTCGCGGTCTACGAGCCCGAGATGCACTCGACGGCTCTGCGTCGCCTCGATGGCGCGGCACGACTGCGCGACGCGCTCGCGCGCGACCGGCTCCGGCTCGCCTACCAGCCCATCGTCGATCTTCGCACCGGTGAGATCTATTGCATGGAGGCGCTGCTCCGCTTCGACGGCTCGGACCTTCCCGGCTGGGCCGTCGCGGACGCGATCGCTGCGGCGGAGGAGAGCGGCCTCATCGTGCAGATCGGTCGATGGGTGCTCGATGCGGGAGTGCGCCAGCTCGGCTCGTGGCTCCATGCCGGCTATGAGACGCGCCTGGCGATCAACGTCTCTGCCCGTCAGCTCGAGACCGGCGAGCTCGCCGACGAGGTGCGCGCCGCCCTCGAGAGGTACCGCGTACCCGCCTCGGCGCTCACGCTCGAGATCACCGAGCACCAGCTCGTCCGCGACCTCGAGCACTCGACCCGCGAGCTCACCGCGCTGCGCGGGCTCGGTGTGCGGATCGCCCTCGACGACTTCGGGACCGGCTACTCCTCACTGTCCTACCTGCCGCGCCTGCCGCTCGACTCGCTCAAGATCGATCGCGACCTCGTCGCCCGGGTCGGGGGGCCGCGTGACATCGTTCCCGCGGTGCTGCGCCTCGGTCGCGACCTCGCGCTCAGCGTGGTCGCCGAGGGAGTGGAGTCGGTCGACCAGCTCCTCCTCCTGCGCGCTGCCGGGTGCGCCCTGGGCCAGGGCTACCTCTTCGCCCGACCGCTGGACCCCAGCACTGCTACCAGCTTCGTCGCCGAGGGGCGGATCCTCCTGCCGTCCTCGGCGGTCTCGCAGGGCAGGATGTCCGTCTCGGATGTTGAGATCGGTCATGTCACCGCTTGACACCGCCGCGGGGCCGCGCGACGGTAGTCAGGTGTCCAGCCCGTCCATTCTGGTAGTTCGCAGGCGCGCAGCCTGACGAACCCTTTCGTCGTCTGCGCGCACCCCTCGCCGCCCCTCCGGGCCGGGGGGTTTTCCTGTGCCCCACAGATACATCGCCCGAGCACCGACCAGCACGAGCACCAGGACCACCCCGCACCAGTCCGCCCGCTACCGAAGAGGACGCCATGACCGAGACGATCACCGGAGCCCAGAGCCTCGTCCGCTCGCTGGAGCACGCCGGCGTCGAGGTCGTCTTCGGCATCCCCGGTGGCGCCATCCTCCCGGCCTACGACCCGCTGATGGACTCACCCACCGTGCGTCACATCCTGGTGCGCCACGAGCAGGGCGCCGGCCACGCAGCCGAGGGCTATGCCCAGGCCACCGGCCGGGTCGGTGTCTGCATGGCGACCTCGGGACCAGGCGCGACCAACCTCGTGACGCCGATCGCTGACGCCTACATGGACTCCGTGCCCATGGTCGCGATCACTGGTCAGGTGCCGAGTGCCGCGATCGGCACGGACGCCTTCCAGGAGGCCGACATCCGCGGCATCACGATGCCGATCACCAAGCACAACTTCCTCATCACCAATCCCGCCGAGATCCCGCGCGCGGTGGCAGAGGCGTTCCACATCGCCGGCACCGGCCGACCCGGGCCGGTGCTGGTCGACATCGCCAAGGACGCGCTCCAGGCGATGACGACGTTCGACTGGCCCACGCACATCGACCTGCCGGGCTATCGGCCCGTGACGCGCCCGCACGCCAAGCAGGTGCGCGAGGCGGCCCGGATGATCGTCGAGGCCAAGCGCCCTGTCCTGTACGTCGGCGGCGGTGTCATCAAGTCGCACGCCGACCTCGAGCTGCTGCGTCTCGCCGAGCTCACCGGCATCCCGGTGACCACGACCCTCATGGCGCGCGGCGCTTTCCCCGACAGCCACCCGCTGCACCTCGGCATGCCCGGCATGCACGGCAGCGTCGCTGCGGTCGGCGCGCTGCAGAAGAGCGACCTGCTCATCACCCTCGGCGCCCGCTTCGACGACCGCGTGACCGGGCGCCTCGACTCGTTCGCACCTGAGGCCAAGGTCATCCACGCCGACATCGACCCGGCCGAGATCTCCAAGAACCGCTACGCCGACGTCCCGATCGTCGGAGACGCGCGCGAGGTCATCGCCGACCTCATCGTGGCGATCGCGGCAGAGCACGAGGCAGGTCACGCCGGTGACTACGCCGAGTGGGTCGCGCTGCTCGACCACATGAAGGCGACCTACCCGCTCGGCTACGACGTGCCGACCGACGGCACCCTGTCGCCGCAGTACGTCATCGAGCGGCTCGGCCTCATCGCCGGTCCCGAGGCCATCTACGCCGCAGGCGTCGGGCAGCACCAGATGTGGGCCGCGCAGTTCGTGAAGTACGAGATCCCCGGCACCTGGCTCAACTCCGGGGGCGCGGGGACGATGGGCTACGCCGTACCCGCCGCGATGGGTGCGAAGGTCGGACGCCCCGACGCGACCGTGTGGGCCATCGACGGCGACGGCTGCTTCCAGATGACCAACCAGGAGCTCGCGACCTGCGCGATCAACGACATCCCCATCAAGGTGGCGCTGATCAACAACTCCTCGCTCGGCATGGTGCGGCAGTGGCAGACGCTGTTCTACGAGTCGCGCTACTCCAACACCGACCTGCACAGCCACCGCATCCCCGACTTCGTCAAGCTCGCCGACGCCTACGCCTGCCACGGCCTGCGCTGCGAGAGCCCCGACGATGTCGACGCCACGATCGAGAAGGCCATGGGCATGAACGACGCCCCCGTCGTCATCGACTTCGTGGTCAACAAGGACGCGATGGTCTGGCCGATGGTTGCGGCCGGAACGAGCAACGACGACATCAAGCACGCACGGGACCTGGCCCCGCACTGGGACCGCGAGGAGTGACTGACATGAGCCGACACACCCTGTCCGTGCTGGTCGAGGACCAGCCCGGTGTCCTCGCCCGGATCTCGGCGCTGTTCTCGCGCCGTGGGTTCAACATCGACTCCCTCGCGGTCGGACCGACCGAGATCTCGGGCATCTCCCGCATGACCATCGTGGTCAACGTCGAGGAGCTGCCGCTCGAGCAGGTCACCAAGCAGCTCAACAAGTTGGTCAACGTGCTCAAGATCGTCGAGCTCGATCAGGAGGCCGCCGTCCAGCGCGAGCTGCTGCTGGTCAAGGTCAAGGCCGACATCGAGACGCGCACGCACGTCATCGAGACGGTCGAGCTCTTCCGTGCCAAGGTCGTCGACGTCGCGGTCGACACCGTGACGATCGAGGCGACCGGCAGCCGCCACAAGCTCGAGGCGCTGCTGCGCATGCTCGAGCCGTTCGGCGTCAAGGAGCTCGTGCAGTCGGGCATGGTCGCGGTCGGTCGCGGCTCCCGCTCGATCTCCGACCGCAGTCTGCGTCCCGCCGACCGACCGGCCTAGCCCGGCCTACGACCCGATCCACCGACGACCGGATCGACCCGCACGGGGGCATCCCGCCCCGCCTGCCAGACTTCGCACGTCCCCGACACGCAAGGAGAAGCCCCCCGTGGCCGAGCTCTTCTACGACGACAACGCTGATCTGTCGATCCTCGCCGGCAAGAAGGTGGCGGTCATCGGCTACGGCTCCCAGGGCCACGCCCACAGCCTCAACCTGCGCGACTCGGGAATCGACGTACGCGTCGGTCTGCTCGAGGGCAGCGCGTCGCGTCCGAAGGCGGAGGCCGAGGGCCTGCGCGTCGTGACGCCCGACGTCGCGGCGGCCGAGGCCGACGTCATCATGATCCTCGCGCCCGACCACAAGCAGCGCGGTCTCTACTCCGAGCTCATCGAGCCGCACCTCACCGCCGGCAAGGCACTGCTGTTCGGCCACGGCTTCAACATCCGCTTCGGTTACATCAAGCCGCCGGCCGACGTCGACGTGATCATGGTCGCCCCCAAAGGCCCCGGTCACCTCGTGCGTCGTGAGTACTCAGCGGGTCGCGGCGTACCCGTCATCGTCGCGGTGGAGCAGGACGCGACCGGTGGCGCGTGGGCGCTCGCGCTGTCCTACGCCAAGGCGATCGGCGGCCTGCGCGCCGGCGGCATCAAGACGACCTTCACCGAGGAGACCGAGACCGACCTCTTCGGTGAGCAGGCCGTGCTCTGCGGCGGTGCGTCGCAGCTGGTGATGTACGGCTTCGAGACCCTCGTCGAGGCCGGTTACCAGCCCGAGGTCGCCTACTTCGAGTGCCTCCACGAGCTCAAGCTCATCGTCGACCTGATGTATGAGGGCGGCATCGCCAAGCAGCGCTGGTCGGTCTCCGACACCGCGGAGTATGGCGACTACGTCTCTGGCCCGCGCGTCATCGACCCGAGCGTCAAGGACAACATGCGCGCCGTGCTCGCCGACATCCAGTCGGGCAAGTTCGCCCAGCGCTTCATCGACGACCAGGACGCCGGCGCACCGGAGTTCAAGGCGCTCCGCGCCCAGGGCGAGCAGCACCAGATCGAGAGCGTCGGTCGCGAGCTCCGCGGCATGATGAGCTGGGTCGAGAGCGGCGACGACGACTACATCGAAGGCACCGCCACCCGCTAACCACCCCCACCGAACACCCCCGCAGCACCAGCACAACAAGCGCAACAACCACAACCAGCACCCGAAGGGGAGCGGTCACACCAGACCGCTCCCCTTCGTCCACCCCAGGAAAGCTCTTGACCTCTCAGGTCAGAGAGTGCCCTTGAGGGGGCACTCTCTGCCTGCAACTCGTGATCTTGGCCGCGGCGTGCGGCGGCGGTTCGCGCCCGTGGTGTGCGGGCTGAGGCGGCGTATCGCAATCAAGATCACGACTTGCGGTCCCAGAATGCCCCTCAGAGGCACAATCTGACCTGAGAGGTCGCAGTGTGCCCCGGGTGCGTCGGCTGCCGGAGTGGCCGAGGATAAAGACATGTCTGATGTGCCGACCAAGACCTGCGTGGCCTGCGGTCGGACGATGACGTGGCGCAAGGCGTGGGCGAGGTCCTGGGACGAGGTCCGCTACTGCTCGACGGCGTGCCGGCGGCGAGGGGTCGGTCCGGTGGATCTGGCTCTCGAGGAAGCGCTGGTCACGCTGCTCGACGGTGGACGCCGGGGTGCGCTGATCGACGCCGATGACGCCACGCGCGTCGTGGCCGGCCGAATCCCGTCACCGGCCGAGGAGCTCCGCGAGCCGGCGCGCAATGCCGCCCGACGGCTCGTGGCCACCGGTGTCGCCGAGATCGTCGTCGCAGGCCAGGTGGTCGATCCCTCGCGAGCTCGAGGTCCGATGGCTCTCCGTCGGACGTCACGGTGACGACCCGCGCGCTGCCGGTGCCGGCTCTCGACGAGGCCGTGACGTGGACCCGCACTCACCTCGGCGATCTCGCGTGCGACGACGTCGCTGCGAGTCGGTCCTTCGTCGGCGGCCAGGCATCGGCCGACGCGGCGCTGGCGACCTACGCCGTCCGCGGCTACGCCGCCCGTCGCAACCAGGTCCTGCCGGTGAGTGCTCGCGGAGCCTCTCGGCTCTCGCCGTACATCCGCCACGGCCTGCTGACCCTCCCGCGAATCTGGGCGCACGTCGGCGACGGTCCATCGCGCGATGTGACGAAGTTCCGCGACGAGCTGCTCTGGCAGGAGTACGCCCGACACCTCTACGCACGCACAGGGGGGACCGCCCGATCGCTGCGCTACGGCGTACGGGAGCGCGGGGGCACCCAGGTCTCAACGCAGGGGATGTCCTGCCTCGACCTCGTGAGCGACGAGCTGCTGCACGACGGCTGGCTCGTCAACCAGACACGCATGTGGTTCGCGTCGCACTGGACCGTGCGCCTCGGCTACGGGTGGCGCGACGGCGAGGACCACTTCTTCGCCCACCTCCTCGACGGGTCACGCGCGGCGAACCGGCTCGGCTGGCAGTGGACGGTCGGAGCCGGGACGGGGAAGGCGTACGGCTTCAGCCGCTGGCAGGTGGAGAAGCGCGCGCCGGGTCTGTGCGAGGGCTGCCAGCTCAGTCGCGCCTGCCCGATCCAGGGATGGCCGCACGATGCGGGGCTGGCGAACGTGGAGGCGGTGGTCGGAGTGGCACGCGATCCATCGGCTGCAGCCACACGCGGGCCGGCGCAGCCGGTCGTCACGGGTCGACCGGATGCGGTCTGGCTCACCGCGGAGTCCCTCGGCGACGACGACCCCGCGCTGACCGCGCACCCGGACCTGCCCGCGGTGTTCGTGTTCGACGAGCCCCTGCTCTCGCGGCTTGCGCTCTCGGGAAAGCGGTTGGTGTTCCTGGCCCAGTCGCTCGCCGACCTGGCGGAACGGCGCGAGGTGCGGATCCTGCGAGGTGAGCCGGTGCGGGCGCTCGCCGACCTGGCGGTGGCGACGACGTACGCCCCGGTGCCGGGGTGGACGACCCGGGCAGCGGGGGTGGCGCCGGTCAGCGTGCACCCCTGGCCGTGGCTCGTCGAACCCCACTCGGGCTCGGCCGCCTCGTTCACCGCCTGGAGGCGTGCGGCACGCGTGTGATGCGACGCCGAGTTCGTCCGAGTCGGTCGGGCCGAGTTGACCGGCGAACCGCGAGCCGGCGCGTGTCAGAACTGCAGACGTCCGGAGTCGTCGAAGGACGCCGGACGCACATCGTCCACGAGTGCGACAGGCAGCTCGGCGTAGAGGTGCGGGAAGACGAGGCCGTTGCCGATGTCCTCGTGCAGCACGGGGATGCCACCCACCTCAAGCCGGTCGGTGTCCATGACGAGGACGACGAGGGGCTCGTCGAGGTCGGCGTAGTAGCGCGTCGCGGTCGCCTGGACCTGCTCGTCGGTGGAGGCATGGATGAACCCCTCCTCCTCGATCGTCACGCCGTACGTCGATGTCGCGTAGCTGCCCGACACGAGGGCCGCGTGCCAGTCCGATGCCGTCGCGATGTGGAAGACCTGCACGCGCGGAGTCTAGGCACCACGAATCCGGACCGCTGCGAGCGATGACCGTCGAGCCTGTGCCGCTCGGCAGCGGGTGAGACGTGGAGTCCAGCATGCGGACCTCGTGAATCCGTTCACAAGGGCATCGGTAAACTCAGGCGCGTCACCCGACGCCGAGCCTCGAAGGTGCCCCTCGTGAGCAAGCCGATCGTCCTCATCGCCGAAGAACTGTCCCCGGCCACCGTCGACGCCCTCGGGCCGGACTTCGAGATCCGTCACGTCGACGGCGCCGACCGCGCAGCGCTGCTGGCGGCCATCGCCGACGTCGACGCGATCCTCGTACGGTCCGCCACCAAGGTCGACGCCGAGGCCATCGCCGCGGCTCCCCGCCTCAAGGTCGTGGCACGTGCCGGTGTCGGTCTCGACAACGTCGACGTCAAGGCCGCGACCCAGGCGGGCGTGATGGTCGTCAACGCGCCGACCTCCAACATCGTGAGCGCCGCAGAGCTCGCCGTCGCCCTGCTGCTCGCCTCGGCGCGCAACATCGCGCCGGCCAGCCAGGCGCTGCGCGCCGGCCAGTGGAAGCGCTCGAAGTACACCGGAGTCGAGCTCAGCGACAAGACCGTCGGCGTGGTCGGCCTCGGGCGCATCGGACTGCTCGTCGCGCAGCGCCTCTCGGCGTTCGGCGTCAAGCTCGTCGCCTACGACCCCTACGTGCAGCCGGCCCGCGCCGCGCAGCTCGGCATCCGCATGCTCCCGCTCGACGAGGTGCTCGCGGAGTCCGACTTCATCACCGTGCACCTGCCCAAGACGCCCGAGACGATCGGCCTGATCGGCGAGGAGGCGCTGCGCAAGGTCAAGCCGACCGTACGCATCATCAACGCCGCCCGCGGCGGCATCGTCGACGAGCACGCGCTCTACGTCGCGCTCAAGGAAGGTCGCGTCGCCGGCGCTGGCATCGACGTCTTCTCCACCGAGCCGTGCACCGACTCGCCGCTCTTCGAGTTCGAGCAGGTCGTCGTGACGCCGCACCTCGGTGCCTCGACCGACGAGGCGCAGGAGAAGGCCGGCATCGCGGTGGCCAAGTCCGTGCGCCTTGCGCTCGCCGGCGAGCTCGTGCCCGACGCCGTCAACGTGCAGGGCGGCTCGATCGCCGAGATCGTGCGCCCGGGCATCGCGCTCGCCGAGAACCTTGGCCGCGTCGCGGGCGCGCTCGCGACCACGCCGCTCCAGGCGGTCGAGGTCGAGGTGCTCGGCGAGATCGCCGAGCACGACGTCAAGATCCTCGAGCTCTCCGCCCTCAAGGGCGTCTTCTCGATGGTCGTCACCGACACCGTGTCCTACGTCAACGCCCCGGTGCTCGCCGGTGAGCGCGGTGTCTCGGTATCGCTCACGACGGATCGCGAGAGCGCCAACTTCCGCAACCTCGTGCGGGTGAAGCTGACGCTCTCCGACGGCCAGACCGTGTCGGTCGCGGGCACCGTCACCGGGCCGCGCAACCTGCAGAAGATCGTCGAGATCGACGGCTTCGACGTCGACGTCCCAGTCAGCGCGCACCTCGCGTTCCTGTCCTACGTCGACCGCCCGGGCATCGTCGGCGTCGCGGGTCGGATCCTCGGTGACGCAGGCGTCAACATCGGCGGCATGCAGGTCAGCCGCGACGAGGCCGGCGGCCACGCGCTCATCGCGCTCACCGTCGACTCGGCCATCCCGGGCGAGACACTGGCGGCCATCGTCACCGAGATCGGCGCGACCTACGGCCGCACCGTCGACCTCGAGCTCTGACCCGCGAAGCACGTCGACCGGGCCGCCCCCCTCACGAGGGGCCGGCCCGTCCGTCGTTCGACAGCCCTCCCCGCGTGAACCCAGTGCGTGATCTTGGTCGTGTGGTCGCTTCCC
>JANXWJ010000230.1 GCA_025351185.1 Candidatus Nanopelagicales bacterium
CCGAGGCGTCGTCCTATGCCGACATGCGCCCGGGCTATCCGCCCGAGGCGGCGCGCTGGATTCTCGCCGGCGCTGAGCGACCAGTGCGCGAGGTCGCCGATGTCGGCGCCGGGACGGGCGCCTTCACCTGCGTGCTCGTCGACCTCGGCCTGGCCGTGTCGGCGTACGAGCCCGATCCCGGGATGCTCGCCGAGCTCGCGGTGCGGGTCCCGGACGTACCGCGGGCGGTGGCGCAGGCCGAGTCTCTGCCGCTGGAGGACGCGTCGGTCGATGCCGTGACGGTGGCACAGGCGTGGCACTGGTTCGACAAGGCGGCCGCCGGCCGCGAGCTCGTGCGGGTCGTGCGACCTGGTGGGGTGATCGGTCTGCTCTGGAACGTCCGTGACGACCGGGTGCCCTGGATGGGGCTGATGTCCGACATCGTCGGCAGCGAGCACTCCATGCAGCCCAGCTTCGCCGAGATCCGTTCCATCCATCCCGATGTCGAGCAGGCCGACTTTTCCCATGTCGTCGCGATGTCGCCCGACGACATCGTGCGGCTGGCGTCGACCTTCTCCTACGTACGCCTCCGCACGGACTCGGCGGCGGTCTACTCGGCCCTGCGCGAGCTGCTGGCGACACATCCGGACACTGCGGGTCGAGACCTCATCGACGTCCCCTACGTCACCGCGACCTATCGCGTCCCGGTGCGATAGGTCGCGAAGGCGGCGCCCAGGCCCGACGGTCTGCGAGATCGGGCACAGGCGGCGTGTCGTCCACAGCTGGAGGACTCACCTGCACCGCCGGGTCGCCGCACCTGCCTAGCGTCAGCGCTCCTCAACCCCTGGGAGCACCCGTGCGCAGAACCCGCACCGTCCTGACGACCGTCGCGACAGTCGCGACCGCCGTCGCCCTCATGACCACCGCCGCGGTCGCTGCAGCCGCGCCGCGCGGCGCGCGCCAGGCAGTCCACCCGACACAGCGCGCTGCGACGATCAGCTCCGCACCTGCCGTCGTCCACTCGCCGCGACCGCGTCGGCACAAGCGCACCAAGGTGATCATGCCGGTGCACCGCAAGGCCGGACTCGCACCTGGCACGGCCACCGCACCGATGACCTATCACGGTGGCAGGCTCATGACGGCACCCGCCCACGTCTACCTCATCTGGTATGGCGACTGGTCCGCCTCGGCGGCGCCCGCGGTGCTCGGGGACCTGCTCGAAGGACTGGGCGGATCGGCCTACGCCCGGACCAACGCGACCTTCACCGACCGCGCGGGCAACCACGTCACGAGCGACATCCGGCTCGCCGGTTCGACGAAGGTCATGGCGAAGCACGGAGCACGACTCAGCGACGCCGGGGTGCGCCGCCAGGTGGCGTCCGCCATCGCTCGCGGTGCGCTCCCGAGCGACACCGACGGCATCTATGTCGTTGCCACCAGCGCCGACGTGCGCGAGACGAGCGGGTTCGGCAGCCGCTATTGCGGGTGGCACGCCCACACCTCGCTCAAGGGCGCCGACCTGAAGTACGTGTTCGTCGGCGACCCGAGCCGTCAGGCGCCGCGCACGTGCGCGGCCCCCGTCGCCTCGACACCCAATGCCGACCGCGGAGCAGACGCGATAGCGAGCACGCTGGTGCACGAGATCGACGAGACGCTCACCGATCCTGACCTCGACGGCTGGTATGACCGCTACTACAACGAGAACGGCGACAAGTGCGCGTGGACCTACGGCCCGACCTACCCCTCCGCCACGGGTGCGACGGCCAACATCGACTTCGCCGGGCGTGACTTCCTCGTGCAGCGCAACTGGGTCGTGAGCCCGTCGCAGGGATGCGCGATGAGTGGCTGAGTCCCACCCTCACGGAGCGAGGACCCTGAGTGCCGCCAGCACTCCAGATGCTCAGGATCCTCGCTGCCTCTCCTGCGGCTCAGAAGTCACCAGCAGTTGCGCATCGGTGGCGTCACGGGTCGTGCGCGCTCCCTAACCTCGAGCTAGACGCCCGGTGCGCGCACGCCTGCATCCGGCACCTGCACCTGCACGAACCTCGAGCCCGGAGCCCGCTCATGCGCCGTACGTCCCTCGCCGCCTCCGTCCTGACCGCATTCGCCCTTGCCGTCACCGCGTCGACCATCCCGGGCAGCACCCTGGGCGCGTCACCGTCGACACCCGTCGACTCGCCCACTACCGGGGCTGCCTCAGGTGCGACCGC
>JANXWJ010000135.1 GCA_025351185.1 Candidatus Nanopelagicales bacterium
GTCACGACCGACTGCGGCCTCATCCTGCTCCAGCGCTACATCGCGATCGACAAGCTGCACGCCCTGTCGGCGGGCACTGAGATGGCACGCCAGAAGCTCGGTCTCTGACTGGCATGGCCATCTGGACGTTGAGCTGCCCGGCCTGCGGGCACCACTTCCGTTCCCTCGTCATGGAGGGGACGCGGGTGCCACCGGTGTGGGTGTGCTCGGCGTGCGGGAGCCGAGACGCAACGCCCGTCGACGTGGCGGCGGGTGGCCCGTTCACGAGCGGCTCCTCGTGCGGGTGCGGGTGCGGCTGACCGGTCCGGAACGGACTGCGGCGGGGGTCCTCAGACACCCGCCGCAGTCGTGCGCCGACTCGAGGGTCCGCGCTGTAGCCGGCCCGCCTTGTCCTGGAGCACCAGGGAATCCGGTGACCTTGGGTGGTCCAGGACGTAGTGACTGGGGGTTCGGCTCCCTAGCGTTCGGGCCATGTCCGAGCGGATGGTCGTGATCGGGGGCGGTGCGGCCGGGATGTCCGCCGCGTCTGCCGCGCGCCGCACCAACCCGGCGCTCGACGTCGTCGTCCTCGAGTCCACCTCGTACATCGCCTACGGGCTGTGCGGCCTGCCGTACTACCTCTCCGGTGTCGTGGCCACAGCCGACGACCTGTTCGCCTACCCGATGGAGCGCTTCACCAAGGACCGCGGCATCGACGTCCGCACGGCCGCGGTCGTCACCGAGCTCGACCCGGACGGGCAGTGGGTCGTCTACCGCATGGGCGAGCGCACCCTCCGGCTGTCGTACTCCAGCGTCGTCGTCACCGCCGGCGCCACTCCCGTGCACGTCGAGGTGCCCGACATCGGCGCCGACCGCACGTTCGCGGTCCGCACGCTCGAGGAGGCGATCGCGCTTCGCGGACTTCTCGACGCCGGGAAGGTCGGGTCGGCGCTGGTGGTCGGGGCCGGCTACATCGGGCTCGAGATGGCCGAGGCGCTCGTCGCCCGCGGTTGCTCGGTCACCGTCGTGGAGCGCCTCGACCAGGTGCTGCCCACGCTAGACCCGGAGGTCGCTGCCGTGGTGGAGGGTCATGTGCGGGAGCGGGTCGACCTCCGGCTGGGCACCGACGCCTGTGCGCCTGGGCTGCCTGTTGTCGATCTCGCCGTGGTCAGCGTCGGGGTCCGTCCCGCTGCCACGCTCGCCGCTGTCGCGGGTGCGCAGACCGGCCCCGCCGGTGCGCTCCTCGTCGATGCCCAGATGCGTACGACACTGCCCGGCGTCTGGGCGGCGGGCGACTGCATCGCCCCGCTGCACCGCGTCACGGGGGAACCTGCCTACGTCCCGCTCGGCACGACCGCCAACAAGACCGGACGCGTCGCTGGCACCGTTGCGGCCGGAGGGTCCGCGAGCTTCCCAGGCATCGTCGGCACCGCAGTGGTCAAGGTGTTCGACCTCGAGGTCGCCCGGACCGGTATCACGCTCGCCGAGGCCAGGGCCGCGGGGATCGAGGCGGTCGCGACCGACGTGGTCCACCGCAGCCGCGCCAAGTACTACCCCGGCGGTTCGGCCCTGCATGTCCGCCTGGTCCACGGTGCCGGCGGCCGCCTGCTCGGGGCACAGATGGTCGGGTGCGAGGGCGCCGCCCAACGCATCGACGTACTGGCCACCGCCTTGCAGGCCGGCATGACCGTGGGCGACCTCATGGCACTCGATCTCGCGTACGCACCGCCGTACTCGCCGGTCTACGACCCGATCCTCATCGCCGCCGAGAGTGCGGCCCGACGCGTGGAGGCATCATGACCGCTGAACATCGGGTGGCGCTGGTAACCGGAGGCGCGTCGGGCATCGGTCTGGCGACGTGCCGTCGACTCGTCGCTGACGGGTTCGTGCTCGCGGTGGGCGACCTCGACGCCAACGGCGCGACGGACGCAGCGGGACCGCAGGGGTACGCCGCCGTCCTCGACGTGGCTGACGAGGCGTCGGTCGACGCCTTCGTGGCCGCCGCGGTCGCGAAGCTGGGGCGCATCGACGTGCTGGTCAACAACGCCGGAATCACCGGGGACCGCACCGCCACCGTGCTGCACTCCACCCCGGTCACCGAATGGGACCGCGTGATCGCCGTCAACGTCCGCGGGCCGTTCCTGATGAGCCGCGCGGTGCTGCCGGTCATGGTTGCTCAGGGCTCCGGCCACGTGATCACCATCGCGTCGGTCGCGGGGCAGGTCGCCTTCCCCGGCCGCAGCGCCTACACGACCTCGAAAGGCGCTGCCCTGCAGCTCGCCCGATCGATCGCGGTCGACTACGCGACCTCAGGCATCCGTAGCAACGCGGTCTGCCCGGGCATGGCGCACACCCCCATGACGTCCTGGCGGCTCGACGTCCCGGAGCTGCGCGAGCAGATCGAGGCGCGCATCCCGCTCGGCACGGTGGCGTCGCCAGACGACGTCGCCGATCTCGTGTCGGTCCTAGCCTCGGACCGGCTCCACTACATGACCGGCGCCGCGCTGGTCATCGACGGAGGGTACACAACGCTGTGACTACCGACTCGCACGTGGGAACGGGCCGGCTCGCCGGCAAGGTCGCCATCATCACCGGAGCAGGCTCGGGGATCGGCCGCGCCGCCGCGCTGCTGTTCGCCGCCGAAGGCGCAGCGGTCGGTGTGCTCGACCGCGACGGCGCCGTCGCGGACGAGACCACCGCGATGATCACCGCCGCAGGCGGTCGGGCGCTCTCCCTCACGGCGGACGTGTCGAAGGCCGCCCAGGTCATCTCCGCCGCCGAAGCCGTGGCGCAGGAGTACGGCGCCATCCACGTCCTCTACAACAACGCCGGCGTCGACTCGCGCGGCTCGGTCGCCGTGGCCGAAGAGGCTGACTGGGACCGCTGCTTCGACGTGAACGTCAAGGGGACCTACCTCATGACGCAGGCGGCGCTCGCCCACATGGAGTCCGGCGGATCGATCATCAACCAGGGCTCAGTCGCGGGCCTGGTCGGCGTGATGAACTTCGCGGCCTACTGCGCCGCCAAGGGGGCGGTCGTCTCACTGACCCGCTCGATGGCCGTCGACCTCGCCGCACGCGGCGTACGCGCCAACGTCATCTGCCCCGGCACGGTCTACACCCCGCTCATGGAGCCCATGCTGCGCGCCCGCGGCGACGGCGACCTCGACCTCGGGCTCCAGCGCACGCTGGTGAAGTACCCCATCGGTCGGCTCGGCGACGTCGTGGACATCGCACGGGTGGCACTGTTCCTCGCCAGCGACGAGGCGGCCTTTATGACCGGGTCGGTCGTCGCGGCCGACGGCGGTATGACCGCCCAGTGACATGAGCCGCTTCTCCCTCAGCGCGGACAAACGCTCGACGCTCGCCGAAGCCGCCGCCCGCGTCGCGGACGGTGACACCGTCGCGCTCGGTGGCGGCCTGTGCGCGCGCCTGCCGATGGCGCTCGTGCGTGAGCTCGTGCGCCAAGGACGGACGGGGCTACGGGTGGTCGGCTCGGCGCACAGCATCGACGTCG
>JANXWJ010000169.1 GCA_025351185.1 Candidatus Nanopelagicales bacterium
CCTTGCGGGTCTTGTCGGTGTCCTCGCTCTTGATGCGACCTGCGGCCTCGCTGATCGCGGCGACACCCGTGGGGGTACGCGCCTCGAACAGCTCGACCACACGCGGCAGACCGTGGGTGATGTCCTCACCTGCGACACCGCCGGTGTGGAACGTACGCATGGTCAGCTGGGTGCCGGGCTCGCCGATCGACTGTGCGGCGACGATGCCGATGGCCTCGCCGACGTCGACGAGCTTGCCGGTGGCCAGCGAACGGCCGTAGCAGGTCGCGCAGGTGCCGACCTTGCTCTCGCAGGTCAGGACCGAGCGCGCCTTGATCTCCACGACGCCCGCGGCAACGAGATCGTCGATGACGAGCAGGCCGAGCTCCTGACCGGAGCTGGCGATCGTGCGCCCGCCCACGACGATGTCCTCCGACAGCACGCGCGAGGCTGCGGTCGACTCGACCTCGTCGTGGCGACGGACGATGCCGTCAGCACCCAAGGTGCCGATCGTGGTCCCGAGACCTCGGTCAGTGCCACAGTCGGTCTCTCGGATGATGACGTCCTGCGAGACGTCGACGAGCCGACGAGTCAGGTAGCCGGAGTCCGCCGTGCGAAGCGCGGTGTCGGCCAGACCCTTGCGGGCACCGTGCGTCGAGATGAAGTACTCGAGCACGGAAAGACCCTCGCGGAAGTTCGACTTGATCGGCCGCGGGATGATCTCGCCCTTGGGGTTGGCCACGAGGCCACGCATGCCGGCGATCTGACGCACCTGCATCCAGTTTCCGCGGGCACCTGAGTTGACCATCATGAAGACCGGGTTGTGCCTCGGGAAGTGCTCACGCATGGCGTCAGCGACCTCGTCGGTGGCACGGGTCCAGATCTCGATGAGCTCCTGACGACGCTCGGAGTCGGTGATCAGGCCGCGCTCGAACTGCGTCTGCACCTTCTCCGCGCGGGTCTCGGCCTCGTCGACGATCTGCGCCTTCTTCGGCGGGGTGACGACGTCCTCGATCGAGATGGTCACGCCCGAGCGGGTGGCCCAGCGGAAACCGGCCTCCTTGAGCGCGTCCAGCGTCGCGGCGACCTGCACCTTGGGATAGCGCTCGGCGAGGTCGTTCACGATGCCGCCGAGGACCTTCTTGTCGACCTCGACGTTGACGAACGGGTAGTCGATCGGGAGCGCCTCGTTGAACAGGGCGCGGCCCAGCGTGGTGTCGAGGATGAACGAGTCACCGGCGACCCAGCCTTCCGGCGCGGCCCAGCCGAGCGGCGGGACGACGTCGGTGAACCGGATCTTCACCTTGCTGGCGATCTTCACGTCGCGCGCATCGAAGGCCATGTAGGCCTCCGATACCGAGGAGAACGCGCGGCCTTCGCCCACGAGACCGTCACGGTCCGAGGTGAGGAAGTTGATGCCGAGCACCATGTCCTGCGACGGCGACGTGATCGGACGACCGTGCGCCGGCGAGAGGATGTTGTTGCTCGAGAGCATGAGGATGCGCGCCTCGGCCTGCGCCTCTGCGGACAGCGGCAGGTGGACGGCCATCTGGTCACCGTCGAAGTCGGCGTTGAACGCCGCACAGACGAGCGGGTGGATCTGGATGGCCTTGCCCTCGATGAGCTGAGGCTCGAAGGCCTGGATGCCGAGGCGGTGCAGCGTAGGTGCGCGGTTGAGCAGCACCGGGTGCTCGGCGATGACCTCTTCGAGGACGTCCCACACGACGGCACGCGAACGCTCGACCATGCGCTTGGCGGACTTGATGTTCTGCGCGTGGTTGAGGTCGACGAGCCGCTTCATGACGAACGGCTTGAACAGCTCGAGCGCCATCTGCTTGGGCAGGCCACACTGGTGCAGCTTGAGCTGCGGGCCGACGACGATGACCGAACGGCCGGAGTAGTCGACGCGCTTGCCGAGCAGGTTCTGGCGGAACCGACCCTGCTTGCCCTTGAGCATGTCCGACAGCGACTTGAGCGGGCGGTTGCCCGGACCGGTCACCGGACGCCCACGGCGGCCGTTGTCGAACAGTGCGTCGACGGCCTCCTGGAGCATCCGCTTCTCGTTGTTGACGATGATCTCCGGCGCACCGAGGTCGAGCAGCCGCTTGAGGCGGTTGTTGCGGTTGATGACGCGGCGGTAGAGGTCGTTGAGGTCGGAGGTCGCGAAGCGGCCGCCGTCGAGCTGCACCATCGGGCGCAGGTCCGGCGGGATGACCGGGACGCAGTCGAGCACCATGCCCATGGGCGAGTTGCGCGTCTGCAGGAACGCCGTGACGACCTTGAGTCGCTTGAGGGCGCGGGTCTTGCGCTGGCCCTTGCCGGTGCGCACGATCTCGCGCAGCTTCTCCGACTCCGCCTCGAGGTCGAACGTCTCGAGCCGACGCTGGATCGCCGCGGCGCCCATGCCACCGGAGAAGTAGCGGCCGTAGCGGTCGCGCATCTCGCGGTAGAGCACCTCGTCGCCCTCGAGGTCCTGGACCTTGAGGCTCTTGAAGCGGTCGAAGACGCGGTCGAGGCGGTCGATCTCGTTGTCGGCGCGACGACGGATCTGCGCCATCTCGCGCTCGGCCGACTCCTTGACCTTGCGGCGCTGGTCGCTCTTGGCACCCTCCGACTCGAGCACGGCGATGTCGCCCTCGAGCCTCGTGGCGCGCTTGTTGACCTCGTCGTCGCGACGGTTGGAGACCTGCTGCTTCTCCACCGAGATCTTCGCCTCGAGCGAGGGGAGGTCGATGGCGCGCTGGTCCTCGTCGACCTCGGTGATCATGTACGCCGCGAAGTAGATGACCTTCTCGAGGTCCTTCGGGGCGAGGTCGAGAAGATAGCCCAGGCGGCTCGGGACACCCTTGAAGTACCAGATGTGGGTGACCGGTGCTGCGAGCTCGATGTGGCCCATGCGCTCACGACGCACCTTGGCGCGGGTCACCTCGACGCCACAGCGCTCGCAGATGATGCCCTTGAAGCGGACCCGCTTGTACTTGCCGCAGTTG
>JANXWJ010000181.1 GCA_025351185.1 Candidatus Nanopelagicales bacterium
GGCCGCGACGTCGCCGTGCGCCCCGATCCCGGCGTTGTTGAAGATCACATCGAGACGACCGAACCGCTCCGCCACCGCATCGACGGCCGCTGCGACACCAGCGGAATCCCTGACGTCACAGGGGATCGAGAGACTGGCGTACGCCGGATCACCGGCGTCCCGGTCGAGCACCGCCACCTGTGCGCCTCGCGAGGAGAGCAGTCGCACGGTGGCGGCGCCGATGCCGCTCGCACCTCCGGTCACCAGCGCCACGAGACCGTCGTAGTCGTTCATCAGCTGCTCCTGCTCACGTACGTGGATCGATGTGGATCTTCGGGCCGGCACCGACCCCGGGGATCGGATCACCGGCGAGCGCGGCGCCGACGTCGGCCAGCCCGACGGTGCCGGCGACGAGCGGACGCGGGTCGACGCGTCCGTCTGCGTAGTGCTCGATGGTCTGCGCGAGACCAGGTGAGGCGCTGAGGATCCCCACTGCCGTGACGTCCTTGAGGACGAGGTCGCGGGTGTCGATGCGGCTCGGTGCTCCCGACAGCCCGATGAAGACCACACGCCCGCCGGGTTGCACGAGCGACACCGCGGCGGCCGGCACATCGACGCCGAACGTGCAGTCGATGATCGCGTCGTAGGCCAGGTCGGGTACGTCGTCGGCGTGCCACGCGTGCTGCAGCCCGATGCTCCTCGCGAACTCCAGCGAGGTGTCGCTGCGCCCGGCGAGGTACACCTCGAGGCCGTCGGACTCCGCGATCAGCGCCGCGAGGAGGCCGATGGTGCCGGGGCCGTAGACGAGCAGTCTCGACCCCGGCTGCGCGTCGCACGCCTGCACCGCACGCATAGCGTTACCGCCCGGCTCGACGAGTGCACCGGCCCTGTCGTCGACGGAGTCCGGGAGCGCGTGGAGCGCTGAGGCCGGCACGAGCAGCTGCTCGGCCAGCGCTCCGGGCCAGTCGTTGCGGATGCCGATCTCGAAGCGGTCCGCGCACACGTGCTGGCGACCACTGAGGCACAGCCGGCATCGACCGCAGCCCAGCATGGTGTCGCCGGTGACCCGCAGCCCGAGCCATGAGGAGTCGACGCCCTCGCCGACCGAGCGGACCTCGCCCATCCACTCGTGCCCGAGCCGCAGGGGGAAGTGCGCGTGACCCTGGTGCAGATAGGCCATCTCGCCGGTGAAGAACTCGACATCGGTGCCACAGATGCCGACCCGGTGCACGTCGACGACCACCTGGCCCGCTGCGGCGACCGGCGGCGCGACATCGAGCACCGCCGACTCGCGAGGTCCGGTGACGACGAAGGCTCTCATCGATGGCCCTTCACGGCGCTGGAACGAACTGCTGGCGCTGGGTTCCGAGCCCGTCGATGCCGAGCTCCACGACGTCGCCCGCCTCGAGATACGTCGGCGGCTTCATCCCGAGGCCGACCCCGGGGGGTGTGCCCGTGTCGATGAGATCGCCCGGCTCGAGCACCATGAACTGGCTGAGGTAGTGCACGAGGTAGGTCGGCGAGAAGAGCATCGTCGATGTCGAGCCGGTCTGACGACGTACGCCGTTGACGTCGAGCCACATCGACAGGGCGAGCACGTCGTCGATCTCGTCCGGAGTGACGAGGTAGGGACCGGTCGGGTTGAACGTCTCTGCCGACTTGCCCTTGGACCACTGGCCACCACGTTCCATCTGGAAGGCCCGCTCGCTGACGTCGTTGACGAGCACGTAGCCGGCGATGTGCCGCGCGGCCTCGGCCTCGTCAGCGAGATAGCGGCAGCGGGTGCCGATCACGATGCCGAGCTCGACCTCCCAGTCGGTCTTCACCGAACCGCGCGGGATGTGCACGGTGTCGTGCGGGCCTATCACGGTGTTGGGTGGCTTGGTGAACAGGATCGGCTCCTCGGGGATCGCCTGCCCGGTCTCCTCCGCGTGGTCGCGATAGTTGAGGCCGATGCACACGACCTGGTGCGGGCGGGCGATCGGGCTGCCGATGCGCTGGTCGCCGATCGGGTGCACCTCTCCGAGGGCCGCACGCCCCAGCACCACGTCACGGAGGTCGCCGATGCGGCCGGAGGCGAAGAAGGCCTCGTCGTAGGTCGCCTCGATGTCGGAGACGTCGACGTAGGTGCCCTCGTCGACGAGCACGGCGGGACGCTCGGCGCCGAGCGGGCCGATGCGCATGAGCTTCATGGGATCTCCGGATCTTTGCGGTGGGACGCGATGTCTGAGGGAGGTCTGCTAGAGGGGGAGCGGCGCCCGGCTGTGGTGCCAGAACGACCCGTCGGTCACCACCCAGCGATGGGTGGGGAGGCCGACTGCGCCCACGTCTGCGAGGAAGAGTCGACCGGAGAGCGGGTACGTCGCACGGGCGGTGGCGTCGAGCTCGTCGCGTGCCGTGGTGATCAGCAACCGGTCTCTCGCCGGGCCGACGAAGGCGACCGCTGTCACGTGCGGCACCGGCAACGTCACGGCGTGCACCAGCTCACCGGTCGGCGCGAAGCAGGCGACCTGCGCGCCGTTCCGCACCGCAACCCACAGCCTCCCCTCCGTGTCGACGCAGAGACCGTCGGGCAGCCCGCCCAGCTCGGTCACGAGCGGTGTCCACGAGTGCACGTCGCCGGTGTCGACGTCATACGACGCCGACCACACGACGCCGGGCACGCTGTCGGCCAGATAGAGCCTGCTGCCGTCCGGTGACCAGCCGATGCCGTTGGCGAGGTTGAGGCCGTCACGCACGACGGTGCTCGCGCCGTCCGCCTCCAGCCGGAACAGTGCCGCGGCACCCAGTCGGTGGTCGGTCGCGAGGCTGCCCACGAGCAGTCGCCCGACCGGGTCGACCGCGGCGTCGTTGAGTCGCAGGTCTGCGCCGCGGTCGACGACCGGACCGCTCGAGCGCCGCGACCCGTCCGGCGCCACGGCGACGAGTCTGTCGTGGGCGGCCACGAGGTAGCCGCCGTCGGACGCGGGGACGGCTGCGCCGACGGTGTTGCGGAAGTCGATCCGGCGGGTCACCTCGAGCCGGTCACCGTCGAGAACGCCGGTGAATACATGGCCTCCCGCGATGTCGACCCAGGATGCCGTGCCGGTCGAGTCGTCCCAGCGCGGACCTTCGGCAAGCTCGTGCTGGGTGTCGCTCGCCAGCACGGCGGGGTAGACGCTCATGCCGAGACCCCGCGCGCTCGCTGCTGCTCGTCGCGGACGAGCCTGGTGCGGGCTGTGGTCGCACCGCCACGATCGGGTGCCCGGGTAGGCTGCATGCTCCGGAGGCTATCGTCCGGGCGACGCCCAGCAGGCCCGGAAGGCAGGCACGTGTGACGCGCAGCCAGGAGTGGTATTCCGGCACCGACCGCAACGCCTACATCCACCGGGCCTGGATGCGCCGCGGCCTGCCGGCGGATGCCTTCGACGGCCGACCGCACATCGCGATCGCCAACACCGCGTCGGACCTGACCCCGTGCAACTCCCACCTCACCGAGGTCGCGCAGTCGGTCAAGCAGGGCATCTGGGAGGCGGGCGGCATACCGCTCGAGCTGCCGGTGATGTCGCTGGGCGAGACGCAGGTGAAGCCGACGGCGATGCTCTGGCGCAACCTCGCGGCGATGTCGATCGAGGAGATGCTGCGCGCCAACCCGATCGACGGTGTCGTTCTCCTCGGTGGCTGCGACAAGACGATCCCGTCACTGCTGATGGCCGCCGCGTCGGTGGACCTGCCTGCGGTGGTCGTACCCGGCGGGCCGATGCTCACCGGCACGTTCCGGGGGGTCGCGCTCGGTTGCGGCACCGACGTGTGGCGGCTCTCGGAGGAGGTCCGCGCCGGCGAGCTCTCCGAGGCGGACTTCCTGCACTCGGAGTCCTCCATGATCCGGAGCCGGGGGCACTGCAACACGATGGGCACGGCGTCGACGATGGCTGTGGTCGCGGAGGCGCTGGGTATGACGCTGCCCGGCATCGCGGGCACGCCCGCTCCGGATAACCGGCTGCTCGAGCAGGCGCAGGCCACCGGGAGGCTGGCTGTCGAGATGGTCACGGCCGATCGACGGCCGAGCCAGGTGATGACGCGGGCGTCGTTCCTCAACGCGATCGTAGCGCTGGCCGTGTTCGGCGGCTCGACCAACGCCGTCGTGCACCTGCTCGCGATCGCCGGTCGGCTCGGAGTCCAGCTCGACCTCGACGACATCGATCGCGCCGGGTCCGGAGTGCCGCTGCTCGTCGACCTGCAGCCAGCCGGCACGTTCCTCATGGACGACCTGCACCGGGCCGGCGGCGTGCTCGCCGTTCTCGCCCAGGTCAGCGACCTGCTCGACCCCTCGGCAATCACCGTGACGGGCGAGCCGCTGGTCACCTACCTGGCGGGCTCGACCACCTGGGATGAGAAGGTCATCCGTCCGCGTGCTGACCCGATCATCCCGGATGCGGGGATCGCTGTGCTGCGAGGCACTCTCGCACCCGATGGCGCGGTCATCAAGACCGCGGCGGCGTCACCGCACCTGCTCCAGCACCGCGGCCGTGCGGTGGTCTTCGACAGCATCGAGGACCTGCATGCGCGGATCGACGACCCGGACCTCGAGGTCGACGAGTCGAGCG
>JANXWJ010000220.1 GCA_025351185.1 Candidatus Nanopelagicales bacterium
ACGACCAAGATCACGCGAGGGGGGCGCGCGTGCTCAGGGGTTCACGCCGTCGCGCAGCGAGAGCAGTGCGCGGGCGTACTCCGGCGACCGTGGATAGTCGCTGTGTCCCGCGACGCGTGGCATGTAGCCCGTCGCGTCGATCTCGTCGCAGCCATAGTCGATCGGACCGAGCGCCGCCGCATCTGCGGCCCACCGACCGGTGTCGACCGGGAAGCCGATCGGATCCGTCGCGCGCCACAGGTTGCGCCACCTCGGCTCGTCCGACACCCCCGGTGCAGGAGGCGAGCCAGCACCTCCGAGACGCACCCGCACCGTGGCGTCGCCCCATTCTTGCGCAACAGACGCCGCCGGCCACGGCGACCTCGACCAGAGGTGGACGACGGGAGTCGCCGCGATACCCAGCACCTGGGGACCGAGCAGCATCGGGAAGACCCGCGCAAAGTAGGCCTGCAGCTGGCAGCCGTAGGTCACCAGGGACACCCGACCGCACCGGTCCGGCGACAGCTGGAGGATCGTCGCGACGCAGAGCACGCCACCGAGACTGTGCCCGGACAGGATCACCCGCCGCTGCGGTACGACGGTGGGTCGCTCGTGCGGGTCGTCGATGTCGTCGGCGTCGAGCCAGCCCAGCACTCTGCCGGTGAGCTCGGGGATCGCCCGCTCGGCATAGCAGGGCGGCGCGAGGGGATGTCCGTCGCGCGGGAGGAAGCACACGAGGTCCCAGATGAGTCCGAGCGGACGCTTGCCACCCGTCGTGGTCCCGCCGATGAGCAGGCCGACCACGGCAACCACGAGGAAGGCCGTCGACGCCACCCCCGCTCCGACAAACCAGGTCAGGCTCGGACCGCGGTCGTTCCTGCCCCACTCCGCAGCAGCAGCAAGGGGAATAGCGATGACAAGGTTGGCGAGCACGACCCAGGCAACGACACACAGCACCGGCTCAGCGCGCGCGGTGACCGCGGCGATTCGACGCGCGGCTTCGCGTGACTCCCTGAGCACCGCCGGGTCGACGTCGCCGTCGTAGGCAAGCAGCGGTGCTGCGGGGCGGACACCGCCGAACGTCTTCACGACCATGACCAGGAGCAGCAGCAGCCCGGCGCCGAAGCACGGGATGATGAGAGCCGCTGCCATCTGATAGACAGCCGGCGCCGTCAGGTCGGCTGCCTGGCTCGGCAGGGCGCCGCTCCCGCTCTGCACGACGCACTCGACCGTGTCGGCCTTGGGTGTGAGGTCTGATGCCGAGTGACAGTCGTTGAGCCAGTCGCCCATCGCCAGCGTCGCCGCACTCGACAGCAACACCGCGAAGCCCAGGCTCAGCAGCATGAACGTCGCTGCCGCCCGCCCCCGAAAGCCGAACTCCGGCAGGGCTCCACCGGCGGCCACCTGGTGCGCGACCGCCATCACCAGGGTGAGGGCGAGACCTGAGCGCCACCCCCAGGACGAGCCGCTGAAGCAACCGATCGCGATGACGCCGGCAAAGCCCACCAAGGCTGCGGCGGCGAGCCACACGTGCGCACGTCCGGGGACTGCTGTCGTACGGAATCCCCAGGCGAGGCCGACGAGGAAGACGCCGATCGCCACCAGCGCGAGCAGCACCGGTCCGGGCGTCGCCATCACGCTGGGATGCAGAGGTTTCTGGCCCCCGTCCCTCGGTGTGTAGGCGACGAGGGCCGCGAGGCAGACGAGCAGGGAGACGATCGAGGCACTGATGATCCAGCGACTCGGTCGACGAGTCTCGTCGAGCTCCCCCGACGGTTTGGCGATGCCGCTCTGCCGCGTGTCGAGCAGGTAGTAGACGACGTAGCCGAGCACCGGGGCGGCAAGCGCTGTTGCGAGCACCCACAGCGCGCGGACCCAGCCGTCCATCGGGCTCAGCAGCGCGTCGCTGGTGTGGTAGGCCGCGCGTACGTTCCAGTCGACGGCCATCGTGAGCACCACGACCGACACCGCTGCCGCGAGGTGGATCACGAGCAGGTGCCGCTTGCTCGACGGTCGCGCCCAGAACTTCCGGTCGGCGAGAAGCGGTGCGTGCGCTGCAGTCACCACCGTCGTGCCGTCACGCTCGGGCGGAGTCGTCGTCTCATAGCGCACGTTGGTCGCGAGGCTGAGCCACGCGAGCCCCACCAACCCGAGCAGCACTAGCACGAGCGCCGCGGCCGCCCGCGGGCCCGCCTCCCACGACCGGGCCACGTCGACGGCGGTGGGCAGACCGCGGCAGGTGTCTCCCGCCGCGAGGCACTGCACCGCGACCAGGTCGACGAAGATCTCGACGAGCGTCATCGTGAAGATCAGCGTGAGGACGAGGGCAAACAGCCGCATCGTGCGACGACCAGCGGGGAGGCGGCCCGGCGTGCCGCCCGGTGGTGTGGGTGGTGGCAAGCGCGACCAGAAGGCAAGGTTGGCAAGGCCGAACGGCATGAGCCCGATCCAGCCCAGGCGCGCGGCGACAGCGACCGCCGAGGCCACGAAACCCGGTCCGACGCCAGGAGGCGTGGTGCGCGCCATGCCGCCCCAGGAATAGGCCTCGCGCACGATGCCGTCCGGCACATAGCCGCGGTCGTGCGGTGTCCGCGCCGCCATCGCTTCCGGCGTCAGCGACCAGAACCCACCGAGGTCGTCACCGCGCTCGGCGATGGTGTCGGGCTTGACGTCGAGCATGTCCTGCGGTGGCGTGTTGCTCACGCCGTGCACCCGCAGCTCCAGCACGTTCCGGTTCGACGACATGACCGCACCCCCACCGAGTGGCTCGTCCTACGACTGGACTGAGCACCGAGTGTGGCGCGCTGATACATCGTCGACGCCCGGTGTCACCGGAACGGACCATCGCACGACCCGCGGGGATGTCGGATCAAGCGGGCAGTCGCGGCGCAAGGTAGGCAGCGGCCCACGCGACGCACTGGATGGGCGTGCCCCGACGGTGGCCGGGCACCCCGCAGGCGCGCGCGACCTTCGACGAGCGCGGCATCTCGACGGTGAACGCGACACCGTGGACCTTCGACGTCGCCGAATACCAGTCGGTCATGTTGCCGTGGCACGGTCCGCCGCAGGGCACGACGTGTGCCGGCGTGATCCTCGAGAGGGTCGAGAACCGTCGACCCCACGCTGCACGCACACCGCCGCCGGTGATGTCGACGGCAGTCGTGAAGCCGTGCAGCGACACGACAAGATCGGGTTGCACCCACGTCAGGAACCGTGCCATCGCGGCCGACTCCGGCTCGCTCAGCGCACGCGGTCCACTGTCGGACATGCGCTTGAACTTGTTAGGAAAGTTGCGGTTGAGATCGACCCCGTGGTTGGTGCGTCGGCGCCCGACCGCACCGCCGTCCGGATTCATCGTGCGTACGGTCCAGATCGCGTAGCTCGCCGTCGTCGGCGTCGGGATCGAGCGCACCACATCGACCGAGCGTGGTCCGGGCCACTCCTCGCCGTGCATCTGCCCCACGACCACGAGCACGCGCGTCGCTGTCGCGCTCCCCTGCCGCTGCGCGACGATCGCGCGCCCGCCCACGGAGTGCCCGATGACGCACGAGTAGGTCACCGATGCGCTGCGCACAGTGGTGCACACGTACCTCGACGGAACCACGGACGACGTCGCGTGGGAGACGGTCGCCGTTGCCGCGTGCGTCGTGACAGCAGCCGCAGCGGAAGTCGGTCCGGCACCCGCAGGCGGCACGACCAGCGTCAGCGCCATCAGCGCCCCGATCGACACGACGGCAGGCGTACGACGACGATCAGCGCGACTCATACCCCCATCATCCCCCGCCGACCCCGCGAGAGTGCGCAAGGACCGCTGCGGGTCAGTGGTAGAAGTACGGATCGAGCACGCTGACCTGGGAGATCGAGTCGACCGGCAGGCCGTTCTTGGTTGCGGCGCTGCGGATCGCCTCGGCGTCGGGGCCGTCGTAGACGCAGAACGTCTTCGTCTTCTCGGCGTTGACGTAGGAGTGCACCCAGGTCACGCCGAGCTCGGCGTTGGTGTCGACCACGCCGAGCATCGCGCTCGCGCCGTCGTCGTTGGTGGGGATCAGGAGTCCGTCGGCGAAGGTGCGCTCGACCATGAAGCGGGGCATCGATCTCTCCTCGTGCACGGGACCGCGATTCGGTCCGCCGTAGGGCGAGTGAACCAGGCCCATCCTCCGCCCCGCATCGGGAGCCATCCCCATGTTGCGCCGGAAACCTCCCCATCCCGCACCCGCAAGCGGGCGCGGGTCGCGGTCCCAGCGCAGCGCTCAGCCAACGGCCGTGGTGAGGTCGCGGGCACGGCGTACGGCCTCGAGCCGCGAGGATGCGCCCAGCTTGGCGAGGATCGCAGAGACGTGGTGCCCCACCGTCTTCTCCGACAGGTGCAGGCGCGCGGCGATCTCGGCGTTGCGCAGCCCCTCGTCGAGCAGGTCGAGCACGTCGAGCTCACGATCGGTGAGACCGCCGACGTTGGCGCGGGTCGAGGCGCGCGCACCGCGCGGCACCTTCGCCCCGATCGAGCGCAGCTTCACATCCGTCCGCTCGACGAGCACGCGGGCTCCCAGCCGCTCGAACAACGCCCGCGCCTCGCGCAGGTCGATCTCCTGATCGCTGTCGAGGAGTGCCCACGCTGAGGCATACGGCATCCCGATCCGGGTCCAGTGGTCGGCCGCCCGGCGGTGCTCCCCCGTCATCGACCACAGCTGCGGGGTGACCAGCCCGGGGGGTGGGCTGTCGATCAGCCCGCATCGCCAGGCCAGCAGGGCGTGCTTCGGCAGCCAGTCGGCGTCCTGCAGGCGCACCGCCTCGGCGTACCACGGGCGCAGCTCGTCGCGTGCGGCCTGGTCGTCGCCGGCGAGCAGGTGCGCCTCTGCGCGTACGAGAGCCACGAAGCCCTGGTAGTCCAAGGTGGGCGTCTTGGCGACGAGCCTGCTCGCCTCGTCGAGGTTGTCCCACACGTCGTCGCTGTCGCCGCGACGGGCACCGACGAGCGCGATCGCCATGAGCGGCTCGTTGCGGCTGGCGCGTCCGGTGTTGCGGACGTAGAGCAGGTCGTGCGCCTCCTCGAGGACCTCGTCCCAACGACCCAGCTCGAGCTTGAGCGAGATCGTCGACGCCAGGATGCAGAGCAGCTCGCCGTTGAGGTCGTGCTCGGCGGAGTAGGTCGCCGCCTCTTCGTAGAGCGCGAGGCCCTCGTCGAGGTCGAAGTCCATCCACGCCAGGGCCGCCACCGTCTGGTAGATGCGACCGGTCATCGCCACCTGACCGGTGGTCCGCGCGATGAGCAGCGCCTCGGCCGCCTGACGGCGACCGCCCTCGCGGTCACCGAGCAGGAACCGGCTGCCGGCAAGGTTGGCGTTGCACCGAGCCATGAGGAAGTCGTCCGACATGGATGTCGCAATAGCCAGAGACTGCTCGTACCAGGAAATCGAGCCCGCGTAGTCACCTCGCTGGGCATACTTGGCACCGCGCTTGTTCAGCGTCGCGGCCCACTGGCGGCTCGGCGGGGTGCCTTCGAGGAGCGCCGTCGCCTCATCGACGAAAGCGAAGCCGTGACTCCCGTCGCCGATCGTGTAGTAGCTCTCCTCGAGACCGATGAGAGCGTCGACCACCTCGAGGTCGCGACCCGTGCCACGCAACAGGTCCGCGACCCGGGTCCACGAGTCGATGGCGCCCTCGTGGTCGTCGGCGATCGTGCACTCACGCGCCCGCTTGGTGAGCAACGACACGAGGTCGTCGAGCTCGAGCAGGTCGGCGTACGGCATCGCCCTGCTGTACTGCGCTGCCGCCTCGCGGTGCGAGCCCAGGCCGGCCGCGGAATCGCCTGCGGCCAGGGCGAACTCGAGCACGGCCGGTCCGTCGCCGGCCATCTCCGCGTGTTCGGCCAGACGTGCGAGCGGCCGAGGTGACATCGGCATCGCGCGCAGCCGGTCGAGCACCTGCCAGTGCAGCGCACCCAGCCGCCCCGGGGTGATGCCGGAGAGCACGGACTGGCGCACGAGCTCGTGACGGAAGACGTACGTCGGCGCCTCGAAACGCATCATGCCGCCGGTCACGCACTCGTCGACCGCCTCGGGCGTGACGCCCGGCATGCCGTGGACGAGGCTCGGCTCGACGCGCGAGCCGATGACGGCTGCCGACTCGAGACCGAGCCGGGCCTGCGGCGAGAGTCGGTGCGTCCGCGCGAGCACGGCGTCCTGCACGGTGGGAGGCAGCCGGTCGCCGCCGGAGGCGATCACCTCGCTCACGAAGAAGGCGTTGCCACCCGTCTCCCGATAGAGCTCGTCCGCGTCGAGGCCCGACTCCGCGGCCAGCTCGGTCACGGCCGACAGCGACAGCGGGGGCACCTCGAGCCGGCGAACGACGGACTGAGACGCGATGTCGCCGATCATGACGCGCAACGGGTCCGAGGCGCCCAGGTTGTCGTCGCGGTAGGTCACGAGCACGAGCACGTGCGTGCTGCCGAGCCGACGGGAGAGGAACCGGATGAGATCGAGGGTGGACATGTCGGCCCAGTGCACGTCCTCGATCACGAGCACGACCGGCGACGCGCTCTCGAGCGCGGAGAGGGTCGCCTCGAAGAGACGGTCGCGCTCCCCCGAGCGCAGCAGCTCCCCGACCTCCGGATCGAGGTGGGGCGCGACGTCGACGAGGGGGCCGAGGGGTCGCGGCGACGAGAGCGGGTCGCACGCACCCCACAGGAGGTGAGCGCGATCGCCGACGGTGGTCGCCCATGCGCGCATCAGCGCGGACTTGCCCGCACCGGCCTCGCCGTGCACCAGCGCCACGCGGCCCGATCCGGCGCGCGTCTCCTCGAGCAGGGCGTCGAGGCACTCGATCGATGAGGCACGCTCCAGGAGGGACACCTGGTCAGGGTAGGGGCCGGTCGCGGATCGCGAGGGGAAGAACGGCGACATCCCGGGCGAATCGAGCGACGGGTCCTGGGCGAGGATCAGGCGCTCGAGCTCCTGCAGGGCCGGCCCCGGGTCGATACCGGACTCGTCCGCGAGGGTCGAGCGTGCCCGCTGGTAGGACGCCAGCGCCTCGCCCTGACGACCGGCGCGGTACTGCGCCGCCATGAGGAGCGCCCAGAACGACTCGCGCATCGGGTGCCAACGCACGAGCGCCTCGAGCTCCGCGATCGGCGGCGCGACGCCAGCGCGTCCCAGGTCGGCGGAGATCCGTCGCTCGAGCGCGTCGAGGCGCAGCGAGGCGAGCCGCTCGGCCTCGACCTCGAGCGGCGAGCAGCCGGTGAACTCGGTGTAGGGCGTCCCCCTCCACAGCCGCAGCGCAGCTGTCAGCTCCTCGCTCGCCCGGTCGACGCGCCCCTGGGTCAGGGCGGTGCCGCCGAGCTCAACCTGAGTCTCGAAGTCGTGAGCGTCGACGTCGAGAGGGTCGATGTCGAGGAGGTAACCCTGACGTCCCGTTCTGACCACGTCGGGCACGGGCAGGTCCCGGCGCAGCCGCGCGACGTGCGACTGCAGCGTCGACGACGCAGCCGACGGCGGCTCGTCGCCCCACAGGCTCTCGACCAGCCGGTCGGTGCTCACCTCGCGCCGAGGGGTCAGCGCGAGCAGCGCGAGCAGTCGCCGCGGCAGCGGACCGCGTACCTCGACCGCGCGACCGTCGTGGCTCACTTCCAGCATCCCGAGCACCCAGATCTCCATGCCGTCGACGCTAGGCAGCCACACCCGCCACCGTGAGGGGAGAACTCCCCACATTCGCCACAACCCACCACCCGACGCCCACCCCAACGACCACCCGGAGACGTTGCTGTCGGCTGTCGGCAGCCTGCGATGGTGGTGGCGGCGGCGAGCTGCTGAGTGCGACAGCTGCGATGGAGCGGGGGCTAGCTCTCGGGGTGGGCGGCGAGGAGGGCTAGGAAGGCCTCACCGTACTTCTCGACCTTCACCGGGCCGATGCCGTTGACTGCGAGGAGCTCCTCCGGCGTACGCGGGCGCACGGTGGCGAGCTCCCAGAGGGTGCGATCGGGGAGCACGACGTAGGCCGGCACGCTCTCGGCGTCGGCGATCGTGCGGCGCTGCGTACGGAGCACCTCAAAGAGTGCGCGATCCGCTTCAGACGCGCCCGCGCCGGCGTCGGTGCGTGGCACTCCCCCGGCGCGTTCACGCTTCACCTTCGCCGGCGCAGCGGAGATCTTGCGCAGCTCGACGCGCTCGCTGCCGTCGAGGATCGGGCGCGCCACCTCGGTGATCGTGAGCGCACCCATCCGCGCGGGGTCCGGCGAGAGCACCGAACGCGCGACGAGCTGGCGGATGATGCTGCGCCACTCGCGCTCGGCGATGTCGGCGCCGATGCCGAACGTCGGCAGCTCGTCGTGGTGCCACGACACGACCTTCGGCGACTTCTTGCCCAGGAGCACGTCGATCACATGACCCGCGCCGAAGCGTTGCCCGGTGCGCACGACAGCCGACAGCACCTTCTGCGCAGGCACTGTGGCATCCCACAGCTCGGGCGGCGACAGGCAGGTGTCGCAGTTACCGCAGTCGCCGGACTCCTCGTCGAAGTACGCCAGCAGCAGCCGACGTCGACAGGTCGAGGCCTCGGCATAGCCGAGCATCGCATCGAGCTTCATCTGGTCGACGCGCTTGTGCTCGGGCGAGCCGTCGGAGCTCATGATGAACGACCGCTGCTGCACGACGTCGGCGAGGCCGTACGCCATCCACGCGACCGCCGGATCGCCGTCGCGACCCGCGCGACCGGTCTCCTGGTAGTAGCCCTCGAGGCTCTTGGGCAGGTCGACGTGGGCGACGAAGCGTACGTCGGGCTTGTCGATGCCCATCCCGAACGCAATGGTCGCGACCACAATCACGCCGTCCTCGCGACGGAAGCGCTGCTGCACGCGGGCACGCTCGTCGCTCGCCAGACCAGCGTGATACGCGAGAGCGTCATATCCCCTCTCCCGCAACATCTGTGCGACCTCGTCAGTGCGCTTGCGCGACTGGCAGTAGACGATGCCCGCGGCGCCCGTGAACCCCGCTCCGTCGTCACCCGACTCGAGGAAACGCAGCAGCTGCGCCCGTGCGTCGGACTTCTCCTCGACGACATAGCGGATGTTGGGACGGTCGAAGGAGGAGACGTATTCCTTCGCCTCGGTCAGCCGCAGCCGGTCGTGGATCTCGCGGCGCGTGATCGAGTCGGCGGTCGCGGTGAGCGCGATGCGCGGAACTCCCGGGAAGTGCTGTGTCACATCGGCGATGCGGAGGTATTCGGGTCGGAAGTCGTGGCCCCACTGCGACACGCAGTGCGCCTCGTCGATCGCGAAGAGCGCGATGCCCGGGCCGTTGGCCGCGTCGTTGAGGAACGCGAGGAACGACGGCATCAGCAGTCGCTCGGGCGCGACGTAGAGCAGGTCGAGACGCCCAGCCATCAGCTCGCGACGCAGCGCTGATGTCTCCTCGGCGCTCGACGTGGAGTTCCAGAACGCCGCTGACACACCGAGCAGATGCAGCGCCTCGACCTGGTCGTGCATGAGCGCGATGAGCGGCGACACGACGATGCCGATACCGGGACGCACCAGCGCCGGCAGCTGGTAGCACAGCGACTTGCCGCCACCGGTCGGCATGAGCACGACGGTGTCGGACCCAGCGACCGTACGGTCGACGATCGCCTCCTGCGCCCCGCGGAACGAGGAGAACCCGAACACCTCCCGCAGCACCCGAACAGCCGCCCCCGGCTCCCCCTCCGCCACGACAACCCGAGGCTGCACATCGCGAGAAGGCATCGACGAACCGCCTTGACCGCGGACAACGGACGATGAGGAGCCTGCAGGAGCAGCAGCCGTCCCACTGCTCGCCGCCCCCGACGAACCAGACGTGCCGGGCGTACCGGGCGTACCGGAACCAGCCGAACCCGAGGAATCCGTCGAACCCGACGAACCCGACGAACCCGATGAACGCGACGTCCACGAGTCCGGGACCGACTCGTCGTCCCAGTCGTCCGGGGGCTCGACGAGCGCCCAGTCGGGCCCGGCGTCCCACTCCTGAGCCGGGTAAGCAGCGTCCGAAGCAACGGTGCCGGCGTCAGAGTCGGTGCCCGAGGTCTGCTCATCCATGTCGCCTCGACCCTACCCGCCGCGCCGTACCCCCACCGCCCGCACATCACTCCCTCTGTGGGCAACCGACGGGAGCGCGCGGTCCTCGTTCAGGCTGCCGACAGCACGGATCACCCGCTCGGTGTGCGCTGCGATCTCGGCGTACGTCGCCAGCTCGTCGGCCAGCGTGCCTCCGTCGGCGATCCGCCAGCGCTCCTCGGGGTCGACGCCGGCGTCCGGGTCGGTCCACATCGCGATGGCAGCGGCGAAGGCGTCCGACCTCTCGTCGATGAACCGCACCCACTGCGCCTCGATCTCGGCGACGTGGTGGATGAGCCCGAGAGGGTCAGCGCGCTGACCGTCGGACGGCTCGCGGCCTGCTCGTCGGTGAGTCCCTGCACGGTGAAGATGAGCAACCAGCGGTGCCGGCCCCAGACGCAGCACGAGGTCGAGCCGATGCACCTCCTACGCCAGGGTCGACGGTGGCATCTCGTTGCGACGTACGACGTGAGACCCGGACACGGCACGAGGTGGTCGCTTCCCGACCCCGCAAACCCCCACACGACCAAGATCACGCCAGCCTGGGACCCAGACCCTCACGTGATCTTGGTCCAGTGGTCGCTTCCCGACCCCGCAAACAGTCACACGACCAAGATCACGCCAGGTGGTGACGTCGAGGGCGGTGGGTGGGTTAGGTGATGGAGGCTCGGTAGATGGACTCGACGGAGGTGTGGAGGGTGGCGTCGAAATCGTCGTCGGTCTGCTGCGCGGTGAGGCCCTCGGTGAGCGCGCGGGAGAAGCTCGCCACGACGCCATGGTTGCGCTCGAGGCGCTCGTCGGCCTCGAGCCGGGAGTAGCCACCGGAGAGCGCGACCACGCGCAGCACGCGGTCGTGCTCGACGAGATCGGCGTAGAACCCGTCCTCCTCGGGCAGGGTGAGCTTGAGCATCACCTGGTCATGCGGCCCGAGCGCAGCGAGGTGCTCGAGGGTCGACTCCTTGAGCAGGTCCTCCGCCGGCTCCTTCTGCATGCTGTGGATGTCGATCTCGGGCTCGATGATGGGTAGGAGTCCCGCGTCGAGGATGCGCCGCGCGAGCTCGAACTGCTGGTCGACCACCGCCTCAACTCCTGCCCGGTGCGCGAGGGTGATCAGGGAACGCATCTTGGTGCCGAAGATGCGGTAGCCCTTCGCCTTGTCCAGCAGCGCACCGAGATCCGGGATCGGCTTCATGACCTGGGCGCCATCGACGTCCGGAGCCAGACCGCGGTCGACCTTGAGGAACGGCACGATCTGCTTGCGCTGCCAGAGGTAGTCGGCAGTCGCCAGGCCGTCGACGCGTCGGTCCATCGTCTTCTCGAACAGGATCGCGCCGAGGATGCGGTCACCGGTGAATGCCGGGCTCGTCATGATGCGGGCGCGCATCTCGTGGACGAGGTCATACATCTCGACTTCCGAGCTGTACGCCGTCTTGTCCAGGCCGTAGTGCTCGAGCGCAGTCGGCGTGCTCCCACCGCTCTGGTCGAGCGCGGCGATGAACCCGCGCGCCGTACGCATCTTCTCGAACTGCTCCTGGCTCATGGCCAACCCCTTCCGTAGGCGGTCCCGCTGCCCACCCCCAGCGTCCCACTCGCCACGGGCGAAGGCACGACGATCACCCGAGCGCGCACAACCACACACAACGACCCGGCTCGGAGCGTCGCGCACTCCCATCCGAGGTCGCGCAGGAGCATGATGGGAGGCGAGGAACGACGGCGGGTTGATGTCGGCCTCACCTGGCTGATGCGCCCGCGCCGTACCTCGCTGGAGGTGCGCCATGTCGTCGTCCCAGCTCCCGGTCGTCGTGGGGTTCGACGGGTCTACGTACGCGCTCGCCGCGCTCGACTGGGCTGCAGCCGAGGCCAGCCGTCGCACGGCACGGCTGCACATCGTGCACGTCTCCCCCGTCACCTGGGTCAACGTCGGCCCCGACGCAGTGTCGCTCACCCAGCCTGTCCCGCCGAGTCGGCCGGCCTACCTCGACGACGCGGTCACCCGCGTCGCTGCGGCGTGGCCCGACGTCGTCGTCACGTCGGCCGAGGTCGTGGACGGTGCCGCATCGGGCCTCGTCTCGCTGAGTGCGGAGGCGGCGCTGATCGTGGTCGGTTCCCACGGTCGTTCGCTCATCGGGCGGCTGCTCATGGGCTCGGTGAGCCGGCACCTGCTCACCCATGCGCGCTGCCCCGCCGTCGTCGTACGCGGCACCCCGCCGTCGCCTGCCGCGCCCGTCGCCGTCGGCATCGACGGCTCCCCCACCGCACGGGAGGCACTGCGACTGGCCTGCACCGAGGCGACGCTGCTCAGAGCATCGCTCGTCGTCGTGCACGCCTGGCGGGACCTCTCGCTCAACAGCTTTGGCCAGTGGTATCCGCCGGTCAACGTCCACGACGACCTCGAGCGCGACGCTGAGTCGTTGACGGCAGAGGCGGTCTCGGAGATCACGGTCGCATTTCCCGATCTCGAGGTGCACGTCCGCGTACGCGAGAACCATCCGGTCGAGGCTCTGCTTGACGCCTCGCGCGAGTCGCAGCTGCTCGTCGTCGGTGCGCACGGTCGCGGTGCGTTCGCCGGGATGTCGCTCGGCTCGGTGACGACCGCAGCCATCCATCACTCCAGCTGCCCGGTGATGACGGTGCCGGCGGCGCACGAGGGCTGATCGCGCCCCGATGTCGGAGACCCCGGCTAGCGTGGTCCCGACTGCCGACCGGCCGTCACGCGACGCTTGCGGAGGGACGCCCCGATGGCCGAGAAGTATGTCCAGACCCGTCAGTTCAAGGACGCGACCTTCGAGCAGGTCGACTTCAGCGGCGCGACCTTCCACGCCGCCGACCTCAGCGGTGTCACCATCCGCGACGCCACCCTCGCGGGCACGTCCATCGTGGGCGCCGAGCTCGAGGGCCTTCGGCTGTCGTCGTTCGGTGATGACCGGATGACCGTCATCGTCAACGACGTCGACGTCACCGACTTCGTCGAGAGCGAGCTCGACCGGCGGTTCCCCGAGCGCGTGCAGCTGCGAGCGGTCACGACGGTGGACGAGCACCGGGCCATGTGGGACACCGTCGAACGGCTGTGGGCCGAGAGCCGCGCCCACGCCGAACAGCTGCCCGAGGCGATGCGCCACCAGCGGGTCGGCGAGGAGTGGTCGTTCGTGCAGACGATGCGGCACCTCGTGATGGCGATCGACACGTGGATCGGGCGGATGATCCACCTCGACCCCACCGCCAACCACCCGCTGGGGCTCCCGCCCACCGACTTCAGCGACGAGAGCACCGCCGAGCTCGGCCTCGACGTCGACGCGAGTCCGTCCTACGACGACATCGTGGCGCTCCACGCCGAAAGGCGCGCGCAGGTGAGGGCTGTGCTCGACGCCGTGACCGACAGTCAGCTCGACGAGCTGCGCACGGCGACGCTCGCCGCAGAGTGGGGCGAAGAGACTCGCACGGTGCGCGAGTGCCTGAAGACTGTGTTCCACGAGCACGTCGCACACCGGCGATTCATCGAGCGCGACCTCGCCGTGCTCGAGGCGCGCTGACACGCCCACCCGCTTGGTGTTACATCAGACGGCTGCCCGTTGGGCCGTTCGGAGTCGTCCGCTAGTCCGATGTTCACCGCCCTGCGTGACTGTCAGGATCGTCTCGACCGGGGGGCTGGACCATGACAATCGACAGGAAGTCGTTCGGGGCGTGGGCCTTGGCGGCGACCGAGTCGCTGTTGCGTGACAGGGGTTTCGTCGGATTGCCCGACGACTCGCCGTCACGCGAGAGCGCTGATCCGCACGGTGCCCCGTGCCGCCACTACCACGCGGGCCACAAGCCACATCACATGTCGGCGATGCGGGCCGGCGAACTGCGTCGCGACGGCAAGGCCGACGAGGTCCGCTATGTCGGCCACGCACAGATCGCGTCGTCGAGCCTCGAGTGGCATGACACGCCGTACCAGGCAGCGACCCGACCCGCCTCGTCACGCGCATCGACCTCGATCGGACCGACGGCACATCCTTCGCCGTCGTCACCCACGACTCCCGAGGTCTCGCGCCGATCGAGGCCTGCGGAGGTGAGGGGACGTGGCTCGTGCCGGCGCACTCCGCGCTCCTCGTACCGAGCTGGAACTGCGGCGTGCTGGCTGACGGCGCTCGCGACACCGAACCCACGAGCTGGTCGACCCTGAGCGTCGCCGAGATCGACGAGCCGTGGCTTCCCTGCCCCATCGCCCCCGAGAAGAAGCCCCGGGGCCGCAGCACCCCCCACCAAGCACGCCAGCGATAGCGTCCACGCGGTCTATAGCCCGCGCTGACGCTATCGATGGCCAGCCGTACGGGGTGTTTGTCAGGCGTCGGCGAGGTCGTCCTCGGGGTAGCCGACGGGGATGTCGCCTTCGCGGAAGTCGGGCATCCGGCCGGCGGGCACGACGGCGAGCAACGCGAGCAGCGCGAGGATCAGCATGGTCGCGCGCAGTGCGTTGAGGCGGTTGTCCTCGAAGATGGTGATCGCGGCGGCCTTCTGGTCCGGGGTGGCCGTGGTGCGCCCGATGACGCCCGCGAGCTGGTCGTTGGTGAGGAAGTTGATGTTGTCGAAGTTGACCTGGGCGCTGAGCTCGGGGGTGATGACGGGGTTGGTTGCGGCGTCGCGGGAGACACCGAAGCCGAGGAACCCGACAGCGAGGGCGGTGGCCACCGCGATACCGGCGCTGCCGGACAGGTTGTGTGTCAGGCCGCGCCACGCGCCGACGTCACCAGCAAGCTCCTTCGGCGCGGCGGTGAGCAGGGTGTTGAAGACCAGCGCGACGATGCAGCCCTGCGCGAGGCCCAGGGTGACCAGACCGATGACGATGACGATCTGGCCCCACTCGTTGTGGATCGTGAACGCGAGCAGCGACATCGCAGCGGCGACGATCACGAAGCACACCCGCGCGATCTGGCCGGGCGAACAGCGGTCGTAGAGCCGCGAGACCAGGGTGTTGGCGATGAAGATCGAGATCGTGTAGGGGATGATCGACAGTGAGGTCTTGATGCCCGAGAACCCCTGCACCGTCTGCATGTAGAGCGGGATCAAGAAGCTCGCGGCGGTGCCGACGAAGAGCATGATCGCCATGCAGTAGGTGACTGCGCGCTCCTTGTTGGACTTGAGCACGTCGAGGGAGAACAGCGGCACCGAGCCGGAGTCCATCCGATCGCGGGTCCAGCGGAAGAACCACTGGAAGAACACCACACCGAGCACGAGCAGGAACGGCACCGGTGAGAGCCCGAGGATGTTGAACGGGGCATTGGACGACGCCTCGAAGAGTCCCCACGAGTTCAGGCCTGTGAAGCCCACGCTGAGCAGCAGCACCGCGACCGACGACAGCATCGCGCCGCGACCGTCGATCACGAGGTTCTTCTGCGGGGCGATCGCACTGAGCTTCCAGCTGAGCAGGAAGTTGACCGCACCGATCGTCGCGACCATGACGAACGACCAACGCCACCCGATCGTCGAGGCAAAGACACCAGCGATCAGGATCGACACCACCTGCGCGAGCGGGATCGCGGAGGCGAGGAAACCGATCGCCTGGCCCTGCTGCTTGCCGTGGTAGTTGCTCGCGATGATGACTGTGAGTGCGGGAGCCGCGATCGCGATCGCCATGCCGGAGAGGAACTGTGCCGCGATCAGCATCGTGCCGTTCTGCGCCGTCGCGATGAGCAACGCGGCGATCGCTGGGATGATCACACCGATCTGAAACGCGAGGCGCACACCGATCTTCGCGCCGAGCTTGGCGCCGAGAAGCACGAAGGACGCCATCGCGAACGTACCCGTCGTCAACGCCGTTCCGACCGCGGTCGGCGGGATGTCGAGATCAGCGGTGATGCCGTTGATCGAGACGTTCCACGCGTTGAACGAGAGCTGGACCTGGCACAGCATCACGATGATGAGCGGAAGCCACGAGGCCGCCGTCTCGAGGTCGGCCGCCGCCGTCTTGCCGCTGGTGCTCACCGTGGGTGCTCCCGGTATGTGACTGGTCGGTCGAACTGACGGCCATGAGTATCGCGGTGCGGGTGCCCTCAGTGCGGCAGATTCGCCGAGGTGCGACACGAACGGTTCGGGTGTGGCGGCACCGCGCCGCGTCGACGATGGCCGGTCAGGTCGTCGAACGCCAGACGAGGTCGGCGGGGAGGGCTCGCGACGTTGCGGCGCAGACGAGCACATGGCCGTCGGCGTCATGGGCGATAAGGCCGCGTACGGAGCAGTGCGACTCGGCGGTCTGCACAGCGGCGGTATCGTCGCCGGGGTTGTCGGAGGCGGCTCCCCCACCGCCGAGCACCGACCCGAGCAGCGTCACCACGACGAGCCCAGCGACAGCCAGCGCGACCACGAGGCCGAACCTCAAGGCCAGTGGCAGCTGGACCCACGCGTCACGAGCGCCGGCCCACGGCACGGCAGCCTCCCGAGTGCGCGACGGCGCGACACGCTGTGATGACACGACTCGCACCGGGCGCCGAGTGCGGCGGGCGAGCTCGACGGCCGGATGGGGAACGGCGTAGGTCGCACGATGGGCGACCGGCATGGTCTCGAAGGTGGGCCACTGCTCGGAGATGGCCCGGCGCACATCGTGGGAGTCGCCCTCGAGATACCACCACTGCAGGCCGCTCTCGCGGTCCAGTGCCCACGCTGGGCTGCCGTCGGAGGCGAACGCGAAGACGAGGTCCTTGCCGTCCGCCAGCTCGCGCACGAAGAGCACGTCAGACACGTGTCCTCCTCGGCTCACCGACCCAGGCTCCAGATCCACGGGCCTCTAGGACGAGTGTCGCGCGGACCACCGACAACCGCACCTGCTTTGCCTGGCCGTGATCTCAGACGACGCCCACCTCGCCGCCCCCGCCCCTTACCCGGCCGCTGCGGCAGGGCGAACGGCAGGGACGGGCCGTGTGGCTGCAGGTCCGCACGCCGGACACCTGCTCGTCCGGGAGTGTGCCCGAAGATCACGTAAGCACGGGCGTCGGGACTCTGCCGGGACCACCACCACCTGCCGGGGCAGGCTGGCAGCAGCTCGATCACCGGGGAGGCAAAGGTGCGAGTCCGGTCGTAGCTGCGCTCGTCGGACTCGATGAGCTCAGCTCGCGTCACTCGGAGTGCAGCGAGGCCGCGGTCATCGAGGCGCAGCAGGGTGTGGTCTCGCTCGATCCGGATCCGCGACCACTGCCCCGTCCAGATCAGCCGCTGCACGAAACTCGAGCGCGACAGGGTCGGCCGACGGTCCCAGCGAACGTCTGACCTCCACGATCGCTTGGTGGGCTGCGGCGCGCACACGTGAATCGCCGGCGAGTGACGCAACGGTGCTGGCCGCCTTCGCGCCGGATCGTGCGCGTGGACGTCGATCACGGCGTAGGCGGGGGATCATGGCCCCATGACTACCGAGAGACGCACTGCGGGGCGCCACGCTCGCGTGTGGGCGACATGCCTGCTGGCCTTGTCTCTGACGGCCTGCGCCGCGACCACGGCCGCCGGAGAGACCGACGCGCAGACGTCGGCGGCCGCGTCGGGTTCGACCTCGCCAACCCCGTCGCCGTTGGCTCCGGTGGCGGCGTTCGACCCGGCCGCGGTGTCGCGGCTGTTCCTGCCGACCGCGACGGGATCGGCGACCACGGGCGCGCTCCCCCTCATCGTGCTCGTGCCCGGCGGTGGCTGGGTCTCCCACGACAACGGCGGGCTCGTCCCGCTGGCCGAGAAGCTCGCCGCCGCCGGATTCGCCGTGGTCAACACGTCCTACCGCGCAGGGCAGGAGGGCGTGCAGTTCCCCGTGCCCATCCACGACGTCCAGTGCTCGATCGCGTACGCCGCGAGAACCGCTGCTGCACATGGAATCCACGGTGGTCCGGTGATCGTCGTCGGCCACTCGGCCGGCGGCAACCTCGGCGCCCTCGCCGCGGTCTCCGGCGATGCGTTGCACCCGGTCTGCGCCGACCCGATGCCTGCGATCACCGGCTTCGTGGGCCTCGGCGGGATCTATGACACGGCAACATTCGAGCCGTTCCTGACCGGCTTCTTCGGCGTACCGCGCTCCGGCAACCTCGCACTGTGGGCGTCCGGCGACCCGATCGCCTACGTCGCGGCCGGCACGGCACCCAAGCGGCTGCAGGTGCTGCTGCTGACCGGTGGCAACGACAACGTCGTCCCGTCGACCCAGGCCGGCTCCTTCGAGGCGGCGCTGCTCAAGGCCGGTGTGCCGGTGACCCTCGACACGGTGACCGATGTCGGCCACCTGGACCTCATCACCCCGGCCGTGGCAGCGACCCCGATCATCTCCTGGGTCACGACGCTCGCGCGCTAGCCCGCACTGCACGGAGTGCCGGCCCTGCGTACGCCGTGATCTCGCATCCGGGTGGTCGCTCCGGTTCGTCTCGAGGCTTCATCACGCGGCAGGCAACTGGCCGCTTCCTCAGCCGCACAGGGTGTTCCGGCGCTGGGCCATTCGATGGCGGGTCGGTCCGCTCCTACATGGGTCGCCCGGCAGATGAACGACGCGCCCACGTCGCGATCGCGAAGGCGACCCGGTCGTTGAACACGAGCGGGTCGCGCCCTGTCAGGTCCCTCATGCGCTCCAGCCTGTGGCGGACCGTGTTGACGTGCAAGAACTGTGCGCGGGCGGTCGCCGTGAGCGAGCCGTCGCGCTCGAGGAAGGTCGCGAGCGTGGCGACGTAGTCGGTGCGGCGGGTGCGGTCCGAGGCCAGGAGCGGCTCGAGCAGCTGGTCGACGAACGGTTGCAGCCGTTCGGGTGGCTGCTGGGCGAGCAGTCCCTCCAGACTCGTCAGACCCTCGGGTCCGACACACCCTCCCCGCACGCGAGCAAGCTCGAACGCTGCACGCGCCTCGCTGATCCCCCGAGCGGAGTCGCCGGGCACGACGGTTCGGGACAGTCCGCACACGACTCCGAGAGCCTGTGCGACCGAGCGCACCTCGGTGTCCGACCCGGTGACGGCGACGGTCGCCGACGGTGTCTCCCCGAGAGCCACCGGCATCTGGAACGACGAGGCGAGAACCCTGGCGGCGCCAGCCGGCCACAACGAGAAGACGAGCCCCGTCGACGACAGTCCGGCTTCGCTGATCGCGGCGTCGAGGGCGGCCGGGTCGGCCAGGCGATCGCCGACGAGCGAGAGCAGCTGACCGATGCGTTCACGACGGAGGTCCTGCTCGATGTCGCGCTCGTGGCGCGCGACATCGAGCACGCGGACCAGCGAGGCGAGCAGCGACGGTGCGGGCCGGGCGCCGGCGCCACGCCAGATGAGCGTCACAGCACCGGTTGTCGCCCGCACCCCAGGGTCGTCCCCCGTGGCTCCCGGACCGACCGAGCGCACGATCGACTGGTCTCCGTCGAGCAGGTCCAGGCGCCCGCCCATCACCTGGACAGCGCGGTCGATCAGCTCCTGGGTCGATGCGTGCCGTCGCACCTGAGCAAGCAGGTCGGCCAGCAGCCGGCTGCCTCGCTCACCCGTGGCGAATTCGTCCTCGATGCGGCGCTGCACGAGGTGCTCGCTGATCGCCATGAACGGGGCACCGAGCGGAGCGACCAGCAGAGGGAGTCCGAGCTGTTCGCACGCGATGCTGAGCCCGGTCGGCACCTCGTCGTGGACGTCGCCGAGCCCGAAGCAGATTCCGGCGACGTTCGCGGCGGCCGCTGACGTGGTGAACGTCCGGCAGGCCTCATCCGAGGTCAGGGAGGTCCCGATCGTGCAGACGAGCTCACCGCCGCGAAGGTAGGGCGACGGGTCGAGGAGCTCGGTCGTGTGTGACCAGCGCACCCGTGCTTCGAGGCCGTCGAGACCCGACACGAGAGCGAGCTGGAGAGCGGGCACGGCGAGCAGATCGCGCAGGGTCACGGAGGGCTCGGGCTCGCCGAGTCGGTCGTCGTCGCGCCTCGTCATGTCCTCACCGTAGCGGTGTGGACACCCGCGTCTTGTAGGACCATCCAATGTTGACCTCGTGATGTGGTGGGTTTCTCCCCTCTCAGCGCCAGATGCTTGTGTCTCCGGACAAGACAGGGATGATCTGCGCCACACCCTGTTGGAGGTCACATGTCCCACGAACCCCTGACGACGACCGCCGAGCACACGCTCAAGCGCGAGTTCTCGCTCTGGTCCTCGTTCGCGTTCGCCTTCGCCTTCATCTCCCCGATCGTGGCGTTGTACGGCATCTTCGGCCTAGCCATCGGCACGGCAGGGCCGACCTTCTGGTTCGGGTTCTTCATCGTCTTCGGCGGCCAGCTCCTCGTGGCCTTCGTCTTCGCCCAGCTGGTCTCGCGCTGGCCGCTCGAGGGGTCGATCTACCAGTGGTCCCGGCGGCTCATCGGCACGGGCTACGGCTGGTTCGCCGGTTGGGCGTACATGTGGACCCTGGTCATCGCCATGGCGACCGTCGCGCTCGGCGCCGCAGGCTTCCTCGCGAACATCTTCGGCCTCGACGCGCCGACAGCGACTCAGCGCGCCTGGATCGCGTTCGCGATCCTCCTGGGCGGCACCGGGCTCAACCTCGTCGGCCG
The DNA here is from genome assembly GCA_025351185.1 of Candidatus Nanopelagicales bacterium. Classification (GTDB taxonomy): domain Bacteria; phylum Actinomycetota; class Actinomycetes; order S36-B12; family CAIYMF01; genus Longivirga. The sequence continues at coordinate 20,559 of JANXWJ010000220.1, forward strand.
CCACGCGTTGAAGGTCTTCATGACCGCGAGCATCATCGCCGAGGTGGTCGGCTCGTTGGGACTGGGCACCTGGTTGCTTCTCTTCCACCGCAACCAGCCGCTGAGCGTGCTCACCGACGGCCTCGGCTCGGGGGTGGGCGGTGACTATCTCTCGCTGTCCGGCCCGTTCCTCATCGCGGTCGCCTTCATCGGGTGGTCGTTCGTCGGCTTCGAGAGCGCCGGCGCCATCGCCGAGGAGGTGCACGAGCCCCGCCGCAACCTGCCGAAGGCGATCCTGTTCTCGCTGTCGTTCATCGCCGTCGTCGTCATCTACTCCAGCCTGGCGATCATCCTTGCCATCCCCGACATGTCAGCGGTGACCTCGGCACCTGATGACCCCAACCACATAGCCGACCCGGTCTATTCGGCGCTGACGGCTGCGCTCGGCGACGGGATCGCCAAGCCCGTCGAGGTGCTGTTCGTCATCGGCTTCCTCGCCAGCTTCCTCGCGCTGCAGACGTCGGCATCGCGTGTCATCTGGGCCTATGCCCGAGACGGAGCCCTGCCCGCAGCACGTGCGCTCACCCGTCTCAGCGCCAAACAGAGGCAGCCCATCGTGGCCACGCTGGTCACGACCGTCGTCGGCGCGGGCCTCTTCCTGCTCAGCAACTTCTCGCCCAACATCTACCTGCTCATGGTCAACTTCACGACTGGCGGGTTCTTCCTCGCCTTCCTGTTCCCCCTCGTGGGTGCGCTCGTCGTCCAGCTCCGCGGCACGTGGCGGCCTGGACCCTTCACCCTGGGCCGAGGATCGCTGCTGGTGACCATCCTCGCCGTGGTGTGGGCCACGTTCGAGTTCCTCAACATCTCCTGGCCCCGTGCGGTGAACGCAGAGCGCTTCCTCGACTGGTCCGTCTGGATCGCCGTCGCGGTGCTCGGAGCAGTCGGTGCCGTGATCTTCTTCGGCGTGAGATCTCGCATCGTCGCGACCGAGCTCATCGACGACGAAGAGCTGCAGGACGAGCTGGCCGACGGAAGCACCCTCACCGCATGAGGCCGCCCCCGGACCCGGTGGCCACTGCCCTCCCCCGAGCAGTGGTCACCGGATCGGCCAGTGGGATCGGCGCCGCCGTCGCGCGCGAGCTCACCAGTCGCGGCTATGCCGTGGCCGGCCTCGACCTGTCGGCGTCGCCTGACTGCGCCTGGTCGGCCCAGGTCGACGTCACGGACGCTGACGCGATGGCGGCCGCGATCCGTGACGCCGAGATCGCGCTGGGACCCATCGGCGCGGCGGTCTCGGTGGCTGGCTACTACGAGATGCTCCCCCTCGCCGAGATCACCACCGACCGGTGGAACCGCATGCTGCACGTACATCTCGGTGGGCTCGTGAACCTCTCGCGCGCGGTGCTGCCCGGGATGCTCAGCCGAGGCTCGGGGTCGATCGTCGCGATCACCAGCGAGCTCGCCATCGGCGGAGGTGGCGACGATGCGCACTACGCCGCCGCCAAGGGTGCGGTCATCGGAGTCGTACGCAGCCTCGCGGCCGAGGTCGCAGCAGAGGGGGTGCGGGTCAACGCGGTGGCACCCGGGCCGACCGACACACCGTTGTTGCCCGCCGACTCCCCCTGGCGGGCACCTGCATACCTCGCGACTCTCCCGCTCGGCCGTCTCGTGAGCCCGGAGGAGGTGGCGCTGTGCGTCGCCTACCTCGTCGACGAGGGTGCGTTCTGTGTCGGAGAGATCCTCAACGTCAACGCCGGGGCGGTGATCTGAGTGACGCGCAGCTCTCTGGCCGGACGCGTCGCCCTGGTGACCGGCGCCGCGCAGGGCATGGGTGCCTCGCACGCCCGGCGGCTCGCCGCAGACGGAGCCTCCGTCGTCGTCAACGACCGCACGGCCTCCCCCGAGCTCGACGCAGTGGCAGCCGAGGTCGGTGGCTTCGCCGTGGCAGCCGACATCAGCGACCCCCTGGCGGTCGCCCGACTGGTCCGCGACATCAGGGCGCAGGCGGGGCGGCTCGACATCGTCGTGGCCAACCACGCCTACATGACGATGGGTCGGCTGCTCGAGCACGACCCCGACGACTGGTGGCGTGTGGTCGACACCAACTTGTCAGGCACGTTTCACCTGCTGCGCGAGGCCGTCCCCGTGATGCGAGAGACAGGTGGCGGACGGGTCGTGGTCATCGCGAGCGAATGGGGCGTCACCGGCTGGCCGGAGGCCACCGCGTACGCCGCGTCCAAGGCCGGCCTGATCTCGCTGGTGAAGACCCTCGGCCGCGAGCTCGCCCCGGAGGGGATCATCGTCAACGGTCTGGCGCCCGGTGTCACCGACACGCCTCAGCTGCTCGTCGACGCGCGGGCAGCCGGGGTGAGCCTCGCGGAGATCCACGAGCGCTACGCCGCCGACATCCCGGTCCGGCGCATCGGCAGCCCCGAGGAGCTGTCCGCGGCCGTCTCGCTGTTGTGCGACTTCCGGCTCAGCGCGATGGTGGGCCAGATCGTCCAGGTCAACGGCGGCACCACGCGAAGCCGGGTCTGACCACACGACATCGGATCTGCAAGCAGACGAGTCCCGCTGTGCCACGGCGGACCACCACGAGGGAGCTGAGAACAGTGGTCGAGCACCACGTCCGTTACGACGACGGAACGGTCGGACAGGTCGACGGCATGCGCGTGCCTCGGTATGCGGGACTCACCACGTTCGCACGCCTGCCCCGGGCCGAGGACGTCGACTCCTTCGACGTCGCCGTGGTGGGGGTCCCGTTCGACTCGGGGGTCACCTACCGTCCCGGTGCACGGTTCGGCCCCTCAGCGATCCGTCAGGCCTCGCGCCTCCTGCGGCCGTACAACCCCGCACTCGACGTGTCACCCTTCCAGCGCTCGCAGGTGGTCGACGCGGGCGACATCGCCTGCAACCCGTTCGACATCGCGCAGGGGCTCGACCAGATCCAGCAAGGGATCTCGGAGCTCGTGACGGGCGGACGTCGTGTGCTCTGCCTCGGGGGAGACCACACCATCGCCCTCCCCGTCCTTCGTGCGCTGCACGCGGAGCACGGCCCGTTGGCACTCGTCCACTTCGACGCACACCTCGACACCTGGGACACCTATTTCGACGCGCCCTACACTCACGGCACACCGTTCCGCCGGGCATCGGAAGAAGGACTGATCGTCAAGGGTCGCTCGGCGCACGTCGGGATCCGCGGCTCGCTCTATGACCGCGAGGACCTCATCGACGACGAGCGACTCGGCTTCACGATCGTGCACTGCCGCGACTTCGACCGGCTGGGGGTGGCGGGGATCCTCGACCGCGTGATCGAACGCGTGCAGGACTCCCCCGTCTACGTCTCCATCGACATCGACGTGCTCGATCCGGCATTCGCCCCGGCGACCGGCACACCGGAGGCCGGTGGCATGACGAGCCGCGAGCTGCTGGGGGTCCTGCGAGGGATGCGCGACCTCGACATCGTGGGCGCCGACATCGTCGAGGTGTCACCGGCGTACGACCACGCCGAGATCACCGCCGTGGCCGCTTCGAACCTCGCCTATGAGCTGGTCAGCATGATGTCGGCGAGCGCGTCATGATGCGGCCCGCTGCTCCGGTGACCTGGCCGGCCGGTCACACAGCCGCCGCGGCCTTCACCTTCGACGTGGACGCCGAGTCGGCACTGCTGTGGGGCGCACCGCAGAACGCCGATCGGATGAGCGTGATGAGCCACCAGGCCTACGGCCCGCTGGTCGGCGTTCCTCGGCTGCTCGACCTCCTCGAACGGCATCGCATCCGATCGACCTTCTTCGTCCCCGGGTTCACCGCGCACCGATATCCCACCGTGGTGCGCGACATCGTCGCGGCGGGCCACGAGATCGCGCACCACGGCTACCTCCACGAGCAGCCCACCGGTGTGAGCGCGGCCGAGGAGGCCGACAACCTCGACCGCGGCCTCGCCGCCCTCGAGGAGGTCGCGGGCATCCGCCCCACGGGCTACCGCGCGCCGATGTGGGACCTGTCGTGGCGCAGCCCGGGCCTGCTCGCCGACCGGGGCTTCCTCTACGACTCCAGCCTGATGGACGCCGACGTGCCCTACGAGCTCGACGTGGACGGACGACGGTCGATCGTCGAGATCCCGATCCAGTGGGCGCTCGACGACTGGGAGCAGTACTGCTTCATCCCCGACGTCAGCGGCAGCGGACTCATCGAGACACCGGCCAAGGCCCGCGAGCTGTGGCAGGCGGAGTTCGACGCGTTGCGCGCCGTCGGTGGCTGCTGGGTGCTGACCAACCATCCGTTCCTGTCGGGCCGACCGTCGCGCGCGGCCGCTCTGGGTGAGCTCATGCAGCATGTGACCGACTGCGCCGACGTGTGGGTCGCCACGCTCGAGGAGATCGCGGCGCACACTCGAAGCCTGGCCCTTACCCCCCGCACGATCACTCGTCCGGAGCTCGACGATTCGAGCAGCTGACGATGGGCCGGACGGCTCTCGGGAACCGGGCGCTCTGACTGCGCCCGCCAGCCGACCCCCGCGATCCTTCCCCTCCTGACGGAGTCCTGGGCAGGATGGCAGGGACAGCAACCGAGAGGGAGTGCGTGGGCATGGAATATCGCTACCTGGGCAGGTCGGGCATGAAGGTCAGCGAGGTGTGCCTCGGCGCCATGACGTTCGGTCGCGAGGCCGACGAGGCCACGAGCCACCGCATGCTCGACCGCTTCGCCGAGCTCGGCGGCACCTTCGTCGACACGGCTGACGTCTACGGCCCGGGCACGTCCGAGGAGGTCACCGGCCGGTGGCTGACCAGGCAGGACCGCGACCAGTGGGTCATCGCGACAAAGGTGCGCTTCCCCTCCGGGTCTGGTGTCAACGACGTCGGCCTGAGCCGCAAGCACATCCTCGCTTCGATCGACGCGAGCCTGCGGCGGCTGCACACCGACCACGTCGACCTCTATCAGATCCACTGCTGGGACCGCGGCACTCCGCTGGAGGAGACGCTCACGACGCTCGACACCCTCGTGACCTCCGGCAAGGTCCGCTACCTCGGTGCGAGCAACGTGACCGGGTGGCAGCTGCAGAAGATGATCGACGTGGCACGCCAGCTCGGGCTCGAGCGGATGCTCACCCTGCAGCCGCAGTACAACCTGCTGGCCCGCCCGACCGAGTGGGAGCTCATCGCGGTGTGCGAGGCCGAGGGCCTCGGCGTGATCCCGTGGGGACCGCTGCGTGGTGGCTGGCTCAGCGGGCGCTACACCCGCGAGATGAGCGGGCCGCCCGTCGGCTCGCGTGTCGAGACCGCGGCCGAGAAGGGCTGGAGCGAGACCTGGGATGCGTACGCCAACGAGCACACCTGGGGCATCCTCGACGTGCTGCGCGACATCGCCAACGCCCACGGCTGCCCGATCGCGCAGGTGGCGATCCGCTGGGTGTCCCAGCGCCCGGGCGTGACCGCGCCGATCCTCGGGGCATCGACGTACGACCAGCTCGAGGCCAACCTCGGCGCCGTCGGCTGGTCGCTCAACGACGAGGAGATGGACCGGCTCACGACCGTGAGCGAGATCCGCAGCCCGTATCCGTACGACGACATGATCAGCAACGCCCAGCGCGACCGCTGAACCACCGGGAAGGCTTCAGGCCTGGCGAGCACGGGCACGTGAGCGAGCGTGGACCACGCACCCGTCCGGTCTCGCGGCGACAGATCGCACCAGCCGACTGCGGTGTGAGGCCGTACACCGTGGCGGCTACCTGTCCGCATAGTAGACAAGGAACCTCGACATTCCCTCGGGCGCTGCCGTGATCGCCCGTGACTGGCAAGTCGTGCGTTGCTCACGGTCAAGTGTTCACCCGGTTCGACCGACAGGAGAAAGACACGGGGAACGGGGCAGCACATGACGTCTACGACGATGAGATCAGTCGACCAGCAGACCGACATCTTCGAGCAGACACTGGAGTTCCTCCAGGAGCACCAGCGCCTGCTCACCGACGTGATGCGAGATGTTGAACGACGTCGAGATCAGGGTCGCGCGGGCGCCGTCGGCGAAGATGCTGTCGCTCGCGAGGTCGAACGAGTCATCGTCGATCTCGGGCAGGCCGACTGGCGTGTTCTCGTCGACCGGAAGTGGCCTGGAAGCAGGGGCAACATCGACCTCATCCTTGTGGGCCCGCCCGGGGTGATCATCCTCGATGCCAAGAACTGGCATGAGCCGCGCATTGAGGGCGGTCGTCTGTGGCGCGGCGATGAGCCGATGGACGACGAGGTCGACAAGGTCCGAGCGCAGAGCGACGCGATCATCGAGGCGCTCGCCGGATCGCCAGTTACCCCGAACCACAGCCTCGCACCTGCGACGGCCGTGCCGATGCTCGTCCTCGCTCGCAAGAAGGTGCCCGCCGTCCAGCTCGACGGTGTCACGATCATCGGCGAGCGCAACCTTCACACAGAGCTCGTACGCCTCCCCCGGCGTCTCGACAACGCAGGTGTCGCAGCCGTTGCGGACGCCCTCGATCTCGTCTGCCCACCGATGCTCCCCGGTGCGAGTGAGCGCGTCATCCCATCGCCTCGACACGCCAAACCGGTCGCGGCTCTGCAGTCAGATGCCTACGTCGCCGAGGCTCTCCTGGACACGGGAGAGATCTGGAGAGCCTTGGCCGATGCTGCGTGTGCCGCTCCGGTCGAGGCCTGGATGACCTGGCTCCATCCCACCCAGACCTCGCTCGCGACGAAGACCTACGCCGGACCCGCACGAGTGCGCGGAGTTGCCGGCAGCGGCAAGACAGTGGTGGCTCTGCACAGGGCTCGACACCTGTCACGAGACGCGCATGCGCGGGTGCTGGTGACCACCTACGTGAAGAACCTTCCCGCAGTGCAGAGGTCCCTCTTCGATCGACTCTCCCCCTCGACGGCCAGTCGCGTGGAGTTCACCAACCTGCACCGCTGGGCACGGAAGCTACTCTCGGCGCGCGGGATCCGCGTGGACCTTGGTGAGCCAGGACGCGACCACGGCTCCGCCCTCAGCCGGGCGTGGGCCTCCTCCGGCGTCGCGCGTGAGCTCGCCTCGACCGGGCAAGGCCGCACCTACTGGCGCGACGAGATCGCCTACGTGCTCAAGGGCCGCGCTCTCGCGTCCGTCGACGACTACCTCGAGCTCGTCCGTGTGGGCCGCAAGACCCCGCTGCGCGCCGAGCAGCGAGGTGCGGTCTGGCGCCTCTACGAGCGGTACGAGCAGCTCCTTGCCGAGGACGGCATCGTCGACTATGACGATGTGATCTCGCTTGCGCTGGCGTCGGTGCGCTCCGAGCCGCTGTCGACGCCGTTCACTGCCGTGATTGTCGACGAGGCGCAAGATCTGTCCTGCCAGGGAATGAGGCTCCTCCACGCGCTCGTCGGCGACAGCTCCGACGGACTGTTCATCGTCGGAGACGGACAGCAGGCTGTCTACCCCGGGGGCTTCACGCTCAAGGAGGCTGGGGTCTCAGTCCACAGCCGTTCGACCGTGCTGACCCGCAACTACCGCAACGGCAGCGAGATCCTGCGCGCAGCACTCGAGATCGTCAGCGGCGACGACTTCGGCGACCTTGACGTCGAGCGCGATGCGGGTGCCCGCGCCTACGAGACAGAGCGGCCCGGCGGTGTCGTCCGACGATTCCCCTCGGTGGATCGGCGAAGCCAACGCGACGAGCTGCTGGCGGACCTGCGCATCCAGATCGACTCGGGTGCTCGAGCCGGCGACATCGCCCTGCTCGTCGCAACGAAGGCGGCCGCCCGAACGTGGCGCGATGACCTCGAGGTCAACGGAGTCCCAACGCAGGACCTCGAGACCTATGAAGGCGTCTCCAACAACAGCCTCAAGGTGGGCACCTATCGTCGGGCGAAGGGTCTGGAGTTCGCTCAGGTCTATGTCCCCGACATCGACCCGGCGATCACACGTCCCGAGGACCCCGAGGCCTCGGACACGGCCCGCGAGCGAAGCGAGCTCGAGCGCCGCTGTCTGTTCGTCGCTATGACCCGAGCCCGAGACCGTCTCTGGCTCGGGACCGTCGCGCGGGTGTGCGCGGCCGCACCCGACGTTGGACGACCCTCGTCGTAGAGACGTGGCAATCGGCGCCGTAGCGGTCAGCCGGCGAGAAGCACGTGGTCTCTGTGATGCGCCAGGAAGTGCTGCTGGTCGCCGTTGAAGGCTCCGACATTGCGGGGCACGACGATCGACCACGCGGAGAGGACCTCTGCCTCCATGTCACCGCTGACCACCAGATCGCCATTGTCCTCAAAGGAGATGAAACCACGATCGAAGAGGTGATCCACGTGCGGGGCAAGCAGGAGTCCGTTGCACCCGTGGAGCTTCTCCTCGTTCGAGGAGTCCTTCCACGGCTTGATATGACTGGCTCTGAGGTGATGCAGCTGCACGACGCCGGTCACCCGACACGAGTGCTCGTTGAGTCGGACGTTGTTCTTGAACAGACCCTGTCCGACCCGCGCGTTGACGAGCTGGCGCTTCTCGGTCTCGGTGAGATCCACCTTGCCCATGAGGGCAGCGAGCTCACCCTCGACAACCGAAACTGGAGTGTCGAGCGTGAGCACGTCATCAGACGCCAGGGTGAACTGCGGGCCGACCAATGCCCGAATCGCGACCGCCAGTGGGGCGGTGAGCTCGGTCAGGTAGACCCCTTGGAGACCGTTGCCGTTCGGCAGCAGGGGCGAGTACTTCGTCGGCAGCAGGGGTGCGAGCTGATCCATGTGACTCTTCGGTCGCACGGGGTGCGCGAGCTCCTGGAACTCGACCTGCACCAGCCAGCCATAGTCGGACCAGTTGCCGCCCGCAGTCCCGAAGTTGGGCTTCACCGACGGCTCGGCTTCGTGCGTGGCGATTCCGACGGCCTTGATGTAGGTGTCACAGAAGGAGAACACGAGGTCGCCGGGACGAACCTCGGTCATCGTGTCGTAGAAGTGGTTGCGTGCACCGTCTGCTCGCTTGACCGGCGACCAGAGATAACCACCCGGCACCTCATGGCGATAGGTCTGGTTCTGGTTCACCCACCAGCAGCGCATGCTCACCCCTGCACTGAGCTTCGCAGGTCCGACGGGGGCGAACAAGGACCCGCGCACCGGTGTCCCGGGCTAGTGACGACTACCAGAGAGCGGCACGCACAACCGAAGATCACCGATCACGCGCTCGAGACGCTGGCGAGGCGCTTGGCCAGGACTTTCCCGCCGACAGCCTTGAGCTGGTCGAGGTCGCCGCAGATGACGAGCTGGTCGCGGGCACGTGACATGCCCACCAACAACATCTCGCGTGCGGTCGCAGGATCGCGAAAGCCATCAACAGCAAGGACTATGGCGGGTCTCTCCAGACCCTTGAAGCTCGGCACAGTCGAGTAGAAGAACTGGCTGTCGTCCCAGTAGGAATCCCAGTAGCCGTCTCGCTTCCGGCTCTCGACGAGCTCGATCTGCATCGGGTGCCGATGAAACGTCGTGAGAAGTGCGATGTCGGTCTGCGCCCAGCCTTCCTCGAGCAGCCGCTCGGCCTCTTCGTCGGCGAGGGAGATCGCATCGGTCGCCGAGCAGGGCACGAAGCGGATGGCCGGACCATAGCCACCGCGGACGATCATCGACTCAGGCAGCAGTGCGTTGCACGCCTGACCGATGGGTCCGGAGTTACGCAGGTTCTCGTTGAGCGACAGCACCGGAAGTCCCAGATCTGACGCGCCCTCACGGCCGAACACCCGCTGGGCGGAGTCGCTGAAGACAGCGAGGTGACCACCAGGGGCATCGGCGTACGCAGCAAAGAGCGCCGGCCACCACAGCGCGCCGAAGTCCTGCCCCTCGTCGACCACGATCGCGTCAAACCGATGGTCGGCGTCGAGTCCTGCCGCAAGCTCGGCCATGCGTCGCGGGAGCTCGTCGTCCCACTCCTGCTGCGGCGCGTTGTCCGACGCCACTGCGCCCCATGCGCGGCCGATGCTGTGGAACGTGGCGACGCTGACCCGCGCTCGATCCTTCGCGGGCCACTGGTCGACCAGTCGCTCGACCCACGTGGTGAGCCCTTTCGAGTACGCCACGAACGCGACACGCAGACCGTCTGCTGCCCAGCGACGCGCCTGCTCGACCGCGAGGAACGTCTTGCCACTGTCCGGCCCACCGACGACCTGGTAGCGAGGCATCTGTCGCGCGAGGTCGAGGATCTTGTGCTGGTCCTCAGTCAAGCGCGTGACGAGGTCATCGCGCATCACTCGCACAGCCGCGATCTCGACCTGCGAGTCACCACGTCCGCCCAGGATCTCTGCCGCGCGCTCAACGCCATCCAGACCCGGAGGCGACTGGGGCTGGTTGGACAGGGGTCCGACGAGCGCGTCGAAGATGCGTCCGGCTGCATCGACCTCCTCGCCGCGTCCGAACACCAGCGAGCGAGGCAGTGCCGGGCCGAGGTCAGCCTCGGCGAGGGAGGTGTGCGGCAGTGCCACGAAGTGCGCCATCCGCGGCGCGGACTGGGTCCATCGCGGGTGGCCCGTGAGGTAGCGCCGAACGACGTACTTCTCGCTCACCGCTTGGTCGGCCAGGTCGATGACCTTGCGGCCTTCCGTGACTATCTGGACGTACTGGCCGTTCTCGTAGCGGACCTGACCTCCCTTGACCTCGATGGTCGCGAACCCCTCCGGCATGAGCAGGACGAGGTCCGCCTCCCAGTCGCCGTCGCGATCGCAGAACCGCACGCCATGAAGCAGCACGTCGGTCGGGCGCAGGCGCCGTTTGATCGCCTGCCACACCACGCGCTCGGACTCGGTCACGAAGCTCGGCAGCTCCGGGATGCACCTACCCGCCATGACTCCCCCATCGACTTTTCCTCTCCATCTTGTCGCAGTCAGCGGTCGAACCACCGGACAAGCGAGCGCAACTCGCCCGAGGAGCTGGAGAGCCGACTGTCTGTGGTGAGTCGTAGTCTGGCGATGGATCACGAAGCGCGGCCACAAGCCCTCCGGCTGGCCGCCTGGCAACCGCGACGCTCGCTCACGGTGCCTCTGGAGGAAGATCCGCCGCCCGCGACCGTCGGGCGGAAGGACCGAGCAAGGAGTTCCGTCATGGACCACGAGATCGAGCGCGCCCACGAAGCACGTGTCCCCTGCCTGTCGTCGGAGAACCCGGGAACACCCGAAGGCCGAGTAGCACGCCTCCCTGCGGCCGGGTCACCGGCAACGTCGTACGCGACCCAGTGGCACACCTCGCTGCGTCAAGGTCGGCGAGCAGTCCTACGCGGGCGCCTCGACGCGACCGTCGCGACTCCGACGGAGTTCTTCGGGATCACCAAGTGGATGCTCTCGGCCTGGAGCCCGAACGGCGACCCGGGCGCGCTGGTGGAGAACGTCGCACGCACCGAGGAACTGCTCGATGAGCTCAGGAGCCGAGGCGCGCTCATCGCCGAGGTCCTCGCGACGACCCCTCCAGATCGAGCCTGGCTCGAGGACACAGTCGTGTTCGCCGGTCTCGATGTCGAGACAGTCGTACGCGTTGCGCGTGAGCACGGTCAACCGGCGCTGACCGCATGGCGCGACACGTACCTCACGGTCATCCCGACCGGACTCGTCGACGACATCGAGGAGACCACCCGAGAGGCGATCGTCGAGCTTCGACCGCAGACGTGCCCGATGCGCGTCGACGACATCGAGGGCGCGCGATGTGCCATGCACGGTGGGCCGTATGGATCTCGGGCGATCCACGCCGCAGCGATCTGGTCCACCCACCGCCAGCTTCTGCTGACGCGGCTCGGTTGCGATCCTTGCGCGGGCGGCACCGAGCCGACGCTCGGGCCACTGGGATCGACGGTCGGTCCGGTCATGCTCGGTGAGATCGACATAGCCAGCCGCTACGGCGGGTACGTGTGGAGGTAGCCCGGCTCCTTCCGACCCAACGACGCTGCACCCGAACTAACCCCCAGGCGCTCGGCGCTCGTGGTCACGAACGCGGAGAAAGCCGAATCCTCTGCGCCACATGCGCTAGAGAGCTGGGAGGAATCCATCCAGAATCGGGCTCTTGGCCCGACGAACACCGCGACGATCCCGCCATTCGTCACCATCCAGGACCGAGTTCGCGCTCGGTGTGGACGCCACCAGATCGTGCCGCTCCAGCCCGGCTTCCTACTTTCCTTGACAGGCGTCAAGTGGCATTGGCACGTGTACCAGGACCTCCCGATCCTGCGCCCCTCTGGGGACCAAGCAAGAGCTCTGCCGGTGCGGTCGGCCCGACGACGAGGTCTAGACGCCTCGGCCATAGCCGAAGATGTGGACGCTCACCACGTCGATCTCTCGCCGCGGGTCGCCGAAGAAGGCACCCAGGCGTGAGACCACCCGAGGGAACGGTCGCTCGCGAGCGGCGCCCGACTCGTTCCAGTTGGCGTTGGGGACGATGAGGAACAGGTGCTGGGCATCGGGCGACACGTGCGCCTTCCAGATGTCCTTGAGGTCGTGGTTGTTGGTCGTCGTTCCCCCGCGCTCCACCTCGGCGAGGATCCCGCGATCATCTGAGAGCCGGTAGAAGAAGTCGGGCCGCGCGTATGTCACGAGCCCGTCCTGAGGAGCGAGGACGACCTCCTCGCGAAACAGCAGCCGGTCGTGGAGCAAGGTCGACACGATCCTCTGGATCGCGCCGCTGCCGGCGCCGTGCACGTGGACGGTGTCGATCGACCCGGCAGACGCCGACAGGTGCTCACGGAGTGCAGCCGCCAAGGCGTCGACGCGCGACATCTCCTGGTCGGTGTCGGGGTCGACATCGGACCGCACGAAGCGCGCGTATCCGACCCCCTCCACGTCGCGCAGCTTCGCAGCTGCACCCCGGAGAAGCTAGTCGTGCTCGTAGCCCTCGCCCGTACAACCCTCACCGATGGTTCGCACGGTCAGCTGTCGGAGTACTTCTTCACTGTTGCGGTGATGAATGTGTCCGCTGGGACGGTGGACCCGGCCTTGAGGTCTTGGCTCAGCACTACCCAGTTCGAGTCGATGACCGGCAAGCGATGTGCACCTGTCGCGTCGGTCGCTGGTGCGACGTGCAGACCGGCGGCACGCCACAGGTCCTGCGCGCTCTGGTAGTCCTTTCCGACCCCGTTCGGCACCTTGATGTTGGCTGCCTCCACTGCTGGGGTCGTCTCCGCGGCGGCAGGTGTCGACTCGACCGCGCCCGCGCTCGAGCTCGCCGGCATGGGGGTCTCGATCGGTGACGCGGTAACAGTGGTCGCGGCGGCCGTAACCGTGACGGCCGGGGTCGCGGACCCGCCGCATGCCGCGCACATGGCAGTGACAAGCGTGGCGGCGACGATAGCGAGGGGTGTGCGGTTCATGCGTGCTCCCGAGACTTCATAACGCGGCGCGGTGCCGTCTTGCGCCTCGTGGCCAGCCTGGCACTGACGCGTCTGGCAGTCGCGCCGGGCCAAAGCTCGTACGCGCCCGGAGAGGTACGGTCCGCCGGCAGAAGCTGACCCTCATGGGCTTCGCGAAGAAGTGGTGTCAGCGCGTTGGGAAAGGACTTGTCGGAGATGAGTCCCATGTCATGGTCAATGGCGACCCCCTTCTTCCGGACCCGAGATCTCACGAGGTCAGGCGGATGAAGGCTCCCAGCTCTGCCAGCGCGGCAGGGGTGCCGGGCAGGTAGTCGGTGAGGTGCGGTGACCGCACCACGATCGCTGCCCACTGACCGCGTGACACCGCGACGTTCACACGGTTGCGCGAGAGCAGGAACTCCATGCCGCGGGGTACGTCGGCAGACGACGATGCCGCCATCGACACGATGACGACAGGAGCCTCCTGCCCCTGGAACTTGTCGACCGTCCCCACGCGCACGTCCGACAACCCCGCAGCCTTCAGCTCCCGACGCAGAAGAGCCACCTGAGCGTTGTAGGCCGCGACGACCAGGACGTCGCGCTGCGTCATCCCGCGCGTGCCGACCTTCTCCTCGGGATCCGACCAGGTGCACTCCAGGAGCCGCCGGATCTGAGCCACGACCTCCGCGACTTCCTCGGGAGACTCGACCGAGTTGCCCGAGTGGTCGACGCGTACGACGTGAAGTCCTGCATCCAGACCCACCAGGACGCGCGACGTCGTCTCAGGCTCCTGAGCGTGCAGCAACCCGTCGTACGAGAGTCGCGAGACCCGGTCGCACAGCGTGGGGTGCATCCGCCACGAGCGCTCGAGGAAGTAGCCGCGTGATGCGGGCAGCGTGGCGTGCCCCTCGTTGAGCCACCCGAGCGCTGAGCCGTCGACGGGCTCCGGGTGCGTGCCCTGGCTCACCTGCGGCAGCTGCTGCGGGTCGCCGAGCAGGAGCAGTCGGGTCGTCGCGACCGACACGGCAAGAGTGTTGGCGAGTGAGAACTGCCCTGCCTCGTCGATCACGACCAGGTCGAGCTGACCTCGCCCGATCCGCTTGAGGTTCGTGAGGTCCCACGCGGTTCCACCTACGACGCACCCGTCGCGATGCTCGTCGAGGAAGCGGGCCAGCTTGTCGGCACTGCCGAGGTCGGTCCACGTCGGCGTGCCGGGCTGCTTGCGCTCCTTGCCCACGAGCTCGCTGGGCACCCCGGCCTTCACAACCGCATCGAGGAAGTTCTCCACGACCGCATGCGATTGCGCCGTCACACCGATGCGCCAGCCTTGGGAGACGAGGCGGCGTACGACGTGGGACCCGACGTAGGTCTTGCCCGTGCCGGGGGGTCCCTGCACCGCGACGTAGGAGTTGTCGAGACCGAGCACGGCGCTCGTGATCGCGTCGAGGTTCCCGTCCTTGCCGGCACCGACAGCAGGGAGTGCCCCAGTCGACGTGCGCGGCGGACGACGACGCAGCACGTCGAGGCCGGGTTGATGCGGGAACGAAGAATCGATCGCCGCCTGTGCGACCTCACGGATCGCAGCCTCGATGTTCTGCGTCAACGGTGGTCCCTGCGGAGTCAGCGCGAGCGGCAGGTGGGAATACTCGTCGACGCCCTTCGCCAGCATCTCCTCGATCGTGATGACGTCGCGGCCCAGCTCGTCGACCGAGCGCTCGACCACCTCACCGCCACAGCAACCACGCAGCCCACCCTCGGGCACCTCCATGCCCGTGGGCACCGGGCTGTCGTGGACGACGAAGACCTTGCCCGCGTCAGTCGAGCTGCCCGACCCCCACTCCCCCGTGAGCTCCACGGTCCGGCGCAGGCTCCGCTGCTTGCCCTCCTTGCCCCACCCGGCCGTGACGACCGCACTGTCCACGGTGAAGACGTCGCGGGTCCCCGACCAGTCATCGAGCGGCTCACGTAGGCGCGCGAAGTGCGCCCACCAGAAGGGCTTGTGCTCACGTCGGTGATAGCCGAGCGCGGCGGCGAGCATCGAGTACGCCTGCTGGTCAGCTGTGCGTTCGCTCCGGGGAAGGTCACCTGCCAGCTCCAGCAGGTCGAGCTCGAGCGGATCCGGCTCACTGACGACCGGCTCATCCGAAACGACCGCCAGCCCGGCCGTCCAGGTCACGCCCTCAGCCTCAGCGGTCTCCCGCAGCCAGTCACGCAGGCGCAGGGTCGAGCGACAGTCGTAGTGGTTGTAGTCAGCGATGGAGGTGAGCACCTCGGCGAAGGTGTCTGCGTCACCGGAGTCGCGCGCGTGGCAGGCTCGGGCGTACTCCGCGACGGAGTCGGCCGCGTTGGTCACGCCGTCGCGCAGGTCGGCGCCCATGTAGAGCGGCTCGAGCTTCTTGATGGAGTACGACGGCTGCGACACGCGGATGCTCTGCCGCACGGTGGAGTAGAGGTCGACGAACACGCCGGCCCGCAGCAGGTCGTCGACCTCCTCCTCGCCCACACCGTGACGGCCGACGAGGCGCAGCAGCGCTGTCTTCTCATACGCCGCGTAGTGATAGATGTGCATGCTGGGGTGGAGTGTGCGCCGCTCCTTGACGTAGGCCAGGAAGGCGAGCAGCGCGGCCTTCTCCTCGCGCCGGTCGTGCGCCCAGAACGCCACGAACGTCTCCGTGCCCGCCTCGACGACGCCGAAGAGATACTCCAGACCCCAGTCGACAGAACCGTTCTCGGCCCACAGCGGGTCACCCTCGAAGTCGAAGAAGATGTCGCCGGCATCGGGCAGCGGCAGCACCTCCAGAGGCGCGGTGTCGAAGACCTCGGCGTGGACATCAGGACGGCCGTCCGCGAGCAACGGGCGCTCGTCCTGCGCCACCTGCAGGCGAGCTTGGGTGCGCAGGCGTTCCAGCGTCGCGAGCGGCACGCCATCGACCGCGCCGGTCGACGTGGCGAGGTCCTCGATCGTCTCGATCCCCGCAGCTCTCAGATGCGCTCGTTGGGTGACGCGCAGGTTGGCCACCAGCAGGAGGTCGCGATGGGCATCGACCTCAGCGGCGCACACGTCGCAGCGGCCGCACGCGAGGTAGCGCGGATCGTTCCAGGCGACAGGATCGGGTGAGCTGTGGTGCTTATCGAGGATCTGCTCGAGGCGGGCGCGGCGCTCGAGGTAGACCGGGATCAGGTCATCGACCGCGTGCACCGACTCAGCCCCGTCACCCAGGATCAGCGTGACGTCACCGTGCACCGCGATCCCGTGGCGCTGCAGCTGATCGGCGTAGGCAGCGAGCTGCAGCAGCGCCGTGATCTTCGCGTGCTTCGCCAGCTTGGTGTCATAGACGGCGTAGGAGTCGTCGATGCGTACGAGGAAGTCCGAGCGACCGTGGAACCGGCCGTCGAAGAACGAGCCCTGGAAGACCACGTCGGCACCGGCGCGAAGCGCAGCCAGCGTCTCGTCACACTTCGCGCGCAGCGTGACCTCGTCGTAGCCATGACGCGCATCGACCTCGACGACACCGCCGGACGTCCCGTCGACATGCGTGCCGTGCGCAGTCATATAGCCGGCGAGCACTCGCAGCTCGTGGGCGTCGCCGAGCTCCGCGGTGCGGCTCAGCATCGCGTCTGCCACGACCACCGCCGTGGCCAGCCCGAGCTTCACGTCGAGCGCGCGCAGCGTCGCGAACTCGCACGTCGCGGCGTTGGCGAGGTCGGTCGCGCTGTAGACCACCGTGCTGTCGAGCAGAAACATGCATCCCCCTGTGTCCTCTTCTCACCTGACGCTACAGACCAGGTCCGACATCCGGGGTCAGACCAGCACCGTGCTCACAGCTCGTAGGCGACGGCCGGGTTGAGGATGAGCGTGCGCCACAGCAGCTCCCTGTCGGCGCGGGTCAGCCGGGCGGCGTCGGCTGCATCGAGCCACTGCGACTCGATGACGTGGACCTGCTCGCTGATGATCGTGCGTGCCTCCTCTCGGCTCAGCAAGAACACCTCGCTCGCCTCGACACACAACGCCATCCGCGACATCCGGCGCCCGTCTCGGGCAATCTCCATCGCTTGCTGCGCCGAATCGCCACTGCGCATCTGCGGGCTCAGGTCATACGCCGGCGTCAGACTCAGCATCGTCCCGTCCCAGAACGCGGCGTGGTTTCGCGCGTGGTCGTCGGTGTTGCTGACCGCGATGTTGAACACGATCCGGCCGAACAGCTCGCGCAAGGTGGCCGCAGGGTCGGTGAACCGTGCTCGGATGATGTCGGCCAGGCCGTGATAGGTGGCGTAGCGACCGTGCATCTCGTCGAGGCCGAGGATGGTCAGCGCCGACACCACGGGAGTGCGCTGACCGACCGCGCCGGGGAGCGAGCCGGTGGTGCCTGGTCGGTCGAATCGCTCCACGAGCAGCACGTCCCGGCCGAGACTCTCGATCAGCTCGGTCGCCGCGACGCGCAAGCCGACGCGCCGGGCCAAGTCCATGGCAACGGCCTCCGCCTTGACCACGGGCCAGGGGTCCGAAGCCACCGACAGCTTCGCGATGAGCTCACGGGGCAGCTGACCGGGCGACGTCTCCCGCAACAGGACCTTCGGTCGAGCGCCACCGATGGACGTACCTCGCAGCAGTGCGTCCTCCAGGTCCGCCGGCAGCGGTTGGCCCGCGAGGAAGTCCTCGGTTGCAGCCTGCATCGTCGCTAGCGAGGCAGTGGTGAGGCGGGGGATGTACGCCGTGGGGCTGGCCTGGAAGTCCACGGCACCGACACGGTCACTTCCGGACTCGAGCAGGTAGGTCAACAGCGGCAGGTCGCCGGTATCGGCCGTGAGCGTGCCGCGCCCGGCGTGACGGGCCAGGATGACGCGCTGACCCCAGGCATCGGGGGCAGCGTCACGGATGCAGCCAGCGACGGCCAGCCCATCGGGCGGGCGCAGGAAACCGCGCTGCAACGGCAGCTCCGGCACATAGAGCGGGATCGCGTCTGGGCGCGCCAGATAGCTGGCGGCGTAGTTGTAGACCAGAAGATCACCGTTCTGGCGCACGACGCCGGCGACCACCGGGTCCGTCGCGCCGGGCAGCCAGATCCACACGTAGGCGCGGTCGGGCGTCGTGGAAACTGCCATCAGAACTCATCGTCGAGCTCGAGGTCGGCGCGCTCCCGCACTCGGGACGGCAGCACCGCAAGCCGTTCCTCGCCGCGGCGTATCAGCTGCGGCAGGTCACCCGGCGAGGCGCCGAAGAGCTCGACCCCGACCAAGGCGGCAAGGTCGAACGCCGTGCCGATCGCCACCGCCGACCCGCCGTGCTCGACCTTGCGCACCGTCTCGCGAGACACCCCGGCGCGTTCCGCGAGCTCTGCCTGACTCCACCGGCGAGCCCGCCGGGCGCGCGCGACCTCGAGGCCCAGCACGCGTACGGCATCCTGCGCCTGTGGCAATATCGCGCGAGCTCGGGTCACGGGACCACCTCCGGATGCGAACGCTAGCACGCTTTAGAACGCTAAAGCGTGCGTTAACAAGCATTCTTCCTGGACTTAGATGGCGTACTTCTTCCCCCGCCTGGGCCTGACTCGCGCGCCATCATCGATCCCGTCTCACCGGTCTGCGTCGTGGCTGACTCACGCCGGCTGGTCGTTACCCTCGAGCGCTTCGCGGATCAGGTGGAAGCTGATCCGTTCCTGCTCCAGGCGCACCGAGCGCCCGAAGGTGTTGGCGCCCAGGTCGTCGTAGAGCCGCTGCTCCGGCTCGGTGAGACGGGTGAGAATGGCACGGCTCGGGGTCGGCTCGTGACCCCAGTGGGTCTCGTGCGACAGCAACGTAGACCGGTCCATCAGGATCGAGCGGGTCCCGGGGAAGTGCGCGCGCAGACCGTCCAGGATGGCGAAGCCGTGGGTGTCGAGGTCACCCCAGTAGAGCAGGTCGACACCGTGCAGCCAGTCGATCCGCGACAGGCGCCCGAGCCCGTAGCCCGAGCCCAGCACGGCGATCGTGTCGCCGACATCGGGGAGGGCGAGATAGGTGATCTCGTTCTCCACGATGAGCACTCGGCGCGGCCGCAGCCCCAGCCTGGCGACCTCGTCGCCGCGAGCCGTGAGCTCGAGGAAGCCGCCCGGCAGCAGCTGGGAAGGGTAGAGCGTCCGCATCCTGACGTAGTCAGGCTTGCCAAGGAATCCGAAGCGTGCCACCAGGTCCGCACGAGGTGCCGTCACGTCGATGCGCTCGGGGTCGAGCACCTCGCTGAGCAGGTCGGAGATCAGCGCACGATTCGTCTCGAGGAACTTCGTGTCGACCCCCGCGACGTCGACCTGCCGGAGATAGACCGGCTCCTCGTGCTCCGACATCCACGAGACCGCAGCCAGCGCGCGAGCCCAGACATCGGATTTCTCCAGCACCCTCAGCGGATGCGCCGAAACCCACGGCACAAGCGCCGGCACCGACGCAGCGGTCAGCGACGCGAGCTCGTCAAAGCTGCGCACCTGCGCGCCAACCCCCAGCACCGCCCACAGCGACTCGGGTCTGTCGATCCAGACTCGGCACGGCACCTCGTTCGCCCCGACCACGCGGCCGCCGACACTCGCCGTCTCGATGCGCAGGTGCGCGGGATACGCAGCACGCCACCTCGTCACCCACTCCCGCGCAGCACCCAGATCCGCCACGAGCTCCGTCGGGGTCGGGGCCCGCAGCGGCAGCGACACCGGGTCCCACTCCTCGCCCCGCGCATGCCGGCCGAGGAAGTCCCCGCGTGCCCAGCGCCTGCGCAGCGTGTCGACCACGTCGGTCGGCTCGGTCCATCGCGACGTCGCGGCACGACTCACGCGAGCCCCCCGGCCTCTCCGACGAGCGCATCGCCGTCCGAGACCTCGGTCAGGGCCAGGAGCGCATGGGCGGCCTTGCGCTGGTGATACTCCTCGATCGTGAGGGTCTGCAGGTGCGAGCTGCTGCCCGAGGAGTTGCTGACGTAGCCGACGGCGGAGACGAACGGCTCGATCACGTGGATCTTCTGCAGCGGCGTGACGATGAGCAGCTGCAGCCCGAGCTGCTGGAACAGCGAGAGGGCAAAGCGCGTGGACTCATCGGACCCTCTCCCGAACGCCTCGTCGATCACGACGAAGCGGAACGTCTTCGAGCGGGCCGATCCCCAGTCGAGCTTGAACTGGTAGGCCAGGGATGCGGCGAGGATCGTGTAGGCCAGCTTCTCCTTCTGCCCACCGGACTTTCCGCCGGAGTCGGTGTAGGTCTCGTGCTCGGAGTCATCAGCACGCCACCGCTCGGAGGCGGAGAAGGTGAACCAGTTGCGCACATCGGTGACGCGTCGCGTCCAGGTGCGGTCGAGCTCGGTGAGACCCTCGCGGCCCTTGAACCGTTCGATGAGCCGCTTGACCTGGAGGAACTTCGCCTCGCCGTAGTGCTCCGTCTCCTCCTCCAGCGCACCCGCGGTGCAAGCACGCAGGTCGGTGATGAAGGTGCGTACGTCCTGGTTGCTCGTGCGCTGGCCGTCGAGGCGGATGTAGCGGCCGGGGTTGTAGTCGATGCCGGTGAGGGACTCGTTGATGGTGGCGATGCGATCGTTGATCTGGTCGACCTGCATGTTGAGCTGGGCGAAGAACGAGGCGACGTCGCGGATCGTGTTGGTGTTGAGGTAGTCCTTGAACTGCGCCTCGAACCGAGGCAGGTCGTCCTTGGAGATCCGGGCGTGCAGGGTCCGGAACTCCTCCGCCGACTCGATGGCGGCGTCGATCTCCAGGGTCTCCAGCGGATAGTCCGCGCGGAACTGCCCCATCCGCTTCACGGCGCGGGCGATGGAGCGCTGCTTGAGCCGCTCGGCCTCGTCGAGGTCGCGATCGAGCCCGTCACGCTGCGCCTGCTCGAGGCTGTCGATGGCGGCAAGCTCCGACGGGATCGCACCGAGTCGAGCTCGCATCAGGTCGCGTACGTCATCGAGGTCGACTTCGAGCGACGCCAGCCGCGCCTGGATGCGCTCCAGCAGCGTCGCCTGGTCCTCGACCTTGGTCCGAGCCTGACCGAGCTTGCTCTGCGCATCGCTGCGTCGGCGATCCGTGTCGGCGATGGCTCGCTCGACCTCGTCGAGCGCCTCGCCCACCCGGCGCAGGGCGTCCGACGAGGCTTCGATCGCCCGTGCCTCCGCCTCGAGCGCGGCCACGAGGTTGACGCTGGTGAGGTAGTCGAGCTCGGTGAAGTCGGTGACCCGGCTCAACGCCTCGAGATCGCCACGGCGAGAGCGCAGCTCGCGACCCTGAGCCTCGAGGCGCCCGCGCAGCGACGTGGCACCAGCGAGGCCGAGGTGCAGCTCGCTGGCTCGAGCGAGCAGCAGGTCGACCTTCGCCTGGTTGCTCCAGCCCAGTACCCACTGGGACCTGTCATCGATCCGGTGCCGGTCATCCTTCTCGTGGCGACCACCGAGCCCCTTGACCTGTCCCTGCGCGGTCACCGCACGGTCGGCGCGACGGAACTCCTCCAACGTCGTCGCGCACACCTGGTCGGCGCGGTGCGCGATCTCGCTCTCGAGCCAGGCGTAGTGCGGGGTGTCGGTGCTGATCTCGACGGTGTCGCACAGCAGCAGCCCGGCGTCGCCGCGGTCGGGCCGGCGCACGGTGCTGGCCCCCACGCGGTAGTAGACGACCCGAGCGCCGAGATGCCGCCCGTTGATCCACGAGGCGACAGCCGTGTAGTGCTCGTTGGGCACCAGCAGCGAGAGCGCAAAGCCGTGCAGCACACGCTCGGCCACGCCCTCCCACTCGGCGTGCTCGGGCCGCACCTGCAGCAGCTCCCCCGCGAACGGCACCGCGTCGAGCTCGATGTCGAGCTCCTCGCACAGCGCGGTGCGCAGCTCTTGGCTGCGCCGCGGGATGTTTGTACGCCGCTGCTCGAGGCTGCGCAGCTCGGCGTTGACCTCGTGAGCATCCGCTTCGAGCTTCTCGCGCTCGACAGCGGCGCGGTCGCGCGCCACCTGCAGCGAGACGTCGTCGTTGTCGAGGTCGTCGATGCGTCCGGCGACGACCGTGAGTCGAGCGGCGAGGGTGGCGGGTGAGTCGGCCGGCTCGAGCCCGAGCCGCTGCAGCAGCGCCGTGACCTCGCGGTGGCGAGCCTGGCGGGTCTCGCGCTGCGCCTCGGCGGTGCGACGTTCGCGGGCGATCTGCTCGAGCCGGTCACCGCCATAGCCGGCGCGTTCGATGGCGAGCTGGGTCTTGCGCTCCTGATGCTCCGCGAGCACCTCGGTGAGCCGGTACTGCTCGGCTTCCAGCGATTCCACCTCAGCGCGCCAGGACCTGATCGACTCGCCCAGCAGATCTGCCCTGATCTCGTCGAGCGCATAGGGCAGCACGTGGCGCAAGGTCGTGAGGTGCTGAGCCTGGCGGACCTGCTGGTCGTAGGCATCGCAGTCCGCGAGCAGCGGATCGAGCAGCGCGAGCTGCGCGCGAGCGCGCGAGACGGCCTCGTGTGCCTTGGTCAGGTTGTCGAAG
>JANXWJ010000239.1 GCA_025351185.1 Candidatus Nanopelagicales bacterium
TCGGGCACAGTTTGCTGTGCCCGACCCTGTGTCTCGTTTTACCTGACTTCGACAGTTGCTGGGCATACGAGGGCGTGAAAGCGTTGCGCTGCAACGACGCCAGCCTCTGCCGCACACGACCGCACATCACGAGCGAGGTCCTCGAGCAGCAGCTGGGTGCGCCCGCGGGACAGAGCGGCGAGCACGCAGACGAGCACCGCGTACCCCTGCGGGGTGAAGGCACGCTGCCCTCCGGCGCGCACCAATGGCCGTCGGACATCCCCCTCCAGCGCGGCTTTGCTGAGTCGCGCGGTGTCGGACTCCACCTGGAGCTGACACCCGAGCGCCTCGCTGAACCACGCCACCAGGTGCGAGAGACTTGTCCCGCGGTCGAGAGGGATTCGCCTGGGAGATTTCCTGGGCGGACGAGTACCGCTGGTAGGCGTCGAGGGCCTGCGCCACACCGGGATCCATCGCGCACTGTGAGGGTCGCGGACTCCCGCTCGTCGCGGTAGTCGCTCCTGTACCTGGAGTAGTAGTCGGCGACGAATCAGCTGAACCACTCGAGCATGCGGTCAACACGACGATGAGCGATGCCGAGCAAGCCACAGAGCGCGCTCGATACGCATCTCGTGCTCGCACTCTCGACACTGCCTCGATGTGGTCATCGGTGTGCAGCGCAGCGACGGGAGGTTCCCCCGTCGTCCCAACGTTGTACTCCGCTCCCCCCGTCCTGTCAGGCATTCGCCCGCAACCTGTGAGCAGCGACGCGATGCCTGTGATCGATGCGCAGCGCTCAACACTGAACGTGACAGGGATCTGGGCTCTACGCTTTTCTCTCTCATGAGGCCCGCCGCAGGGCCTGGGCGCCGGCCAGCAGCTCGGGAGAGAGGAGTCGCGCGTCGCGGGTCGCGGCGACCGCGGCGGCAACATCGACATCGGTCATCGTCTGACTGAGCGTGGGGGTTGCGAGACGCTCGATGAGTCCGGGCCATCCGCAGGTGCCGAGCAGGACGTGGGTGAGTCGCCGTGCCGGCCACCCGGGGATGGACACGTCCCCGGCCAGTGCTCCCACCGTCCCCTCAAGGGTTTGCGTGGAGTCAGCGTGGGCACTGACACGCAGCGTGGTGCTGATCGGTTCGGCCCGGATCGTCCGGGGTCCCCGGCGGGTCGCACCACGAGGAGGAACGATGCGCAAGCAGTCCAAGTTCGTTGGCGCGACTTTCGGTGCAATCACGTTGCTAGCGCTGGGCGCCGGCCCAGCCTTGGCGAGTGGCTCGAGTGTCAACGCCAATCTGAAGCCAATCCCGGGGAGTGGCGTCGAGGGCAGCGGCACGGCGATGGTGTCGGTGTCTGGGACGACGATCACCGTCACCATGGCGGCGACCGGTCTGCTGGCTGGTCAGCCACACGCGGCGCACATCCACTTCGGCGCCGACGCACGACACGAGTGTCCTGTGATCGGTGACGACACCAACAAGGACGGGCACCTCAACACCTCGGAGGGTGCGCCTGCCTATGGCCCGATCGTGGTGTCGCTCACCAAGAGCGGCGACACTAGCCCGGCTAGCGCCCTGGCCGTGAAGCGGTTTGACACCGCACCCGGCGGCAAGCTGACCTATGAGCGCGGGTCGATCAAGGTCTCCTCGGCCGTCGCGGCCGCGATCTCTGCGGGCAAGGCCGTCGTGGTGATCCACGGTGTCGACTACAACAAGGACGGGAAATACTCCGGCACCGTGAAGAGCGACCTCGCCCCGACGCTGCCCACCGAGGCCACCGACCCGGCACTGTGCGGCGCGCTGCTCGCGGCACCGGTCGGTGGCATGGCAACCGGTGACGGTGGCGCTGCCGGCGGCGTCAACAGCGGGCTGCTGATCATCGGCGGTGGCGCCCTGGTGGCTGCTGCCGGGACCGGTGTGATCGCTGGCCGTCGCAGCCGTACCGCGGTGCGATGACCGACTCCACGAGCAGGGGAGGTCGCCGCGGCACGCTCATCGCCGCGGCGGCTTCCGCCGTGCTCTGCGTCGTTGGGGTGGGCGCCGTCACCCTCGGCGCCCGGGGCACCGATGGCCCGCCGACTCCGACCGTTGCCGCGCCGTCGATCTCGGTCCCCGCCCCTGATGCAGCGCCGGCACCGATGGCTCCCTCGCCAAGAAACAGCACGACGCCGCGGTTCGGACGGTTCCTTCCGGCGTCGCGCCCGACCGTTCTAGACATCCCGTCGATCGGTGTGCACTCCGCGGCGTTCGTCGATCTCGACGTCACTGCCGACGGCACCATTTCCGTGCCGGGGACCGCAGACGAGGTCGGCTTCTACGTCGGCGGCCCGACCCCCGGCCAACTCGGACCTGCCGTCATCGCCGCACACGTTGACAGCACTCAAGGCCCGGGTGTCTTCTACCGCCTCGGCGCGATAAAGGTCGGAGCGTCCATACGGGTCTCGCGCGCCGACGGCTCAGTGCTCCGCTTCGTGGTCGACAAGGTCGCGCTCTACCCCAAAGACCGGTTCCCCACCGATCAGGTCTACCGCAGCACCTTCGATCGCGCCGAGATCAGGCTCGTCACCTGCGGCGGCACCTTCGACAAGGTGCGGCACTACCTCGACAACGTCGTCGTGTTCGGTCACCTTTTCGGCGACGAGAAGCCCTGAACCCCGCGCTCGGTGTCCTCTGTCGTGTTCGCTCCGGAGACGATCGCCCTGGGTCTGAGTCGCCTACTGGCCGCTCGGTCAGTCCGTGCGGGCGCACGGGCCCAGTCGCCCTGACGACACCTTGACCGCGGCGCATGCGGCGCCTGGGTCTGGGGTCGAGCAAACTGTCCCGCAGGCGCAGATTCGACGCCTCTACTTCCCAACCGCGAGCGGGCGTTGACCGGGCGGCGCCGAGAGCGTGACTGCGGGTCGGCACTCCTGGAATATCGATACGTCGTGGCGCGCTTGACCCACCGCGAGTCACCTGGCGAACTCTCGAAGCATGACCTGGATGCAGCGCAGAAACTAGCTGAGGTCGCGGGCGCCTACCTGATAAGCGCGCGGAACCGGGCGGCCGCCCGCGCAGAAACTGAAGCATTCCGCCACAACTCCCTGCACGACCCGCTCACCGCGCTGCCCAACCGGGCAATGCTTCAGGACAGGCTCGAGCACGTGGCACGGCGGGCAGTCCGCACCCCGACCAACGTGGCCATTCTGTTCACAGACATTGACTGTTCGAAGAGGTCAACGAGATGTTCGGCCACGCGGTCGGCGACGACCTGCTTGTCGCGGTGGCGCGCAGGCTCACCGGCGTTCTGAGACCGGGCGACACCCTGGTGCGGCTTTCCGGCGACGAGTTCGTCATCGTCTGCGAGGACCTCGACCGTCCCGACAATGCCGTTGCCGTCGCCGAACGCGTCATCAGGGCTTTCGTCCCGTCCTTTCAACTGGGTGACCACTGGGTGTCGATCTTCAAATGAGTGACGTGCTGTCCTGCATGGGTTATCTCGGTGACGCGGGAGGTTTCACCACACACATTCTCGAGGCAGCCGCCCCAGCGCGGACGCAACGACTTTCACCTCGTGCGCCGTGACAGGCGCACCGCACAGCTCGGCAGTATGGGTGGCCCACCGCTATAGCCGTGCACTCCCCGAGCGTGTAAGCCTTGCCCGATCGGGTACAGAGGTCGAGTCGCGCCAACGCGGCCCGGAATCGAAGGATCATCATGACCGAGATCACCGCTCATCACGGCCTCCTCACCGACACCCACCTGCACGTGGACGACAGCGGCGGATCTGGCCGTCCGGTTGTCCTGATCCACGGTTGGCCGTTGTCCGGCGAGGCGTTCAGCGGCCAAGTGCCCGCCCTGGTCACCGCCGGGTATCGGGTGATCACCTACGACCGTCGCGGTTTCGGGCGGAGCGACAAACCCAGTTCAGGTTACGACTACGACACTTTGACGAAAGATCTTTACACGCTGCTCGACGTACTCGACCTGAGCGACGCGACCTTGGTCGGATTCTCGATGGGCGGCGGCGAGGTCGCTCGTTATGTGTCGACGTATGGCACGCAACGGCTCCGCAGCGTCGTCTTCGCCTCCGCCGTGCCCCCGTACCTGGTCACGACCGACGACAACCCCGACGGGCCGCTGAGCCCGGAACTGGCCGCGTCCATGACGACGGCGCTGACCGACGACGAGGCCGCCTTTTACGACAGTTTCGCGACGCAGTTCTTCTCCGTCAATGGCGTTGGCGAACTCAAGGTCACCGAAGAGCAGCGGCAGCTCGCGCTCGCGCTCTGCAAGCAATCGGACAAGAAGGCCGCCCTGGCGTGCATGAAGTCATTCGGTACCACCGACTTCCGAGGTGACCTGCACACGATCTCCCTACCGACACTGGTCCTGCACGGTGACAGCGACGGCATCGTCCCCTTCGAAGGATCCGGCCGTCGCACCCACGAGGCGATCCCAGGCAGTGAGCTGCACCTGATCGTCGGCGCACCGCATGGCGCCAACGTCAGCCACGAGTCCGAGTGGAACCAGGCACTCGTCAAGTTCCTCGCCAGATAGTTCGCCTTGTCGGTGGTCGAAACAATCGTTGGTTGAGATTCAGGTGTGGGGGGCTCGAGAGATGTGTGACGATGCGTCCACCACCAGTGGTCTGCCCCGCAGAATCCGGCGAATGAAACCATTGCCGGCCAGTGCCCTGGCTCGCACCAGACGTCACCGGAATGATCTCGCATGGTGGGCCCTCTTATCGTGAGGGTTCTACTGAGAGTGAGATCGCGAGCATGACGGCTTCACGATGGCGGTTCAGCCAGGCCTCGTCCTCCGCGCTCACCGCCGGGTGAGCCGTCGAGGGCGCGGCACTGTGCAACCTGAGCGCGATGAAGCACCCCGACCAGTCCGGGCTGCAGCACGGACAGACCCGCGTCGCGTTGAGCGTGCGCGGGATCGGGGAGGGTAACGTCTCGTCGATCGAGTTCGTCTCGGCCCTCGTCGGCTCGCGCGCCACGTGGGTCTTCGAGCCGCGCGCCACGCCAGCCTGCGGCGACGGCACCCTCGGCGCTCGCCCTGATGACATCGCGCGACTGCGCCAGCTCACAGAGGACCTGTCCGGCACTTGCCACACCGAGGTCGGAGACGACGTCGCGACGGCGGTACTCGACTTCGCTCGCTCCGTCAACGGCACCCAGGTAGTGGTCGGTGCGTCTCGGCGCGGTCGAGTCAGCATGGCGCTACATCAGAGTCACGCTGACCTCTCAGGGATGGACGAGGATCTTGACGGCCGTCTCGTTGTGGTGGATCAGGGTGTCGAAGCCGTC
>JANXWJ010000261.1 GCA_025351185.1 Candidatus Nanopelagicales bacterium
CTGACCACCGGAGAGCGCCTTCGGCTTGCGCTCGAGGTAGGGCTCGAGGTCGAGGATCTTCGCAGCCTCGGCCACGCGGGTCGCGATGTCAGCCTTGTTGACGCCCGCGATCTTGAGCGCGAAGCCCATGTTCTCGGCCACCGTCATATGGGGGTAGAGCGCGTAGTTCTGGAACACCATCGCGATGTCGCGATCCTTGGGCGGCAGCATCGTGACGTCACGGTCACCGATGAGGATGTTGCCCTTGTCGACGTCCTCGAGCCCGGCGAGCATGCGCAGGCTGGTGGACTTGCCACAACCCGAGGGCCCCACGAGGACGAGGAACTCGCCGTCCTGGATCTCGAGATTGAGAGCATCGACAGCGGGGGTGGTGGATCCCGGGTAGATGCGGGATGCGTGATCGAACGTGACCGAAGCCATGGCAGAGCCAACCCTTCACCGGCAGGAACGTGCCGGACGATCCGAGTGACAGGGACGCCGGACGGGTGCCCGGCCAGCCGAGCGTAACCGGTTGTTCACACGAGCGGGAGGGTTACGGCGTACCCATTCCTGCTGGCGTCAGCCGGGAGTCAGCTGATGCGCAGGACGCGTCCGTCGTGGGCACCGAGGAGGACGCGTACGCCGTGCTCCTCGTCGACCGTCCCGAGGACGGTGTCGTTGCCGAGATCGACGATGTCGGCGCCCGGTACTGCGAGGTCGGTGTGCAGCACCGTCTCCACGACCGGCTCGGCGGAAAAGTTGAGCACCGAGGCTGCCATCGAGCCGTCCGGCAGGCGCATGACGAGCACCAGCAGCTCGGGATGGTCGACGTCAGGCACCTCGAGCAGCGTCGACTCCGCGATCGAGAGCCGGGCACGGAGCGAGAGCACGCCGCGGAGCCGGTTGACGAACGAGTCGGGGTCGATGAGCTGATCGGGGAGCGTGCCGTAGAGCGAGCGCGCCCGGGGCACACCGGACTCGGACTCGGTGGCCGAGGGGTCGACACCCATGAGGTCGTGAGCACCACGGTTGATCCAGCGGGTGTCCGCCTCGGTGGCGAGGTGCGCGACCGAATCGAGCGGCAGCGGCAGCGTCCCGACGAGGTCCCACCCGGAGAGGGCGAACACCCCGGGCTGCCAGGCGTTGTACATCGCCAGCAGCAGGTGGGCCCGACGGATCCGCTCGATCTGCTCCTCGTCGAGCGCGTCGAGGTCGGTGACCCCGATCGCGGCGGCCGCGATGCTGGCCGTCGTGCACGCGATGCCGTTGGTCGTGAAGAGCAGGTTGTAGGGACGCTCGGCCCCCGTGAGGTGCAGGCGCAGGTCGGCCCTGATCGTGTCGGCGAGCTCACCTCCGGTGATGGTGCGGCCGCGATAGGTGTAGGTGTCGTCGGAGTGCGTGTCGGTGAAGTGGACGAGCTCGTAGGTCAGCTCGTCGTGGTTCTGGAGGGCGTGCACGAGGGCGCCGGTGTCGATCCCGAGGCGCATCCCTTCGCGCAGCGTGAGGCGGAGGAACTCCGTGTCACCCACGAGGAGGGCGTGCTGACAGGCCGGTCGCGTGACGAAGTCGTAGGACAGGTCAGGGCCGGTGTCGGCCGTCGCCTTGATGGCGTCCATCGAGAGGTTGAGCTCCTGGAAGGTGAAGCCACCCACCTTGCGCACCATGCTCGAGACGAGTTGGTTGGCGGCCTCCGACATCGGGTGGTCCTCCGACCACGCGGTCGATCCGGCGCGACGCTCGATACCCAGGAATCCGTTGGCGTCCAGACGAAGTCCGCCGGAGCCCAGATCAGTGAGCGATTGCAACGCGTCGCCGATGACGAGGCGCGCACCCGCGAACGAGGGGTCGAGCCAGTTGATGGAGGGCTGGCCCTCCCAAAAGTAGTGCAGGTAGACCCAGCGCCGCTCGACACCGTCGACGCCGATCACCGGGGCGGTGGCTGCCCAGTTGGTCTCCTTGACCCCGGGCGACCAGAACAGCACACGCTGCAGCGGCCCGACGATGTAGCCGGCGTCGGTGAGGTTGCGTTCGGCGACGACATCGAGGTTCACCGTGTCGTGACCCTCGGCGACGTCCGGGAGGAGGTCCCAGTCCTGAGGATCGACGAGGACCATGTGGTAGATCCCGGGATAGTCGCCGTAGTTCATCTCCGCGAGGCGGAAGTCGGCACCCTTGCCGGTGTGCCCCGGGACGATGTCGTCGATGACCGTGCCGCTGTTGCTGGCCGCGATCGCGCACAGGATGCGATATTCGTCGGACGTCCCGAACGCCTCGTCGATCCGGGTGCTGATCCGGTCGAAGTGCCCGTCGATCGTGGCGGTGTGGTGCCAGTCGGTGATGCCTCCGGCGATCTTCACGGGTCCGGTGTGCACGGCCCTGATGCCGATCGATGCGAAGGCACGCCACAGGTCGGGGTCCCCGAGCGTCGCGAGGAACGAGTGGGCGGGTGCGTTGATGAGCGAGGTCGGATAGGCGGTGAACCACACCGACGCGATGCGCACGGCGGCCTGGGGATCCGGTCGGGCGTAGGAGTTCTGCCACATCGCGCCGTGGCCGGTGAGCTGCCGACCGGTCTCCACCGCGTCGTGCAGCATCGACTCCGACACGAGCCAGGCGACGTAGTCCGGGTTGTCTGCGGTGGCGGTGCCGCGTGCATCCTCGACCGCATCAGTGTCGGTTCCGGCGCCCGAGGTCCGCCAGGTACGGGTCACCGGGCGGCTCGTGGGTCGGGATGGCCGCTGGGCAGCGGGGTTGGCGGTCATCACCGTCGTCGGGGAGTCGTCGTCGCGCATGCGAGAAGTCTGACAGCACCGGTGGCGTGCGGGCCTCGTTCGCTCGGGCGCCGCGCCGCGCTCATCGGGCACCGTCGGCAGGGTTGGCCCGGTGCTCGGCGAGTAGTCGCAGCGCCTTCACGACGTCGGGCGGTCCCTCGACCCGGTGGGCGGCTGCGGTGTCCGCCGCTCCGACCTTCACCCCGACGTCGCCGTGGCGCAGCCGGGCGAGCGCTGCTTCGTCGGTGATGTCGTCACCCAGATAGACGACGCAGGTGGCGCGTGACTCGGCACGAAGCCGATCGAGTGCTGTGCCCTTGTCGGCTTCGAGCACCGACAGCTCCACGACCTCCTTGCCGCGGGTGACGTGCACGCCTGGTGTGGTCGCCGGTCCGGTGAGCACCGACTCCCTCACGCGTGCCGCGTCGTCACGAGCGGCTCGGCGTACGTGCACGGCCACCCCTGCCGGCTTGTTCTCGAGGGTCACACCCTCAACGCCGTCGACGGCCAGGCGTACGCCGGCAAGCAGAGCGATGAGGCGCTCGGCGTCGTCGGAGGACAGGACGACGTCGTCGATCTCGGCACCGTGACTGCCGACCAGCCGAACCGCGTCGCCGACAGGTGCGAGTTGCGCCAGGTCAGCGCGCGCGCGGCCCGACACGAGGGCTACGACCGTCTCGGGCAGAGCGGCGAGGTGCTCGAGGATCTCGAGACCGCCGGGCAGAGACCGGGCCTCGGACGGGATCTCGACGATCGGCGCGAGGGTGCCGTCGAAGTCGACGGCCACGAGCAGCCGCTCGGCTGCGGCCGCGGTCAGGAGTGCTTCGCGCAACGACGCGTCGAGGCCGCTGCCGGCCGTCACCGCTGCGCCTCCGACTTCTCCAGAGCCCCGAGGAAGCTGCCGGCCCAGCGGTCGACGTCGTGGATGAAGAGATGTTCGCGCATGGCGGTCATCCGTCGGCGCAGATCGGTCGGGTCGGCGCCGAGCGCGTCGCGGATCGCCTGCTTCACCCCGTCGGCGTC
>JANXWJ010000254.1:0-7500 GCA_025351185.1 Candidatus Nanopelagicales bacterium
GAAGAACGGCGCTCCGTGGTCGCCCTGCAGCAGGTCCTGTCCGGTCCCGCCCTCGATCCAGTCGTCGCCGCCATCTCCGAAGACGGCGTCGGCACCCTGACCGGCGATGATGAAGTCGTTGCCGGGTCCGGCGAAGGTCTCGTTGTCGTTACCGCCGCCGTTCAGGAAGTCCTGCCCGTCGCCGCCGAGGATGATGTCGTTGCCGATGCCGGCATCGATCGCGTCGTTGCCGGGTCCTCCCTTGAGCACGTCGGCTCCGGAGAGATCGGTGATGATGTCGTTGCCGTCGCCGCCGAGTGCCACGTCGTCGCCGCCGTTGCCCTCGATGACGTCGTTTCCGGCGCCACCCCAGAAGGTGTCGTTGTCGTTGCCGCCCCAGATGCGGTCAGCACCTGGGGTGCCGTTGTAGACCGACTGACCGTTGATGCCGACCGGGTTGACGGAGTTGACCTGGCGATACTGGATCGTGCCGTCAGGCTTGCGGAGCAGGAGTGCCTGCTCGTTGCAGTCGGTCGTCGTCAGGTCGTCGGCGACGATCGAGCCGCTGGTCGCGTATCCGGCCGGCGTGCCGTTGAGGTGTGACAGCTCGAACCTGCAGTCGGCCGTGGCGAAGACATCGGCTTTGAGCGAGTGGGTGCCGTCGGTGTTGCGCTGGATGATCTCGGAGAACGAGTTGCCCTCGAGCTGCGTGCGCAGGTTGAGGCCGGTGGTGCGCGCCAGGTAGTAGAGGCGGTCACCGTCCTGCAGGTTCTCCAGCTGGGACTGGAAGACGTAGTTGAAGGTGCTTCCCAGCAGGCCACCGAACAGGTTGGTGATCTCCGCGAGTCCGCCGACCCACAGGTCGACCTCCTCGAGACCGGTGGTCACGTGCCCGTCGGCCGTGTTGACCCACGTCCCCGAGCCGAACAGGAAGGCATCCGCGTCCGCAGGGCGGCTCGCCGTGTCGGATGCGCTGAGCGGGTCCGGGTTGACGATCAGCCGTGCTGCCTCACGCTTTGCGGCGAGGGTCGTGGCGGCGGTGATCGTCGGGTGCGTGCCGTAGGCCGCGACGAAGTTCACGAGCGACATCGGGTGCTTCATGTTCTGCCCGAAGTCCGCCCATGACGTGTACGGCGCGAGCTGCGCGTCGTTGGTCTGGGCGTGGATCTGACGTCGCACGTCGTTCAGCGGCGGGATCCCTGCGTCACGAGCACGCGTCATGTTGAGCGTGGCGAGGTCGAGGGGAAGTCCGAGCAGTTTGTTGCGCAGGGTCTCGACCACGAACTCGTCGAGCTCGTTGCCGATCTGGTCGGAGGAGCCCATGACGACGGCTCCGGCCGCCTGCTCGGGTGTGTACGGCGTCGCTGACCCGCTGTTGTAGAACTCGGGCGGGTTGAGGAACGCCGTGAGGAGCGGCAGAGAGTTGTCGGTCTTGGTGCCGTCGGGTGCCTCGTTGGTGCGCGCCACCGTGTCATCGAGCATCGAGTGACCGAAGCGGTAGACAGCGTGCGCGAACTCGGCCTTGACCGCCGGGTTGATGTCGGGGGAGTAGACGTGGAACGGCCGGACACCCGGCTGCATCTTCCGGGCGAACTCCTCGAACACGAGGTGCTGGTATTCCATCTCGGTGACGAACCTGGCGGCCTGGAAGAGACGCTCGCCATTCCAGCCGTCGGGGGTGGCAGCGCCGCCGTTGGGCGTCGCCGCACCGGTACCGGGCTGCCATGCCGAGAGTGCCAGAACACCCGTGGGGGACGTGTCCGTGGTGAGCACGTTCTTGATGTAGTCGACCAGCCGGTCGTGCTCGGAGTGGAAGACCTGGTGGATCGTCGAGAGCGCGATGTTCTCGTTGCAACGACCGTCACCACAGACGAAGTGCGCGTTGAGCATCTCGTCGTCATAGGTGCCGGCTGGCTGCGCGGCGAAGTCGGCCGACGGGGTGAGGTCGGCGTCCGGGAGCGGGATCGTGACAGCCCCTGTGGCGGGGTTGGTCTGCGGTGACGGGTCGGCGTTGTGCGCGATGTCGGTGAGGAACGGTGTGTCGAAGTGGATCACGTTGGCCGGCACCGGAACGGGGCTCGCGATGTTGCCTTCGACGAGTCCGGTCGTTGTGACGTACTGCGGGAGCCCGCTCGTCCCGGGGATGAACTTGCCGTAGGGGTCGGTCGCCAGCATCGGGATGTTGGTGACGTCGCGGTCCACGAGCTGTAGTCCGAGCAGCTGGGCGGACTGCAGCTTCACTGCGGCCCAGGTCGAGATGCCGTGCGTGCCGTCGGGGGAGCCGAGGTAGGTCTGGCCCGCAGCGAGACCACCGAGGAGGCGGCCTGTGGCGACGGGTCGGCCGGCTGCGGTGTTCACGTACTCGCGCAGGAACACCTGGTGCGAGGCGTGGGAGGTGTAGGTCTGCGACTGGTCCACCCACGGGGTGTCGGTGTTGTTAGCGTTCTGCACATCGTCGGCGGTGCCCAGGATGCCGTCCGGACCAGGCTGGTTCTGGGCGCGGGTGAGCACCATGAACCGCTGGTTCACCGGCACTCGTGAGGTCAGCGGGTCGTCAGCCTTGAGTGGCACGAAGACGGTTCCGCCGCTCTTCACCGTCTGGTCGACACCGTGGTCGAAGAACTGCCCGAAGAACGTGAACAGCGAGTTGAACGGCGGCGACAGGCCGACGTCAGTGGTCACGTTGGGGATGAACAGCGTCTGGTTCGTCGGCGTGCAGCCGGCCGGGACACCGGCCACCGGCGGAAGCGCGTCGAGCTGGGGGTCAGTGGTGCAGACGATGGCCGACGCGCCCGCACCCTGAGTGCGGACGGGGTGCAGGGCCGCGTCGACGGCCGCAGGGTTGGTCGACGTCTGGTCGACGATCAGGTTGCTGATCACGCGCGGCTGGGAGTCGATGACGACGCCCTTCTTCTGCGCATAGCTGGTCGGCCCGGGAGGACCTACTGGGAAGGCGGCGGTGATGGGCTCCGCGTCGCGGAACACCGGCGTCGTGAGGCGCGGGAACGGCTGGTCGGCCGCCGCGAACTTCGAGTCGAGGACGCTGGCAGTGCTACCTACCTTGAGGTTGTTGCACGAGCCGTCGACCGTGCGGAGGCCGTAGGACGTCAGGTAGTCAGGGATCTGGTCGGCTGCGCGTCCGATCATCGACTGGCAGTAGACCGGGTCACCGGTCGGGTTCGGGTTCGCAGGGACACCGGGATAGGTGCCGTCGATCGACATCGAGTGTCGTTCGGCGATCTTGATCTGCTTGAGGATGAAGCCGAGATCTCCTGCTGTGACGGTGAATCCGTTGCCGACAGGTGCTACTGCCGCGCTCGCGGTAACGAACGGCACCAGGGCGAACGGCAGCAGGATGGCGGATCCCAGGGCGACAGCTCGCGTCATCGGTCCTGACCGTCGTCGTTCTCGTCGGGGCGGCGCCGACGGGGTCCGCATCCCTTGTCCCGTGGTTACTTTCGGGTCGTGTCCTCGTGTCGTCTGGCGACTGAAGAGCGTCATGGCACACCAACTCCCGCTCGCGTACAGGTCGAGCGGGACCGTGTCATCGCGCACTTGGGAAATGCTGGGGCGACGTCCTAGGACCCTGGGTGAGTCAGGGCAGTATGCGGGCGAGAGGAGCGTTGCAATGACCGATCGATCGATGAGCGAGAGCCGCACCCTGCCCCCGGCGTTCTACGACCGTCCCGGCACTGCCGTGGCGCGAGACCTGTTGGGCTGCATCGTCGAATCTCGCACGGGCGATGGGGTTGTCGGCCTGCGGCTCGTCGAGGTCGAGGCCTACGCGGGGGAGTCCGACGCGGCGTCGCACGCTTGGCGCGGTCCCACGCCACGGACCCAGGTGATGTACGGACCGCCAGGGCGTTCGTATGTCTACCTCAGCTACGGCATGCACTGGGCGCTCAACGTCGTGTGCCTCGGAGTGGGGACCGCCTCCGCTGTTCTCCTGCGCGCCGGTGAGGTGGTGGAGGGCATCGAGCTGGTGCGTCAGCGGAGGCGACCGGGCACGCCTGATCTCCGGCTTGCGTCGGGGCCAGGCAACCTGGCGGCCGCCCTCGGCCTCGACGCCGCATGGAACGACCTCGACCTCACCGGCACCGAGGGCACGTTGCGCTTGCGTGGCGCAACACCCGTGCCCGACAGCGATGTCATCACGGCACCGCGGGTCGGGATCTCGCGTGCGGTCGACACGCTGTGGCGATATGCGGTAGCCGACGACCTCCATGTGAGCGGCCCACGTCCACGACGATGACGACGGGGCCGGCACCGCCTGGTGCTGGCCCCGTCGTCGCGCGCTATTTCCGGCGTCAGTGTGCCGCGGCCGCCAGCACCGGGACGAGCGAGGACGCGATCGGCGTGCCCCATCCGGTGGCAGCGTCCCAACCCCGAGCCGCCGCGTACCCGGGGACGGTCACCGTGGTGCCAGTGCCGTCGCCGTAGGCATACCTGTTGTCGCCTACGGTCACGTCGTGGAACACCCGCGACGCATAGCGGGATCGTCCGAGCGCGTACAGCGTGGGGTTGATCAGCCCCAGCCCGCGGTGCGCCAGCTGTGCTCCGAGAGCCGTGAGCCCGGCCCACTGCGGCGATCCGGCGCTGGTCCCGCCGACGATGTAGAACCCACCGGAGCCCGGTCCACCGCCCGCGGCGTCGTCACCGAAGTAGGTGAGCACCCCGTTGTTGATGCCACCGTCGTAGGAGACGTCCGGCAGCGCACGGTGTCGACCGGCCGCGACCCTGCGCTGGTAGGACGGCTTGCGCTCGAGGACGGAGTAGCCGCCTCCCCCCGCAGCACCGAACAGGTCGGTCTCGTTCCAGACCGTCTCGGAGCGGTATGCCCCGGTGGTGAGGTCTGCGTCGAGGCTCGTTCCGCCCACGGCGGTGACGAGGGGGTCAGCCGCGGGGCTGGAGGCCGCCAACGAGAAGGCAGCCCCGTCGCATGTCGGCTGTGCCGATCCTTGGTCTCCCGCGGACGCGATCAACGTGATCCCTCGTTCGGTCGCCTCTTCGAACACCTCGTGCTCGGCCTCGGCGATGGCGGGGAGGACGCAGCGCTCGTCCTCGCCGAAGCTCTGCGAGATGACATCGCCTGCGCGGTGTTCCACAGCCCACTTTGTGGCCGCGAGGATGTCGGCGTCGTCGTTGGTCCGAGCCTGTACGAGGACGATGCGGGCCGCGGGGGCGACCACGTGCGCCCACTGGACGTCGAGGTTGGTCTCGCCCGCCCACCCGACCTGGTTGGCATCGGTGCCGTCCCACGGCGTGGCTCCCTGCGGAGCGACGATCCGGAGCTGCGGGTCAGGGATGCCCCATGCAGCGTCGAAGGTGTGCAGGTCAGACAGCACGGCCGGCGGGCTGTACGCATCGACGATGACGATCGTGCGCCCCTTGCCGGTGATCCCGTGGTCGAGGAGAGGCTGGATCGAGTACGCCGCACGGATCTGATCCGGGCCGAAGCAGGTGAGACGTCCCGGTCGGACAGCCTGGCAGCCGAACTGCACGCTGCCACCCGGCTCCCGGTGCCCGGCGCTGATGTAGTGCGGGTGGACCCCGACCGCAGGCGTGACGGCATGACGGGATGCGGCGGCCGCGGTCGGCGCCACCGAACCCGTCATGCTCAGGGCCACGGCAGCGGCTGCCGTGGCAGCGATGGCAGTGGTTCGGCGCAGAGCGCCGGTCGGAATCGACATGTGTGCTCGTCCTCGTCGTTCGGGCCCGGAGGCGTGACGACCGGGTGGTCGCGGACGTCGTGACGCTAAGCCGGACCTCGTCCGTCCGCCGGAGGAAGCCGACACCTCGGCGCGTCGTCACCGAAGGAATGCCCGAACGGCGCAGCGGCCCGCGCGGCCGCCCCGCCGGACGGCGACGCAGCGTCACCTGCGCATCGGTGGACGCCCAACCCGAGCGCGCCCGGTGGCCGTAATGCGCGAGGATGACGACGTGACGACACAGGAGACCGCCCCCGAGCCCGCGCTCGAGCCCGCACCCGACTCCGGGCTCGACCTCGAGACGCTGGATCCGACCGCTCGCGCCCGGGTGGCGGTGCTCGATGACCTGTCGTGGCGTGGCCTGATCGCGGACTCCACGGACCTCGGGGCGCTCGCCGCCGCTGCCGCAGCCGGACCGATCACGCTCTACTGCGGCTTCGACCCCACAGCACCGAGCCTGCACATGGGCAACCTCCTGCAGATCCTGACCGTGCGGCGGTTCCAGCTGGCTGGTCATCGACCGCTCGCCCTGGTGGGTGGTGCCACCGGCCTCATCGGAGACCCCAAGGAGTCGGGGGAGCGCACGCTCAACGAGACCGAGGTGGTGCATGCCTGGGTCGAGCGGATCCGTACGCAGCTCGAGCGATTCTTTGACTTCGACGCGCCCTCCAACGCCGCGGTCATGGTCAACAACTACGACTGGACCCAGGGCTTGTCGACGCTTGCGTTCCTCCGCGACGTCGGCAAGCACTTCAGCGTCAACCGGATGCTCGACCGGGAGGCGGTGTCCGCCCGATTGGCAGGCGCCGGGATCTCCTACACCGAGTTCAGCTACCAGCTGCTCCAGTCCTACGACTACCTCCAGCTGCACCGGCAGTACGGCTGCTCGCTGCAGACCGGCGGCTCCGACCAGTGGGGCAACATCGTCGCCGGCGTGGACCTGATCAGGCGGACCGAGGGCGCTCGGGTGCATGCGCTGACGACGCCCCTGGTCACCAAGGCTGATGGGACGAAGTTCGGCAAGACCGAGTCCGGCACCGTCTGGCTCGATCCCTCCCTGACCACGCCCTACGCGTTCTTCCAGTTCTGGCTCAACAGTGACGATGCGATCGCTGCGACCCTGCTGCGGATGTTCTCCTTCCGCACGCAGGCCGAGATCGAAGCGCTCGAGCAGTCCTTGCACGAGCGTCCGCAGGCCCGCGAGGCGCAGCGCGCCCTGGCCGAGGAGCTCACCGACCTGATCCACGGGGTGGCGGAGCGGTCCAAGGTCGACGCGGCGGGTCGCGCCCTGTTCGGCCAGGGCGAGATCGCTGTCGCCGACCTGGACCTGGCCACGCTCGACGCCGCCCTGGCCGAAACCCCGCATGCCGTGGTGTCACGGGCCGAATGGGCCGAGGGCCTCACCGTGGCCGATGCACTGGCGCGCAGCGGGCTCGTCGCAAGCAAGGGCGCTGGGCGTCGCACGATCACGGAGGGGGGTGCCTACGTCTCCAACATCCGGATCACAGACGAGACCGCCCGGCTCGGCGCCGAGGACTTGCTGCATGAACGCTGGGTGCTGCTGCGACGTGGCCGGCGTCACATCGGCGGCATTCGCCTCTCGGATGCCTGACACCGGCATGGGGGTCTGCGCATCGACGACGCAGCGGCCGAAAAAGGTTGCCCCGCACCAGGTTCCGGCGCACAGATCGACGCACGAGCTCGGCGGGGCACCCGATTTGACTCTCCCCACACCGGCGCATAATGTTCACGTTGTCAGCCCGACAGGGAGGAACGGACACCGAATCGGTGGCCGGTCCCGTGGCAGACTCCC
>JANXWJ010000300.1 GCA_025351185.1 Candidatus Nanopelagicales bacterium
CGTAGTCGACGTTGACGTTGCCTGAGGGGTTGCCCCCGAATCGCTGCTCGAGGTCATAGCGGGCGAAGGTCGCGTAGCCGAGCCCCGTGGCGAGCGCTTCGACCGTTGCTTTGACCTTCGCCTCCACGGTCGAGCCGTCAAATGTCTTGGTCTGGCTGGGAGCGTCGATCAGCGCCGCGATGTAGAGCACCTTTGCCGTTCCACCACCCGCGGTGTCGCTCGCTGCTGCGACGAGTCGCTTGACTGCCTCGGTCCAGTTGGCGACGGACTCTTCGTAGGTCGCGTAGCCGGTCAGCTTCATCTCGGGGTAGATGAGCGTCTTGACCGCGTAGGACACGTCGAGCGCGATATCCATGTTCGGCACCACGCCTGCAACCGCTCCGCACAGCGGTGCTGCTCCATCGACCCATTCGGGGTGCTTCTCCGCGATCGTCTGGGTGATGAGTCCACCGAGCGATGATCCCCAGGCCAGCGTGCGGTAGGGCTGGGCGATGTTGTCCGCGAAAAACGCGTGGAGATCCTCCGCCGCAGCGACGCCATCAGCGACCGCCCACCCGTTGGACTTGTACGACGAACCCGCCAGCGCATAACCCTGGCTGAGCAGCGTGGCCGCTGTCTGAGCGTCCTGGGCGTCCTGTGCCGTCGTGTCGACCGGCTCGAACTTCGGCGGAGACGGCTGGGCCTGCCGGTAGCCGTGGGAGTAGATGAGCAGGGTGCCGTTCCAGGTCGCGGGCATCTCGATCTTGTAGGCCGCCCCGTTGAGGGTGTCCGCGCACTTCACTTTGTCGCACCCGTTGAATGCCACATCGGGAGTCACCTGACGGGCCGGGGGGATCTCCGGGGAGGAGCTCCCGCAGCCTGCGAGCAACAGGGCTGCGGTGGTGACGACAGTGACAGCGGCGGTAGGCCGACCAAGGAAGGTCATGGGCGGTGAGTGTGGCACGCGTGGGCCCTCTCGGCACCCGAGACGTGCGCGAGTCGTCCGGAACTGACGGAACGGGCCGCTACGTCAAGTAGGGATACCAAGCGAGCAGCGAGCACCGACAGGGAGAGCCGGAGGCTCGGATCCGAGACTGACGGCTCCGGATCAGTGACCGGCGTCCTCCCAGGTGCAGCCGATCCCGACCGATACGTCGAGCGGCACGGTGAGTGGGACCGCTCCGCCCATGCCCAGGCGTACGGCGGCCTCCACGGCCTCCAGCTCACCTGCAGCGACCTCGAGCACGAGCTCGTCGTGGACCTGCAGCAGCATCCGCGAGCGCAGCCCCTGCTCGCGCAGCGCCGCGTCGACCGCGAGCATCGCGACCTTGACGATGTCGGCCGCAGAGCCCTGGATCGGCGCGTTGAGCGCCATCCGCTCGGCCATCTCCCGGCGCTGACGCACGTCGGAGGTCAGGTCCGGCAGGTAGCGACGGCGCCCGAGCATCGTCTCGGTGTAGCCGGTGCCGCGGGCCTGGTCGACGACGTCGCGGAGGTAGTCGCGCACCCCGCCGAAGCGCTCGAAGTACTCGTTCATCAGGCGGCTGGCCTCGGACGTCTCGATGCCGAGCTGCGCCGAGAGGCCGAACGGCGAGAGGCCGTAGGCCAGGCCGTAGGACATGGCCTTGATCTTGCGCCGCATCTCGGCATCGACGTCGCTCGGCTCGACGCCGAAGACTCGCGACGCGACGAACCGGTGGAGGTCCTCGCCGGAGTTGAACGCCTCGATGAGGCCCTCGTCCTCCGACAGGTGGGCCATGATCCGCATCTCGATCTGGCTGTAGTCGGCGGTCAGCAGGCACTCATAACCCGGGCTGACGACGAAGCCGCTCCGGATGCGTCGGCCCTCGTCGGTGCGGATCGGGATGTTCTGCAGGTTGGGGTCCTGCGACGAGAGGCGCCCGGTCGCCGCGACGATCTGGTTGAACGTCGTGTGGATCCGACCGTCGTCCTGGACCGCGGCCAGCAGACCCGTCACCGTCTGACGGAGCTTGGACACATCACGCCAGCGCAGCAGCT
Organism: Candidatus Nanopelagicales bacterium; assembly: GCA_025351185.1. GTDB lineage: Bacteria > Actinomycetota > Actinomycetes > S36-B12 > CAIYMF01 > Longivirga. Next base: position 1,999 of record JANXWJ010000300.1, read on the forward strand.
GCTCGAGCAGCGGGTCGGCAGTCTTGGCGAACAGGTCGGCGAGCGCCTCGGCGTCGGTCGTGAACCCGGTCTTGATCTTCTTCGTCGTCGGCAGGCCACGCTCGCCGAAGAGGATCTCCTGCAGCTGCTTGGGCGACCCGAGGTTGAACGGTCGCCCCGCCAGCTCGTGCGCGGTGGTCTCCGCGCCGCGCATCGCGTCGCCGAACTCCCCGTCGAGCCGGCCGAGGTGGTCGGTATCGACGGCGATGCCCACCTGCTCGAGGTCGGCGAGCACATGGAGCAGCGGCAGCTCGACGTCGCGCATGAGCCTCGTGCCACCGCGCTCCTCCAGCTCGGTCTCCAGCGCGTCGGCGAGGTCGAGCACCGCACGTGCCTGCAGGCCCAGCGACCCGGCGCGGGCATCGTCGGTGTCGGTGTCGAAGCTCAGCTGCGCTGCCGCACCGATGTCGGTGGTCGAGAGCTCACGGCCGAGGAAGCGCGGCGCGAGATCGGTGAGGTCGAAGGATCGCTGCCCAGGCAGCAGGAGATACGCCGCGAGCGCGGTGTCGCACGTGAGCCCCGACAGCGACCAGCCGCGCGCATGCATGGCCAGCTCGGGACCCTTGGCATCGTGGATAGCCTTGAGCCGCAACGGATCAGCCAGCCATGCCACAAGGGCCGAATCATCGGCGGGTGTGAGCGACGCGATGACGACGTAGGCGACAGAGTCGTCGGGCGACGCGAACGCGATGCCGGTCACGTCACCGGTGCCGCTCCCCCAACGACCATCGAGTGCGAGGCCGAGGCGCACACCGACCGGTGCGTGCGTGTCGAGCCACGGGCCGAGCTCACCGTCACCTAGCGTCGCGACGTCGACGTCGAAGCCGGCGGCCGGAGCTGCCGCGGCCTCGGTCGAGTGCTCGGCGAAGAGCCGGTCGCGCAGCACACGGAACTGCAGCGCGTCGAAGACCTCGTGCACCTTGTCACGGTCGAACGCCTGGCGCGTGAGGTCTCCGGGTGCCAGCGGGAGCTCGACGTCGCGGACGAGCTCGGTCAGCCGACGGTTGCGGATGACGTCAGGAAGCGCGGCACGGAGCGCGTCGCCCGCCTTGCCCTTCACCTCGTCGACGCGGTCGACGAGTGCATCGAGCGAGCCGTACTCCCGCACCCACTTCGACGCCGTCTTCTCCCCCACGCCCGGGATCGAGGGCAGGTTGTCGCTCGGGTCTCCACGGAGCGCGGCATAGTCGGGATACTGCCGCGGAGTGAGGCCGTATTTCTCCTCCACCGCCTCCGGTGTCATGCGCGCGAGGTCGCTCACCCCCTTCTTGGGATAGAGCACCGTCACGTGCGGATCCACCAGCTGATAGGCATCGCGGTCGCCGGTGATGATGAGGACGTCGAAGCCCTCGGCCTCGGCCTGGGTGGTCAGCGTGGCGATGACATCGTCGGCCTCGAAGCCGTCGGCCTGCACATGCGGGATCGACAGGGCATCGAGCACCTCCTGGATGAGCGACACCTGCCCCTTGAACTCGTCAGGGCTCGCCGACCGGGTCGCCTTGTATTGCGGGTATTCGACCGACCGGAAGGTGTGCCGTGACACGTCGAACGCGACGGCGACGTGGGTCGGCTTCTCGTCGCGCAGGGTGTTGATGAGCATCGAGGTGAAGCCATAGACGGCGTTGGTCGCCTGGCCGGTCGTGGTAGAGAAGTTCTCCACCGGGAGCGCGTAGAAGGCGCGATAGGCCAGCGAATGGCCATCGAGCAGGAGCAGACGTGGGCGTTCCGACGGCGAGGTCACGGACGTGATCCTAGGCTGGGGGTATGACGGACTTCTTGGACGTGGTGTCGAAGACCGGGCTCGGTGAGCTGGCAGAGTCGATGGGGATCGAGCTGCTGGAGGCATCGTCTGACCGCCTCGTCGCCCGGATGCCGGTCGCCGGCAACCGCCAGCCCTTCGGGCTGCTGCACGGCGGTGCGAGCGTGGTGCTGGCCGAGTCGGTGGGGTCGATCGCGGCCAACCTTCACGCCGGCCCGGAACGCGTCGCCGTGGGAATCGAGATCAGCGCGACGCATCACCGCAGCGCGACCAGCGGTCACGTGACCGCCACGGCCACTGCCCTGTCGCTGGGGCGCACGCTGGCGACCTACGAGATCGTGATCGTCGACGACGAGGACAAGCGGGTCTGCACCTCGCGACTGACCTGCCTGCTCCGCGACCGCCCCGGCGGCTGATCCGCGTTCGCGGCTCTCTCCGTCGATCTGTTCGTGGGCGAAGGTGCCCAGGTGCAGGGTGATCGCCTGACTAGTCCGTCCCTTCACGCAGCACCTGTGGCGTCCACGTCGGCCAGTGGGCACTGACGGCGACGCCATGCTCGAGCTGCGCGATGAGGCGAGGACCGTGACCCGAGCTGTTGTCATAGACGCGGGCCTTCTGCGCCACGGTGCACGCCTGTGCCACCAGGGGCCACAGCCGGTGGTATCTCGTACGAGTCTTCTCCTCGGGAACGCTGTGACCGCCACGGCGGACGCGGTCGGCCACACGGGCCACCGCCAGGTCCTCAGGCACGATCACGACGTACAACGTGACGAGGTATCCGGCTGCGACAGCGTCGTGCACGAGGTCGAGCTTGCTCGAATGGCTGAACACCGTCTCGCTGATGAACGATGCGTGCTCAGCCATCGCCTGCCGCCGCAGGTCCTCAGCGAGGGAGGCAGCCTGGTAGGCATGGCCCTCGGGGTCGGTCGGCCAGTTCGCGGCAGCGAGCAAGTCAGCGTTGATGAACGGCAGGTGCGTGATCGGAACGAGGACCTCGGTGACGAGGGTCGACTTCCCCGCGCCGTTGGGCCCGCACACCAGGTGGAGAACCGGATCGGCGGAGGCCACGGGTCGCGTCAGCGCCGGCGGCGTCGCGGTGGCGCGACTCGCGTGACGACGTCGCCGGCCCGGTCGAGCTCGGTCCAGCTGTCACCCGCGGCGGCGAACTTCCCCGCCATGTCGACGCCGGCGGCGGCATCGAGCGCCTCTTCCCAGGAGGCCCGGACCACAGCCTGCTCGCGCGGCCCGGCAGCGTCATAGGGGAGCTCGCCTGACAGTACGGAGACGACATCCTGGTGGCGCACAACCCGGGAACCCTCGAGCTCCCGACCGATACGGGCCCAGTGGTTGATCTGCTGCGCGGCGCTGCGACTCATCGCCGCCCCGGTTGTCTTGGCGGCGGCCATCAGGTCTTCATCCACCCGCAGCGGGCTGCTCAACGCCATGTCGTCCTCACCATCACAGTATGTAGCAAACTGCTACGTACTGTGAAGCACCACGGCCGCGCCGTCAAGGACTCCGCCCGGGGGTGCCACCGCCAGGGTCAGGGGCGTACGGCGCGACGGGGGTGGAGCAGTGCTCGCCTGCGCAGCGAGCGCTGCACCGGGGTGAGGCCGACGGTGATGTCGCGCGGGTCGAGTCGCGGCTCGACACCGAGCTTGCGGCGCAGCACCGCGATGGGGGCGGACCGTCGGAGGACCATCGGTGCGAAACCGTGGCGGGCGTAGAAGCGGTTGACGTCGCGCACGTTGGGCGGGACGTTGACCACGACGTCGGACGCGCCGATCTCCTCGGCGAAGACGGCCGCCTCGCGCAGCAAGGTCGTGCCCACCCCGAGCTTGCGATGCCGGCCGTCGACGTGGACGAGATCGACCAGCACCGCGCACGAGGTCGTGAGCAGCCCGCGCTCGAGGACCGACAGCGATGCGAAGGCGATGGGCTCGCCGTCGAGCCACGCGACGGTGAGGCGGTAGGACGGGCGCAGCCCGGCCTCGACGGCAGTCTGCGACTCCCGGATCCGCGCACGCACCCGGTCCGACAGGTCGTGCGTGCCGTTGGGCACCACTGCCGCTCCGGACTGCTCTCGGAACTCCGCCCAGAGCGGCGTGAGGGAGGTGACCACGTCGTCCGTGGCTGCCCGTACGACCACCGGAGCTCGGAGCACGCCCACCCCTCTCGCGCGAAACGGAGGCGCCGACAGCGCCCCCCGGTGGCGTTGTGTCTGCCCCCCGGCACGCCTGGACGCACTCTAGGTGCCGCTGAGCACGGGCCCGCAACCCCTTCGCGCCAGATTCTGCGTCAAGATCTCTCCAAGGCCGTCGGATCCGCAGGAATGCAGATCGTGGGCCGCGCGATCCGCAGGTGGTCGCGCTCCCAACCGACGATCCCGCCTCCACGACATGGCGCACGGCCCCTGGAAGGCTCCAGGGGCCGTGCTGACGCACTGCGCGGGTGGGTCAGCCGCCGAGGTAGGCGCGGACGATGTCGTCGTTCTCCGCCATCGGAGCGGCCGGTCCCTCGAGCTTGAGGACACCCGACTCGAGGACGTAGGCGTAGTCGGCGATGCGCAGCGCCGCGAGGGCGTTCTGCTCGACGACGAGCACCGTGGTGCCCTGATCCCGGATCGTCTCGATCGTGTCGAAGATGAGGTCGACGAGGACGGGGGCGAGACCCATCGACGGCTCGTCGAGCAGCAGCAGCTGCGGGCGCCCCATGAGCGCACGCGCGACGGCGAGCATCTGCTGCTCGCCACCCGACATCGTGCCGGCCTTCTGGGTGATGCGGTCGGCGAGGCGCGGGAAGAGCTCGAGCACCCGCTGGCGGTCGGCCTCGATCCCCTCCTTGTCGTTGCGCAGGAACGCACCGAGGTCAAGGTTCTCCGACACCGTCATGCGCGGGAAGATCCGTCGCCCTTCCGGCGACTGGCAGATCCCCATCTTGACGATCTCGTGGCCCTCCCTGCCGGTCAGCCGCTCTCCGTTGAAGTCGATACTGCCCGACTTCGTCTTGAGCAGACCGGAGATCGCACGCAGCGTCGTGGACTTGCCGGCGCCGTTGGACCCGATGAGGGTCACGATCTCGCCCGGGTGAACCTTGATGCTCAGGCCCTTCACCGCCGCGATGTTGCCGTAGTAGACGGCAATGTCGTCGACCGTGAGCATCGGGTCGCCGGTGCGCCCCGAACCCTCGACGCTGGACTCGGTCGCCGTCACCGGGCACTCCCCTCGGTCCCCGTGCGACCGAGGTAGGCCTCGACCACGCGCGGGTTGTTGCGGATGTCGTCAGGACCGCCCTCGGCGATCTTCTCGCCCTGGTCGAGCACGGTGATGCGCTCGGAGACGCGCATGACCACGCTCATGTCGTGCTCGATGAGTAGCACCGACACCTTCTGCTCGTCACGCACCCGGTGCACAAAGTCGACGAACACCGCAGACTCCTGCGGGTTCATGCCGGCAGTCGGCTCGTCGAGCAGCAGCACCTGGGGACGCAGTGCGAGTGCACGCGCGACCTCGAGCCGGCGCTGGTCGCCGTAGGACAGGTTGCGGGCGTACTCATCCGCGTGCCGACCGATGCCGACGAAGTCCAGCATCTCCTGCGCGAACTCGCGCGAATCCTTCTCCTCGCGTCGCTGGTGCCGCGTGCGACCCACGATCTGGAGGATGTTGGACGTGGTGTGCGAGTGCATCGCCACCATGACGTTCTCCGCCGCCGTCATGAGCCCGAAGAGCCGGATGTTCTGGAACGTACGGCCGAGGCCGAGCGACGCGATCTTGTGCGGCGACTGACCGGTGATGTCGAGCTCACCGAGCTTCACCGTGCCGGTCGTCGGACGATAGAGGCCCGTGAGGACGTTGAAGAACGTCGTCTTACCGGCTCCGTTGGGACCGATGAGCGACACGATGCTCTGGTCGGGGATCGTGAACGTGACTCCCTTGACCGCCACCAGCCCGCCGAAGCGGACCATGATGTTGTCGGCCGTGAGCGCCGCCTTGGTGGTCTCGAGCGACGCGGCGGTCATGCCTCTCCTCCGTCGAGCTCTTCGGCGTCGGAGCGCTCGGCTTCCTGCAGCACTTGTCGGGTGCGAGTCTCGGGGAACAACCCCTCGCGCCGGAACAGCATCATGAGCACGAGGATCGCGCCGAAGATGAGGTAGTTGAACGACGGGAAGTTGATGTCGGTGCCGAACTGGGAGTTGAACGAGCTGCCGAACTGCGGCAGCCCGGTCGAGTTGAACCACGCGAGCAGCAGAGCGCCCACGATCACGCCCCAGACGTTGCCCATGCCGCCGAGCACGACCATCGCGAGCAGGATGATCGAGATCGAGAAGTTGAAGCGGTCGGCGAACACGCTGTTGTTGTGGACGGCATAGACCACGCCACCGAGGCCACCCATGAACGCACCGACGGCGTACGCCGCGAGCTTGGACTGCATGAGCGGGACGCCCATCATGCTCGCCGCGAGCTCGTCCTCGCGGATCGCGAGCCACGCCCTGCCGAGGCGCCCCTCACGGATGCGCAGCGACACGAAGACCGCGAACGCAGCCACCAGGACGAACATCGCGTACTTCGCCGTTACGTCGAACGGCCCCAGTGGTTTCGAGATCGCGATCTGCGCGTTGCCGATGGCGACGGTGGCAGGACCGAAGGGCAACGCCGCGACGGGGTCGAGCGGGGCGATGCCCTTGGCGCCGTTGGTGAAGTTGAAGCCCGCGATGTTCTCGCCGTTGAGGAAGACCTGCGGGATGATCTCGCCGAAGCCGAGGGTCACCAGCGCGAGGTAGTCGCTCTTGAGTCGCAGCGTGGGCGCACCGATGATGATGCCGGAGAACGCGCAGACGCAGCCCGCCACGATGAGGACTATCCACCAGTTGATGTGGATTCCTGGCTGGTTGGGCGGTGCAGCCGAGAGGAAGTAGAAGCCGTTCTCGATCTGGTTGAAGAACGTCGACATGATCCAGCCCGCGGTGTAGCCACCGATGGCCCAGAAGGCCACGAAGCCGAGGTCGAGCAGACCGGCGTAGCCGACCACGATGTTGAGGCCGACCGCGCAGATGACCCAGACGAGGGCCTCGTTGATCGAGCCGAGCGGCATCCACTGACGGATGAACAGCTGTGGTCCGCTGCCCAGGTTGGGCACGAGGAAGGTGTAGAAGAGCCAGCCAGCGATGGCGATGCCCGCGAACCACAGCGCCCACTTGCGGGTGTGGTTGGCGGCCAGGTCGGACTTCGGCTTGCTGGAGACGACCTCCGGGGCGCGCACGCTCATGTCGTCACACCTTCTCGATCGTCGGCTTGCCCAGGATGCCTTCGGGTTTGAACACCATGAGCAGGATCAGGATGGTGAACACGACAGTCTGCGACCACTTCTGACCGAAGCCGAAGGGCAGGCCGTCGTTGAACCCTTGGATGAGGCCGATGAGGAACCCGCCGAGCACGGCTCCCTGGAGGTTGCCGATGCCTCCGAGGACGGCTGCGGTGAACGCGATGAGCCCGAGCTGGAAGCCCGCGTCATAGCGCGTGGTGCCGAAGGTCTCGAGGTAGAGCAGGCCCGCTGCCCCGGCCATGGCGCCACCGATGGCGAACACGAAGGAGATGGTGCGGTTGACGTTGATGCCCATGAGGCGGGCCGCGTCCTGGTCCTGTGCCGTCGCGCGCATCGCCTTGCCCTGACGCGTGCGCTGGACGATGTAGGACAGCCCGAGGAGCAGCGGGATCGTCACCGCGATCACGACGATCGTCGACCAGTCGATGGTCACCGCTCCCAGCTTGATGCCGCCGTCGGGGATGACCTTCGGCCAGCTCTTCGGGGCGGAGCCGTTGAAGCGCAGGCCGATCCACTGGAAGATGAACGAGATGCCGACCGCGGTGATGAGCGGGGCGAGCTTGGGCGCCCGTCGCAGTCGGCGATAGGCGACGAACTCCGCGGTCACGTTGAGCGCCGCGCAGCCCGCCATGATGATCACCAGGACGAGCAGCATCAGCAGCCAGTTGACCGGCGTGTTCGTGGTCGCCCCGAAGCGGTCGACCAGGATCAGCGCGGAGAAGACCGAGCCGAGCATGAACAGGTCGCCGTGGGCG
>JANXWJ010000302.1 GCA_025351185.1 Candidatus Nanopelagicales bacterium
CAAGGTCGTGCCCGAGCGCATCGCCGCGATCGTGGCCGGCATCGCCGAGGGCTGTCGCCAGGCCGGCTGCGCGCTGGTCGGCGGCGAGACGGCCGAGCACCCCGGCCTGCTCGCGCCCGACGAGTACGACGTAGCGGGAGCTGGCACCGGCGTCGTCGACGCCGATGACCTCCTCGGACCGCAGCAGGTCAAGGTCGGCGACATCGCGATCGCGATGCGCGCCAGCGGCTTGCACTCCAACGGCTACTCCCTCGCCCGCCACGTGCTCCTCACCCAGGGGCGACTGCGCCTCGACGCCCACGTCGACGTGCTCGCCCGCACCCTCGGAGAGGAGCTGCTCGAGCCGACGCGCATCTACTCCCTCGACTGTCTCGACCTCGCCCGCGCTGCCGACGTCGACGTGCACGCCTTCAGCCACGTGACCGGCGGAGGTCTTGCGGCCAACCTGGCGCGGGTGCTGCCCGCCGACGTCCACGTCGTGATCGACCGCGCGAGCTGGACCCCGCAACCGGTGTTCTCACTCGTCGGCGAGGTCGGCCGGGTGGCGTTGCCGGAGCTGGAGAAGACGTTCAACATGGGTGTCGGCATGATCGCGATGGTCGCTCCGGGCTCGGTCGACACGGCCATCGCGCGTCTCACCTCCCGAGGCGTCGATGCCTGGGTCCTGGGCGAGGCCCGCATCCGTCGCGGCGAGGTCGGAGACGCGCCGGCCAAGGGCGGCAACGGCGGTGCCGTCACCCTCACCGGCAGTCACGCGCACTGACCGCCCGCTGAGGCTGGCGCTCAGGCGTCGGTCCGGAGACGATCGAGGGTGGCGGCGGCGGCTTCGTCTGATCGGGGAAGGTGGTGAGCCCACATGGCTCTGGGACAGCTGACTTTGCTCGTGAGCCGTGGGGTCGAGCCGGTCGTCTACGACGGCATGGGTCAGGACGACCTCGGCGTCTGGCACACGCCGGGCGGCGATGCGGTCGCCTGGTTCCTCGACCCGTTCGGCAACATGCTGTCGCTGACCCAGCTCGAGGCACCGTGACCCGCAGCCGCCGGCCGGCGCTCGCGGCGTCGGTGCTCGCGTTGACGCTCGCGTCGGTGTCGGCGTGCTCGTCGTCGACGGCGCCGGGCACGGGTCAGCAGACCCCCTCGTCCCACACCGTCTCTTCGGTCGCGACGTCCTCTCCGGTCGTGACGTCGGCGAGCCCCACACCGTTGGAGAGCGCGCCGGCGACTCCGGCTCCTTCGCCGACGCAACCGCCGACCGATGGCACCGTCGTGCGCTACACCGTCAAGGGCCGCCAGATGGCGATGGCCTGCTTCGGCACCGGGTCACCCACCGTGCTGGTCATCCCCGGGCTGACCGCGTCGACGTCGAACTGGGAGGCGGTGGCCCGCCTGGCATCGGGCCGCACCCGCGTGTGCACCTGGGACCGCCCGGGGCTCGGGCAGAGCGAGCAACGGCCCGCCACCGCCAAGCCCTCGGTCGGCGACATGGGCCGCGAGCTGAGTGCGCTGCTGTTGGTCGCGCACGTGGATCCGCCGTACGTCGTGGTCGCCCACTCGTTCGGCGGCCTCATCGCGCGGGCCTTCATCGCGCAGCGCCCGGCCGACGTGAGGGGAGTGCTCATGGTCGACGCGTCGACCGTGGGCGAGCTGCGGTCGCCGTACTTCGCCGGCATCCAGTGGTGGGAGGGTGGGTCGAAGACCGACGTGCCCCGGTCCATCCGCGAGCTCGACGTCGCCGGATCGCTGGGTGCGACGCCGCTCGTCGTGCTGACTGCCGACTCCTCGGGCGACCTGAAGAAGGCGTGGTCCCCGCTCCAGAAGACCCTCGCCGGGCTCTCCACCGACTCCATCCACGCCCTGGCTGTCGGATCCGGCCACGTGATCCAGGACGACAAGCCGGCGATCGTCCTGGGAGCCATCGCCGAGGTCGTCGAGGCCGCGTCGGCCGGGACCACCCTCCCCCCGTGCGCGACCACCTTCCCCCAGCGCGGTGGTCGCTGCTTCTAGCGCTCGGGGGCCCGGACGGGTTATGACGACGGGCGCCCGCCCCGGGTGGGGAGAGCGCCCGTGAGGGTGAGTCGAGCGGTTACTCGTCGTCCTCGTCGTCGATGTACTTGGAATAGAGATCCGACACGTCCTCGTCGTCCTCGTCCACGACCTTGGACACGATGACGGGCGCCTCGTGGTGGGCACCGGTCAGCTCGGCCTGGAGCCGGTTCAGGTCGGTGTTGACCGATCCGTACTTCAGCTCCCGGGCGACCTTGGTCTGCTTGGCCTTGGCCCGGCCACGTCCCATGGCTTGACCCCCTCTGGGGACCACTGCCCCGGATACGAGCGACATGACACCCATCGGGGCTGCGCCACCGATGGTTCGAAAGGCCATCATAAACGCCAGCGAGGGTGCTCGCGGCACGGGTTCGCCTCGAGCGCACCCCGCGTCGTCGCCAACCCACCGCTGACCTGGGTGCCGTGGGGGTCACCCGGCCCCGGAAGCCCCCACGACACCCAGGTCGGCAGTGGGGCTAGGCGGGGGAGGTGAAGCTGTCGCGGGTCGGGGCGGCGGCGATGCGTTCCTCGGCCAGGCGCTCGGCGGCGTACAGCGGGGTCACACCGGTCGCCTCGGCTCGGCGCAGGACGTCGAGGAGGGTCTGGCCGATGGCTCGGGCTCTCACCCGGGCCGCCGCTTCGTCGTAGCGACCCTGGCCGGCGTACTCGGCTCCCACGGCGATGACGCCGCCGGCGTTGACGAGGAAGTCGGGCGCGACGAGCACGCCACGGGCGGCCAGGACGTCGGCCAGGTCGCGCTCGACGAGCTGGTTGTTGGCCGCACCGCAGATCGCCTGGGCCGCGAGGCGGCCGGCGAGCTCGCGGGTGATGGCGCCGCCCAGGGCACACGGGCTGAAGATGTCGAGGTCGGCCTCGGTGACCGCCTCGGGCGAGCCGGCGATCTCGGCCTCGGGCACGCTCACCCGCAGCCGGGCGATGGCGTCGACGTTGACGTCGGCGACGAGCACCCGGCCACCCTCGGCGACCACATGGGCGGCGAGGCGGCCGCCGACCTTGCCGGCGCCGGTGATGCCGACCCGCCGACCGGCCAGCGACCCGCTGCCCCAGAGATGCTCGGCGACCGCCTTGAGCGAGTGGTGGACACCCACGGCGGTCAGGTCGCCGGAGTCGCCGCAGCCACCGTTCTCCGGTGAGCGGCCGGTGGTCCAGGGGTTGAGCGTCGCAATGAGGTCCATGTCCCAGACGTAGGTCCCGACGTCGGCCGCCGTCACGTAAGCGCCGCCGAGCGAGGCGATGAACCGGGCGTATGCACGCATCAGCTCGGGGGTCTTGTCGCGGTGCGGGTCACCGATGATGACGGCCTTGCCGCCGCCGTGGGGGAGGCCGGCGAGCGCGTTCTTGTACGTCATCGCACGCGCGAGGTCGAGCACGTCGGCCAGTGCGGCATCGGCGTCGGGGTAGTCGACGAACCGGGTGCCACCCAGGGCCGGACCGAGCGCGGTCGAGTGCACCGCCACGATCGCGTGCAGCCCCACCGACTCGTCGTTGCCGAAGACGACCTGCTCGTACGACGCCACACCCGCGGGGAGACTCACGCCTCGAAGGCTAGGCCCTGGCGGGTGGTTGTGTTCTCAGCAGCAGGATGGCGAGCCACCAGACGGGCCTTCGCACGGCTCAACGATCGACGAGCGGGAGCAGGTCAGGCGGGAAGCTCGTGGAGGAACGGCGGGTCCGCCCCCGGCCGGGTGCAGGTGATGCCGGCGACGACGATTGCTCGCTCGACGACGCTACGTACGAGATCGAGGTCGGCGAGGTCGGCGCGCGTGTGACCGCCGGTCTCCCAGAACGCCAGGAACCCGCCCCCGAACGAGTCACCGGCACCGACCGTGTCGACCACGTCGACACCCGGCACGGGCACGACGACCTCGTGGTCGGTGGTGATGATGCGGACGGCTTCCGCCCCGTCGGTGAAAAGCACCACGCGGGCCCCACCGGCGAGCAGGTCACGCGCGGCATCCAGCGACTCCGAGCTCGGGTCGAGCCACGCGAGGTCGTCGCCGGAGACCTTGATGACGTCCGCCCGCTCGAGCACCCGCTGGAGCCGGGCGCGGTAGGCCGACTCGTCGGAGATGATCTGCGGTCGGCAGTTGGGATCGACGGTCACGAGCACGGCGTCGCTCGCCGCTGCGACGAGCGCCTCGGCCGCGGCCGCGAGCGGTTCGATGACCAGACCCAGGGTGCCGACGGCGAGGACCCGGACCTCCGGACCCAGCACCAGGTCGCCGACGGCGACGTCGGGGGCGGACGTGCCGTCGACGTAGAAGTGGTAGGTCGCAGCACCCGTCGCGTCGAGCTCGGTGAGCGCCAGGGTCGTCGGTCGCCCGTGCCGGGTGGTGAGCGGGGTCTCCACGCCGTCGTCGTGGAGCAGGGCGCAGATCCGGCGGCCGAAGGCGTCGTCGGAGATGCCGCCGCCGAAGGCGACGGTGGCACCAAGACGCGCGGCCGAGCGGGCCATGGTGAAGGGGCCACCGCCCGGCACTGCGCGGATCGACCCGTCGGGCGCCACGATGAGGTCGACCAGAGCCTCACCCACGACCAGCAGCGACACGGAAGGTCCCTTCGCGGACGAGCCTGGGCGGACGCCGATCCGGTGCCCGGCGCCAGCGTAGTGACCCCGCGCGGGCCGGAGCAGGGCACCGCTCCGGAGCGGATCGTCGCGAGCCCCGGCAAGCGGTGCTGCTGACCCACGGTCACGAATGGGGAACGGAACGCGCTTCCGGCCCCAGGGCATGCCATAGTCGCCGCCGGACCAAAGGGACCAAACCGGACACGCCAGAGTCTGGTCGGACCTGTCCTGCCGTCGTCGTCCACGAGGGGGATCTCATGGCTGGTCGAGTGCCCGAGGCTGATGAGCTTCTGACGCCTGCCGAGGTGGCCGCGCTCTTCCGCGTCGACCCCAAGACCGTGACGAGGTGGGCGAAGGCCGGGAAGCTGACCTCTATCCGCACGCTCGGTGGGCACCGGCGCTATCGCGCGATCGAGGTGCGCTCGCTCCTCGGTGACATCCCTGGACAGCGCGACACCGGCACCGGCACCGACGCCGCAGCCTCCGGCCAGTAGCGCGCGGCTCTGCGACGGCGCCGGCCTCGTCGGCCCCGGCCGACTGACGGCGCGCCCGACGACGCAATAACGCCACCAGGTGTCTCACCATGCGGTAGAAGGTGCATGGGGTGCCCCGAGTCTCGCGTCAACCGCCCTAGGACGACGGACGACGCCTTGTGCTGGAGCCCGCCGTGACCGCACCCACCACAGCTGCGTCCGAACACCGTGGTCGCGGCCGTTCGCTCGGTGCTCTCAGCCTCGCCGCACTGCTGCTCTCCGCCTGCACCTCGAGCTCGGCACCGACAGACACCCCCTCGACCACGGGTGACGTCGCCAGCGAGGCGTCGGCGTACGACGCCCTAGCGCTCGGGGAGGCGGAGGCGCAGCTGCGGTCGGTCTCCGCCGACGTCGAAGGTCAGCTCGTCACCCTGTCGGGACTCGAGAAGGCGCTCGGGGGACCGGACAGGGCGACACAGGCCTACACCGCGATGACGACGGCGATGGTGGGTCGCGTGACCAGGTTCCGCGCCACCTCGGGCTACGCGGGCAAGTTCGGCGGTCGCGCTCGCACCGCCGACACCCCCTCGCTCGGCGGGATGATCTTCGCGGGCTGGATGGTGGGTCAGATGTCGGCCGAAGGGGTCGTGACCGCGACCAACGACCTGAAGCCGGGAGATCCGCCCGCCCACGACGCCAAGGTCGACGACAGAGGTGCTGACAAGAGCACGCTCAACCTCGACGGCATGCTCGGCACGGCCACCATGGACTGGTCGGTCGAGACGACGGCCAACGGTGTCACCGGAAAGGTCCGGGTCAAGGTCGAGATCAACCCCTGCCCGGACGCGTCGGGCACCTTCACTGCCAAGGTCAGCATGGCCACGTCGGCCAC
>JANXWJ010000007.1 GCA_025351185.1 Candidatus Nanopelagicales bacterium
GTAGGGGGCGCGAGGGGGCACTCAGCGGCACTCCCGCCCGGCCGCCCAGGTAGGTAGAATCAAAGAAACCCTGCTCAGCAGGGGTCTCCACGGTGGAGCGGGTGACCGGGATCGAACCGGCATGGCCAGCTTGGAAGGCTGGGGCTCTACCATTGAGCTACACCCGCGTGCCGCGCCGGGGGGCGCGTGGAGACCATGATTCCACAGCGCCAGGGGTGGCCCGTTGGCCGGTCGGAGCTGCGGGGGTAGTCCACTAGACTTCCGAAGGCGCCGCGGGGCGTAGCGTAGTGGCTAGCGCGCCTGCTTTGGGGGCAGGAGATCGGGAGTTCGACTCTCCCCGCCCCGACTGGCTCGAGGTCCTGACCCTGAGCCGCGATCGAGGACCTCACCGTCTGACATCACGCGCAAGTGCCCGCCCACGCAGGCACGCCGTCCCGCCCGCCGCAGGCCAGCGCTGCTGAGCCAGCACCCCGAACCAGGAGCACCGATCCCTGTGAAGAGCGCCGTCGAGACCCTGTCACCCAGCCGGGTGAAGCTCACCGTCGAGGTCCCGTTCGAGGAGCTGAAGCCGGCACTCGATGCCGCCTACAAGCGCATCGCGAGCCAGATCACGGTGCCCGGCTTCCGTCAGGGCAAGGTCCCCAACCGCGTCATCGACCAGCGCGTCGGCCGTGCCGCGGTCCTCGACGAGGCGATCAACGACGCCATCAACGACAACCTCGATGCTGCTCTGCGTGAGAACGAGATCAAGCTGCTCGGCCGTCCCGACGTGGACGTGACGACGTTCGAGGATGCTGCGCCGCTCGAGTTCACCGCCGAGATGGACGTCGTCCCCGAGTTCGAGGTCCCGGCCTACGACTCGATCGAGGTCGTCGTCGACCCGACCGACGTCACCGACGACGACGTCAGCACCCAGCTCGACGCCCTGCGCAGCCGCTTCGGCACCCTCACCACCGTCGAGCGCGCCGCCACCACCGGCGACGTCCTGCTCTTCGACATCACCGGGGAGACCGACGGTGAGTCGGTCGAGGACCTCGACGCCAAGGCGCTGTCCTACGAGCTCGGCACCGAGGGCATGCTCCCGGGCTTCGACGAGGCCGTCGACGGCGCAGCTGCTGGCGACAGCCGCACATTCACCTTCACCCCCGACGCCGGCGAGTACGACGGCCGCGACATCACCGTCACCGTCGTCGTCACCACGGTGCGCGAGCGCGTCCTGCCCGACGCCGACGACGACTTCGCGCAGCTCGCCAGCGAGTTCGACACGATCGAGGAGCTGCGCGACGACGTCCGCACCCGCGTCGGTCGCGTCAAGCTGCTCGAGCAGGGCTACGCCGCCCGCGAGAAGGTCGCCGAGGCGCTCCTCGCCGCCACCGAGATCCCGCTGCCCGAGGGCGTCATCACCCAGCAGGTCGACGACCACTTCGCCGACGGCCACGGTGACGACGCGCACCGCGCCGAGTTCGAGACGCAGACCCGCGACTCCCTCAAGAGCCAGCTCGTCCTCGACCGGATCGCCGACACCGAGCAGCTCTCGGTGTCCGAGGCCGAGCTCTCCGCCTGGCTCGTTCAGCAGGCGCCGCGCTATGGCATGTCGCCCGACCAGTTCGCGCAGGAGCTCGTCAACGCCGGACAGGTGCCCGCAGCGGTCGGTGAGGTACGTCGCGCCAAGGCGCTGGCCCACGTCCTCGAGCACGCCACGGTGCTCGACACGACCGGAGCCGTCGTCGACCTCGGCGCCCTCGACCCTGCCGACCTCCCCGTCGCCGACCTCGGTGACCACGAGGGTCACGACCACGACGACCACGACGACCACGAGGGTCACGACCACGACTGACCCCCTGACCCGTTCGAGCCGACGTCTGACCCGCGGCCCACGCTGAGGTGACGACCGGTCGTCACGCCTACGGCGAACACCCCTGTGCCCGGGATGGCACGGGGGTGTTCTGTGGTTAGGGTCGATCACGCGAGACGAGGACGACCACGGCTCGACGTCTGAGCTCGACGACTAGGAATGCAGGAGGAACACCGTGAGCGGTACCTGGACCGATCGAGGACCCGGGGCTGGCGTGTCCGGCTACACCGACTCGATCAAGGAGCGACTGCTCCGAGAGCGGATCATCTTCCTCGAGGGTGAAGTCCGCGACGAGATGGCCAACGACATCGTGCGGCAGCTGCTGCTGCTCTCCGCGGAAGACCCTGAGAAGGACATCTTCCTCTACGTCAACTCTCCCGGCGGCAGCGTCTCGGCCGGCATGGCGATCTACGACACGATGCAGTTCGTCCCCAACGACGTCGCGACGCTGGGCCTCGGGATGTGCGCCTCCATGGGGCAGTTCCTGCTCACCGCCGGCGCCGCCAACAAGCGCTACGCCCTCAAGCACGCTCGCGTCATGATGCACCAGCCGCTCGGCGGCCTCGGTGGCGTCCAGTCGCTCGTGCAGAAGCAGGCCGAGCAGATGCTGCTCATCAAGAAGTCGATGGCCGAGCTCATCGCGTTCCACACCGGACAGCCCGTCGAGCGCATCGTCGAGGACTCCGAGTGGGAGAAGTGGTTCTCCGCCGAGGAGGCCAAGGACTACGGAATCGTCGACCACGTCGTGACGTCCGCACAGGGCGTCGCTGGCGGCGGCGGCACGGCCTGACGAGGAGATCGACTCACATGTTCCAGAACGTGACCCCGCACCTGAACCCTGGCCTGATGGCCGGCGGCTACTCCGCTCCTGAAGCCCGCTATGTCCTCCCGCAGTTCGAGGAGCGCACCGCTCAGGGCTACAAGCGCTACGACCCCTACTCCAAGCTCTTCGAGGAGCGCATCATCTTCCTCGGCGTGCAGATCGACGACGCGAGCGCCGACGACGTCATGGCTCAGCTGCTGTGCCTGGAGTCGATGGACCCCGACCGCGACATCTCGATCTACATCAACAGCCCGGGCGGCAGCTACACCGCCATGACGGCGATCTACGACACGATGCAGTTCGTGAAGCCCGACATCACCACGGTGTGCCTGGGCCAGGCGGCGTCCGCCGCTGCTGTGCTGCTCGCGTCGGGCTCGCCCGGCAAGCGCTATGCGCTGCCGCACGCCCGCGTGCTCATCCACCAGCCCTACACCGAGGGTGGTGGCCAGGGCACCGACATCGAGATCCAGGCCAACGAGCTGCTGCGCATGCGTACCGAGATGGAGAGCATCCTCTCGCGTCACACTGGCCGGGCCACGGACCTCATCCAGAAGGACATCGAGCGCGACAAGATCCTCACCGCCCTCGACGCCGTGGACTACG
>JANXWJ010000257.1 GCA_025351185.1 Candidatus Nanopelagicales bacterium
AGCTCGACCAGTCGCGCGACCGCCATCGAGAGGGCCGCACCGAGTGCGAGCTCCCAGGCGCGGGTCTGCAGCCCGAAGTAGGCCCATGGGCCGAGCGACGAGGTGAGGAGGATCGACATGAGCAGCGTCGTGGCGAGCACGGCGCCCAGCGAAGTCGCGAGACGTCGTCGTGCCATCGGGCTCCAGCGCCCTGCGGAGCGCACGACGAGCAGGATGATGAGCGGCCAGACGACGTAGAACTGCTCCTCGAGCGACAGCGACCAGTAGTGCAGCACCGGGCTCTGTGCGGTGCTGGCCATGTACTGCGTCGAGCCGGCGGCGAAGTGCCAGTTCGACATCCACAGCGCCGCTGCGCGGATGTCGTCGGCGACCGACTGATGCGCGAGCGGCACCAGGATCGCGGCCGACGCGAACGCCGTCACGACGAGCACGAGCGCCGACAGCGGCAGGAGTCTGCGTACGCGCCGGGCGTAGAAGGCGGACAGCGACACCGTGCCGCTGCGGTCGAGCTCGTCGACGAGCAGGGCGGTGATGAGGAAGCCGGAGATCACGAAGAAGACGTCGACTCCGACGAACCCTCCGGGCACGGCTCCGAGGCCGGCGTGGAAGAGGACGACGAGGACCACCGCGATCGCGCGCAGCCCATCGATGTCGCGGCGGTAGGTCAGTCGCGGTCGACGCGGAGCGTGGACTCGCGGGCGGTCGAGGATGACGGTCGGCGCCGACGGCATGCCGGGCCCGGGCATGGCGTCGCCCTGGTCCGTCATGGTCACTCATCGACTGTAGGTCTCGCGGTCACCAAGATCGTGGACCTCGCGCGTGCGCCGCTCCGGTGCGTCGCTCCAGGTCAGTGGCTGTCCTCAGGGAGGCGATCTGGTGCGACGCGGTCGGTGGGGGTGGTGCTGCGACAGCTCAGTGGTTGAGGCGGCCGTCACGAGGACGTCGGCTTCCGCGCGCCAATGGTCGGCCACCACCAGGACGCTCGAGGAGCTGGTGAGGATCCCGCCGTACTGCGCGTCGCGCACCGCGACGACGGCGCTCTGCTGCGACCCGAGCAACGGTGCGAGCGCGTCGGCCAGCCCCGGCGCGAAGCCGGCCGCCCGGGCGCGTGCCCGGGCCGAGTTGAGATCGCCGCGACTCTCGGTCCAGGCACCCACCGCTTCGATGAGTGCGGTCGCTCGGGCCTTCACCGACGACTCGACCTCGCCGCTGCGCGCGACCCACCTGTGCGTCGAGTGCAGCGCCGCCGCGACCGCCCGCGACCCACCTGTGCGTCGAGGGCAGCGCCGCCGCGACCGCCGTCTGGGTCTGGGTCGGGATCGGGGTGGACGACGCCGTGGTGGCCGCGGCGAGGGCTGATGAGGGGGGTGCCCCCGCCGCGGTTGTCGCTGCGGTGGCCGAGGACGAGGTCGTGTCGGTCCCGATCCAGCACACAGCGAGCGCCCCGCTCGCCAGCACAGCGGACCTGGCGGCGGGTGAGTTCCACACCTGCACGACGCGTGGGCGTCGCCCAGCGTTCCGCACCGTGGGTCACCCGCCGCTGACCTGTGCACCGACAGCGCCTGCGCGGTCCATAGCCCGCGCTGGCGCTATCGGAGTGCCGGCTCACGACGCCTGCTCAGCAGAACCAGCGTGGGCACCGCGCAGCGGGTGCCAGGATCGGCCCATGAGTGATGACGCGCCCCCCACCCCGCTCGTCGGTCAGACCTTCCGGGTCGTGGAGATCGGCGGCAGGCCGACGCTCGAGGCGCCGAGCGCCGAGCTCACTTTCGGCGGCGACGGGCGGGTGACCGGTCGGGCCACGATCAACCGGGTCTTCGGCCCGTACGAGATCGTCGGCGACCAGATCACCTTCGGGATGCTCGGCTCGACGATGATGGCCGGGCTGCCCGACGCCATGGACCAGGAGCACCGTCTCCTGCAGACCCTCGCGGGTCCGCTCACCATCGACGCCGGGGCGGCCGACGGACGGGTCACCCTCCTGTCGGATGGCGCTCGGGCACTGGTCCTGGAGTACGCCGTCCTCGAGGACTAGCCCACTGGTCGATCTCAACCCGACCAGCGTCTCGCGGCGGCAGCAGCGCGAGACGTAGGGTCGGACCCATGCGTTGGGTGCTGGGTGTGATCGTGGTGCTGCCGGCCGTCGCTCTCGTGATCGGGGCGATCCGCGGTCGCGTGCGCGTGCGGTCCTGCTGCGCCGTTGACGCGGCTCACGACAAGCGGATGCTGTCGGCGTACTCATCGGAGCCGGTCGCGGCCCGCGCACCGGTGGGCTTGTCGCAGGAACCCGTCACAGGAGATCGCGCAGCTTGGTGACCGTGGTCCAGTTGCGACCCGTCCACGGCACGCCGAGCACGCCCTTCGCCAACTGCTTCCCGACAGGGCTCGCATTCACCGCCTGCGGCATCCAGACGTAGAGCTCCTGGCCCTCGAGCACCCACTGATCCGGCGCGAGGTCCATCACGGCGAGACGTGCCACGGCGTCGGCCGTCGGAGCCGACCCGAGGAAGGTCACGAGATACCAGCTCGGGTTGGTCGCCACGGCGCCGAGCGGATCGGTCGCGATCACGGCATCCATCTGCGCCCGGGTGCGGACGATCACATCGCAGCTGAACCCGAGTCGTGCCTCGATCGCCGCGCCCACCTTGCGACCCAGAGGAGGGATCGGTCCCGACCACGAGCCGACCGCGTTGCCGGAGTTGAGCAGGGTCGTGACGTCAGTCATGCCGAGATCGGTGAGCAGCGCCGAAAAGTCGCACATCGCGATCCGTTTGGCGCGACCGACGTTCACCCCTCGGAGCAGGACCGCGACGCGAGTGGTGGCCATGTCGCGACCCTAGCGACCGCTGCCAGGGGACCGAGGACGGCGGCGTGGCGGTCGGAGCGGATTGTGCGGCGGAGTCACGAACTTGGTCATACCGCCCCCGAGCCACCGGTCGCGGGCGCTAACGTCCCCGCGTGATCCGTTTCCTGATCCGACTGGTGATCTACTTCATCTCGGCCTTCATCGGCATCGTCGCCGCCGACGTGATCCTGGGTGACAAGTTCGAGGTGAGCGGCTGGATCACCTACCTCTGGGTGGCGGGCATCTTCGCCGTCATCCAGGCGATCCTGTCGCCGCTGATCGCCAGCATGGTCGAGAAGAACGCGTCAGCCTTCAGCGGTGGCGTGGGCATCGTGTCGAGCCTCGTCGCACTGTTCGTCACGAACATCGCGTCGTCGTCGCTGTCGGTCTCCGGCGGGATCGGCACCTGGACCCTCGCGGCGCTCATCATCTGGATCTTCGGAGCGATCGCCGCCTTCATCCTGCCGATCTTCCTCATCAAGCGGGCCGTCAACGAGCGCCGCGGCTGACCCGAGCACCTGCCCCAGATGTCGTCGAGCTGTATCGCTCGGCCACGGTCGGGGCCGGTGTTTCGGCGTCGTGAGTCTTGAGCCAACCGTGACCTGCGCTGGGTCCGACCGTAGGAAGCGGCCGCCCGCAGGTGGCCGTTTCGCATTCCGTGCGACGGTGGCCGATGATAATCCGCATGACTGACGCTGCGGGCTATGACGTTGCGCTGGCCCAGGCGGCCACGCTCTACCCCGGCGTACGCGTCGGCCGGCCCGGCCGCGCTCGCACCTACCGTCTCGCCGTCGCCGGGATGCAGGTCCTGCGCACGAAGGTGAAGGTCGACCTCGTCGGCGCAGCCAACGTGGCTCCGGGCCCGGCGATCCTCGTCGGCAACCACCTCTCGACGTATGACCCCATCGTCGCCGTCATGAGCACCCGGTGGCGTGTCACGGCGTTCACGAAAGCCGAGTGGTTCGAGGGGAAGTCGGCGATCTTCTTCCGCTGGATGGGGCAGATCCCGCTGCGTCGCGGCGACGAGGCGTGCACCGAATGGGCGCTCGACATGGCCTCGCGCACCTTGGCCGACGGCAACCGGGTCGGCATCTACCCCGAGGGCACCCGTGGCCCTGACCCGACGAGCCTCTATCGGCTGCACCAGCGCGTGCTCATCCCGTTGCTGGAGGCAAACCCCGATGTGCCGGTGCACGCAATCGCGACGACCTACGACGACACCGCCGGTGCGCGCACCCTGGCCCGGGTCCGGCTCTCCGATCGGCTGCCCGTCGACCCACGCTCGATGAGCGGCGAGGAGATGACAGCCGTCATCCGCGACGCCCTGGTCGAGCACGGCAAGCTCGGCTACGTCGACCAGTACGCCTTCGTCGTCAAGGCCCGCCTCGAGCGTGAGAAGCGCAAGGCCGAGACCTCCGAGTCCGCCGAGGCGCCCGACTCCTGACGGTCCTGTCAGCCGAGGGCGCGCCGAGTCAGGCTCGCTGGAGCACCAGTTTCGGCGGCGTCGCGGGCTGAGGCGCCCGGCGGATGCCGAGGGAGGCGCGGCGGCGTACGCTGTGGGTCTCAACTGCACACGCCAGGGGAGCTCGGAGGAACGCCGGGCTGAGAGGGTGGCCGACCGCCACCGACCCTCGAACCTGATCCGGGTAATGCCGGCGGAGGGATGGTCCTCATGCACGCCCCTGACATCTCACGAACGTGTGTCCGCGCACGACCGCTCGGCTCCATCCGCACCGTCGCGTCGCGGCGCGCAGCGGTCGTGGTGCTCATCGCGACATCGTGGTCGCTCGCCGCGTGCGGCGCCTCCGCCACTTCCAGCACGACCAGCCCCGTGGCCATCTCGTCGTCCGCTGCCCCGGCCACGCCGGTGCCGGCGTCGTTCGCACCCACCACCGTCACGCTGGTCACGCACGACTCCTTCGCCCTGACGAAGTCGCTCCTCACCGACTTCACGGCGAAGACGGGCATCACCATCAAGCTGATCAGCCAGGGTGACGCTGGTGAGGTCGTCAACAAGGCGGCGCTCACTGCGGGCAATCCGGAGGGCGACGTCCTCTTCGGCGTCGACAACACCCTGCTCTCGCGGGCGCTGACGGCGGACGTGTTCGACCCCTACGTCTCGCCCAACGCGGCGACCGTGCCTGCGGCCCTGTCGGTGGCGACACAGAACGCCGTGACTCCGGTCGACTACGGCGACGTCTGCATCAACCTCGACGACGCGTGGTTCGCGAAGAACAAGATCGCAAAGCCCGCCACGCTCGATGACCTCGCGCAGCCGGCGTACAAGGACCTGCTCGTCGTGGAGAACGCCGCGACATCATCGCCAGGTCTCGCGTTCCTCCTCGCCACGGTTGCTCGCTACGGCGAGGACGGATATTCCAACTACTGGAAAGCGCTGCGGGCCAACGGGATCAAGGTGGTCAACGGGTGGACCGAGGCCTACGAGGACACCTTCTCCGCGGGAGGGAAGGGCAACCGGCCGATCGTCGTGTCCTACGCCTCGAGCCCTCCCGCCGAGATCGTCTACGCCGCTGACCCCAAGCCGACCAAGCCATCGACGTCGGTGATGACTGACGGTTGTTTCCGCCAGGTGGAGTACGCCGGAGTGCTCCGCGGGACGACGAACCCGTTGGCCGCACGCGCGGTGGTCGACTGGTTGCTCTCGCCCGCGGTGCAGGCCGACGTGCCCCTGTCGATGTTCGTGGACCCGGCGGTTCCTGGCACGCCGTTGCCGAAGGTCTTCACCGACTTCGCCGCGGTGCCCGCTGCGCCGCTGACCCTGGATCCGGCTGTCATCGATGCGAAGCGCAGCACGTGGATCGAGACGTGGGACCAGGTGACGTTGCGCTGACCGTCCTCGACAGCCTCCGTGGGCCCGTCGGCGTGCAGGTCACGCCGACGGGCCGACAGCCATGCATCCAGCCACCGCAGGGTCGGGTCTTCGGCTGGCTTCCTGTCATCTTCATCGGGGTCTTCTTCGCCTGGCCGCTGGTCACCGTGCTCTCTCACAGCCTGTCGGCCCGCGGCGCCGACGTGCTGCTGTCGGCGGCCACCTGGCGCATCGTGGGCTTCACGACGATGCAGGCCGTGCTCTCGACGGCGCTCACGCTCGCCGTCGGGCTGCCCGCGGCGTATGCTTTGCAGCGCTTGGACTTTCGGGGTCGACGACTCGTGCTCGCACTCCTCACGGTGCCCTTCGTGCTGCCGACGGTGGTCGTCGGTGCATCCTTCCGCGCGCTGCTCCCAGCCGCGTGGGACGGGACTCTGGCAGCGATCCTCATCGCTCATGTCTTCTTCAACCTCGCGGTTGTGATCCGGGTGGTGGGGGGTTTCTGGGCACACCTCGACGACCGCTACGAGCAGGCTGCGCGCACGTTGGGGGCGGGCCCGATCACGGTGTGGCGCACGGTGACCTGGCCGCTCCTGCGCCCTGCGGTCCTGGCGGCCGCCGGCCTCGTCTTCCTGTTCACCTTCACCTCGTTCGGTGTCGTGCTGGTCCTGGGAGGACCCACGACCACCACGCTCGAGGTCGAGATCTACCGGCGCACGGTCCAGCTCTTCGACCTCCCCGGAGCGGCGATGCTGTGCGTGCTCCAGATGAGCGCCGTGCTTATCGTGATCGTGGTCGCGACGAGACTGCAGCGCCGGCTCACCGTGCGGCAGCGACTCTCGCGTTCGGGGGTGGCGCGTCGCCCGACGCGATCGACCGCAGATCGTGTGCTGCTCGGCGTGACTCTCGTCGAGGCGGGGCTCGTCGCGCTGCCGCTGCTGGCGCTGGCGCGGGCGTCGCTGCGGGTCGGTGACGGATGGGGCTTGGACTGGTGGCGTGCGCTCAGCGTCGATGGCCCGTCGACGCGCGATGTCGCGGCGTGGCAGTCGCTGCGGGTCTCGCTGTCGTACGCCGTCGTCACCGTGCTCGTCGCCGTCCTCGTCGGAGGGGCCGCAGCGTGTGCCGTCGCCTACGCGCGGCGTGGGGGCGACGCACTCGATTCCGCGCTCACGCTGCCCCTCGGCACGAGTGCTGTGACCGTTGGGTTCGGGCTCCTCATCACGTTTGCGACGCCGCCGTTCGACCTGCGCGGCAGCGCCATCATCGTGCCGATCGGCCATGCGCTCGTTGCGATCCCGCTCGTCGTGCGCACGGTGCTCCCGGTCCTGCGTGCGATGGACCCGCGGCTGCGCGAGGTGGCGGCCACGCTCGGTGCCTCGCCCGGACGCAGCTGGCGATCCGTCGACCTTCCGGTCCTGTCTCGGGCACTCGGTGTCGGCGCAGGGTTCGCGGCTGCGGTGTCACTCGGGGAGTTCGGCGCGACCTCCTTCCTCGCGCGTGCTGACGCACCGACCCTGCCGGTCCAGATCGGTCGCCTGCTCGCTCGCCCCGGCGAGGTCAACTCCGGCCAGGCAGCCGCGCTCTCGGTCGTGCTGGTTGTGGTGACCGCGCTCGCCGTGATCGCGACCGAGCGGCTGCGGACGCCAGGGTCGGGATCGCTATGAGTCCTTCGGCGGACCCGCGCGGCGTCAGCAGCCAGGCAGCCTTCCAGGGACTGGGTGTGGCGGGTGTCTCGGTGAGCCTTGGTGGACGTCGCGTGCTCGAGGATGTCTCGCTCCACGTCGCGCCCGACGAGGCCGTCGCGCTGCTCGGTCCGAGCGGCGTGGGCAAGTCGACGCTGCTCCGCGTCGTCGCCGGTCTCGTGGCTCCTGACGCCGGCGTGGTCACCTGGGACGGCATCGACATCGGTGATGTCCCGGCACACCGACGGCGCATCGGCCTGGTCTTCCAGGACGCCGTGCTGTTTCCGCACCGCGATGTTGCTGGCAACGTCGGGTACGGCCTCGACGTCGCGGGGGTGTCCGAGGCGGAGCGGCGGCGTGAGGTCGACCGTCTCCTCGAGCTCGTCGACCTCACAGGCATGGGTGAGCGGCCGGTCGACACGCTGTCCGGTGGCCAGGCGCAGCGCGTCGCGCTCGCGCGTGCTCTCGCGGCCCGTCCCCGGCTGCTGCTGCTCGACGAGCCTTTCGGCGCGCTCGACCGGGACCTGCGCGATCGCCTCGGCGTCGAGGTGCGCGACCTGCTGCGCTCCCTCGGCGTACCCGTCGTCCACGTCACGCACGATGCCGGGGAGGCGACCCTCGTCGCTGATCGGGTGCTCGCGCTGGTGCCTGGCGCTCACGGCGCGCGCCTCGACGGGTGACTCGTGCGCGGGTCGCTGCAGCGCCGGCATGGGCAGTCCGTTTAGTCTCGTGTAGTGACTGACGCAGACAAGGGCAAGCGAGACCGACAGGAAAAGGCGGCAGCGTTCCAGGCTGACCTCGCCAAGCAGGGGCGCACGCGCCGCATGCTCCTCGCGGGTGGGCTGCTCGTGCTCGTCGCGATCATCGCCGTGGCGGTGTTCCTCGGTACGAGGGGGAGCGCGTCGTCGGACACCGCGTCGCCCACAACGTCGGCATCGCCGTCCGACCAGATCCTGCCCGCGCCTGTCACCGGCACTGCCGTGACGTCGCAGACGGTGCCCGCGAAGGTCACCGCACCGGATGTCGGGATCGATGGCCTCCTTGCCTGGGACACGGCCGGCTATCCGGGTCCCGGCACCCCAGGTCCGGGCACGCTGTCACACGACCACGTGGACGGGCCGGTGACCTACGCAGTGGTCCCGCCCGTCGGTGGTCAGCACTCGCCGATCTGGGTCAACGCCGGTGTCTACACCGCACCCGTCACGACGGAGCGAGGCGTGCACGTGATGGAGCACGGCGGCGTCTGGATCACCTACTCCTCGACGCTTCCGGCAGACCAGGTCGCCGCTCTCACCGCCTTTGTCGCCAAGCAGTCGATGATCGCCGAGTCGGGTGGGGGCTCTCCCGCCGGACAGGCCAACCGCTACGTCCTCATGAGCCCGTGGGCAACGCCGGACCTTCCCGCGCCGATCGTGATCAGCTCGTGGGGCTACCAGGTGCAGGTGCAGACGCCGGACGACCCGCGACTCCAGAAGTTCGTCGACACCTTCCGGGTGAGCAGGACCTACTCCCCGGAGTACGGCTCACCCGTCGACGGAGTTCCGGTCGAGACCGGCGGGCGCGCGGCGAGCAACGGTGGCGCCGTAGCCAACCCACCCGGCAAGGCCGCGTAGCCACAGCCTGACCATCACCACGCTCGAGAGGGCGAACGCGGGTCGTGGTTGGATCGGGGCGTCTGTGATTCGCGAGCCGAGGAGGTGCCGACGTGCGTGTGCTCGCGATCGATCAGGGCACCTCGGGCACGACCGCGATCGTCGTCAACGACGGCAGGGTTGTCGCGTCCGTCACCGAGGGCCTACGACCCACCTATCTGTCCGACGGTCGGGTCGAGCACGATCCTGCGGCGTTGCTGACCTCCGTGCTCGACGCCGGTCGTCGAGCCGTCGACGCCGCGGGTGGTGCGATCGACGCGGTCGCCCTCGCCAACCAGGGCGAGACGGTCCTGGCGTGGGACCCCGCATCGGGGGAGCCGCTCACCACGGCGATCGTGTGGCAGGACAGCCGAGCAGCGTCGGTGTGCGCCGACCTCGCTGACCACGCCGAACGCGTGTCAGCTGTCACCGGACTTGTCCTCGACCCCTACTTCAGCGCACCCAAGA
This sequence comes from Candidatus Nanopelagicales bacterium, assembly GCA_025351185.1. GTDB lineage: Bacteria > Actinomycetota > Actinomycetes > S36-B12 > CAIYMF01 > Longivirga. The sequence continues at coordinate 9,457 of JANXWJ010000257.1, forward strand.
TGGCCTGGGTGCGACGGCATCTCACGCGCGAGGGCGTCGTCACGACCTCTGACAGCTGGCTGCTCCGCCAGCTCACTGGTGAGCTCGTCACCGATGTCACGACGGCCAGCCGTTCCCTGTTGCTCCATCTCGACTCCGTCACGTGGTCGCCGGAGATGCTTGCAGTCTTCGGTCTCGGTGACGAGGCGTTGCCGCGTCTCGTGTCCTGCGACGAGGTCATCGGCACGACGTCGGCCTTCGGCGTCGAGGTGCCGGTGGTCGGCCTGCTCGTCGACCAGCAGGCCGCTCTGCTCGCGCAGGACTGCCGGGCGCCGGGCGAGACGAAGTGCACCTTTGGCACCGGTGCGTTCCTGCTGACCTCGACTGGTGTGACGCCGACACGCTCGCAGTCCGGCCTCACGACCTCCGTCGCCTCACGACTGCGCGGCGAGACGGCCTACTGCCTCGATGGGCAGGTCTACACCGCCGCATCGGCCGTGCGGTGGCTCGTCGACCTCGGCGTGATCGCGCGCGCCGACGAGGTCGATGCCGCCGCCGGAGTCGACCCGGATGAGAGCGTGCTCTTCGTCCCCGCTCTGGCCGGACTCGCGGCACCGTGGTGGCGCAGCGACGCCACAGCCTCTCTTCACGGCCTGACACTCGCGACAGATCGTGGGGGCATCGTCGCGGCGGTGCTCCGCGGGGTCGCAGCGCAGGTCGTCGACCTGCTCGCCGTCGTCTCGACCGACGTCGATGAGCCCGTTCGCCGACTCCGGGTCGACGGTGGGCTGACCCGCTCACGTTTCCTCATGCAGGCGCAGGCGGATCTCGCGCAGGTGCCTGTCGACGTCTATCCGTCAGCCGATGCCACCGCACTCGGCGCTGCTGCTGCCGCAGTCATCGGCCTCGATCCATCGCAGTCGGTGTCCGACGTGGTGGGTGGTTGGTCACCGTCGATGACCTACGAGCCGCAGTGGTCGCCCGACCGTGCCGAGGAGCACCTCGGTCGATGGCGTGAGGCGGTCGCGCTGCAGTGGGGCCAAGCGCGAGAGGTCATGGCGTGACGACGTATGACGTCGCAGTGGTCGGCGGCGGCATCGTCGGCTGCGCCGTCGCCCGTGAGCTCAGCGGACGCACGCTCGACGGTCGACGGCTCGACGTCGCGCTGATCGAGGCGCGTGTTGACATCGGCGATGTCACGAGCAAGGCCAACACCGCCATCCTGCACACGGGTTTCGACACGACACCCGGCACTCTCGAGTCGAGGCTCGTCCGTCGAGGCTATGAGCTCCTGTCGGCCTACGCCGTCGACGCCGGTATCCCCGTGGAGCGCACGGGTGCGGTGCTGGTGGCGTGGACCGACGAGGAGCTCGCGACGCTGCCGAAGCTGGCGTCCAAGGCGGTCTCCAACGGCTACGACCACAGCCTCCTCATCGACGCCGACGAGGTCTACCGCCGCGTCCCTGCTCTGGGCCCGGGTGCACTGGGCGGCCTGGTGATCCCGGACGAGTCGATCGTCTGCTCCTGGACCGCGGCCCTCGCCTTCGCGACCGAAGCCGTCCACCGCGGGACGACGCTGCTGCTGAGTCGCGGAGTGACCGGGGTCGACGTGGGTGCGGCCGCCACGACCCTGCGCACCGATGCGGGCGACATCACCGCGCGCTGGGTCGTGAACGCCGCCGGTCTCGGCGGTGACGTCGTAGATCGGGCTCTCGGGCACGACCGTTTCACCGTCGTGCCTCGTCGCGGTGAGCTGCTCGTGTTCGACAAGCTCGCGCGCCGCCTCGTCGACCACATCGTGCTGCCGGTGCCGAGCTCCCGCGGAAAGGGTGTGCTCGTGAGCCCGACGATCTACGGCAACGTCATGCTCGGTCCGACCTCGGAGAACATCGAGGACCGCTCAGCGACCGGCACCACCGAGGCCGGCATCGACTTCCTCCTCGGCAAGGGCCGCACGCTGATGCCGGCGCTGCTCGAGGAGGAGGTGACGGCGACGTATGCCGGTCTGCGCGCCGCGACCGAGCACGACGACTACGTCGTCGACGTCGATGCTGCGCAGCGCTACCTCGTCCTGGGAGGAGTCCGCAGCACCGGGCTCACCGCCTCGATGGCGCTTGCTGAGCACGTCGTGGAACTCCTTGCAGCCCAAGGGATGACGACGGTTGTGCGCGCCGACCTGCCGGCGGTCCCGAGGATGCCGAACATCGGCGAGGCGTTCCTTCGCCCGCACGCAGACGGCGCGCTCATCGCGAACGACCCCGACTACGGCCGCGTGGTGTGCTTCTGCGAGCGCGTCACGCGAGGTGAGATGCGCGACGCCTTCGCCTCGACCATCCCGCCGAGCGACGTCGACGGGCTGCGGCGCCGGACCCGCGCCCTCATGGGCCGCTGCCAGGGGTTCTACTGCGGGGCCGAGGTGACACGGCTGCTCGAGGAGTCGCTCGTCGGCCGCACCCATAGTGGTGGAGCGACGTGACAGCGCCGCCACAGCTCGAGGCGTCGGCGCAGGTGCACGCGGACGTGCATGCCGACGTTGTGATCGTGGGCGGTGGGCCGGCCGGACTGACAGCAGCGCGCGAGCTCGCACGTGACCTTCACGTCGTCGTCCTCGACCGTGAGACCGAGGCCGGCGGGATCCCGCGCCACAGCGACCACCTCGGCTATGGAGTGCGCGATCTGCGGAGGGTGACCAGCGGACCGGCGTACGCACGACGACTCGTCGCCTCAGCCCGGGAGGCTGGTGCCGAGATCCGGACCGAGTCGACCGTCACCGGCTGGGCCGGCGACCGCACGTTTGCCATCACGAGCCCGCAGGGACGGCTGCTCGTGCACGGTGATGCGGTGGTGATCGCGACGGGTGCCCGCGAGCGGCCGCGGTCGGCACGGCTCGTCCCGGGCGACCGCCCTCCTGGCGTGCTGACGACCGGCCAGCTGCAGAATCTCGTGCACCTCCAGCACCGTTCGCCCGGCACACGAGCGGTGGTCGTCGGTGCCGAGCTGGTGAGCTGGTCGGCCGTGCTGACGTTGCGCGAGGCAGGCTGCGCGACCGTGCTCATGACGACCGAGCACGAGCGAGGCGAGTCCTATGCCGCCTTGCGTGGACCTGCGAGAGTTGCTCTGCGCGTTGATGTTGCGACACGCACCCGGGTGACGCGCGTCGTCGGCCGGGACCGCGTCGAGGCGGTCGAGGTGCTCGACACCCGCAGCGGGCAGCGCCGCACCGTCGCGTGTGACGTCGTGGTCTTCACTGCCGACTGGATCCCCGACAACGAGCTCGTGCGCCTGGGTGGAGTCGACCTCGATCCCGCGACGCTGGGACCACGGGTCGACAGCGCACTCCGTACGTCGCTCGATGGTGTCTTCGCTGCGGGCAACGTCGTGCACCCGGTCGACACGGCAGACATCTGCGCGCTGGACGGACGCCACGTCGCACACTCTGTGCGCCAGTGGCTCAGGGCGCCGTCGCCTGCGCCGGCCGGTGCGCGCATCCTGGTCGACGCACCCTTCCGATGGGTCGCGCCGTCACTGCTCGCACCCGGTGCGGGCGCGCCGTCACGTCGTCGCCTCCTGCTCTGGGCCGATGACCATCGCACGACCCCGCGCCTCGTCGCCCGGCAAGGCGGTCGGGTCGTCGGCCGCCGAACCGTGCCCTGGCCGGTGGCTCCTGGACGCGTCTTCCGGGCGCCGTGGTCGCTCCTCGACGGAGCGGACCCCACGCGCGGTGACATCACGATCGGTGTGCTGTGAACCTCGGTGCAGCCGTGGAGCGGTCATGACGCTGAGGTCCGTGCTGTGCTGCGTCACAGCTCGTCTCCCGTCTGCCTGTGGGCAAGCTGTGGATGGCTGAATCCTCGAAAAGAGTTATGCACCATGGTGTTTCGGGGTTGACAAGTCTTAGTACAGGTGTACTACCTATTCATGGCCGAGATGATGTGGCAGGAGCACCCGTCCTTGCGCGAGTCCCGCGTCAGTCTCTCGGCCGCCGACAGTCCTCACACCTGACTCGGCTGTCGATGGTGTGGTCCGCGCGG